>JASHTS010000128.1 GCA_030040425.1 Acidobacteriaceae bacterium | reverse complement strand
GCGCGAAGGGTTTCGTCGTGCTTGCCGCGGTGTTTCACCCCCAGCTCGATGATCTCCGAAACGCGAGAGGCTGGAAACCCGGCTACCAGGTCGCGAATCTGGCGGTAGGGGTGGTGGCTGGCGGAGTAAAGCAGCGTGGCGGCAAGCTCCACCTCGAGCGACTCCGTGCGCTCGACCAGATCGACCACCACGTGGGGCGGCTTTTGGGAAGAAAGTGGCGCCAGAATCTGCGCCGCGGCTTGGCGGAGCTCGGCGCGGGTCGCGACCTGGTAGGCGCTGGCCTGGGCGTACTTGACCAGCGTGGGCGCGGTGCAGACCTCGCGGGTGAGGAGGCGGGCAGAATCGTCGGCAAGCGCGCCGCTCGAGAGTGCGGCAATCTTCTCGGCAAAAGCCGCAGCCGGGGCAGCGTTCACGTTCCACGCAGGGCCGGTGGCGGCCTCGCGCAGCTTCGCGCCCAGTTCGCGCACCTCGGCGAATGGCGAAGAAAGCAGGCGGGCGACCTGGCTCTCGAGCGTGCGCGCGCTCACGATCTGGCCGAGCGAGGTGTTTGTGGCGAGAGGGAGCAGGTAGCGCGCTACGTCAAAAGCGCGGGCGCGGAGGGTACGCGCGTATGCTTCCGGTTTGAGAGCCTCGGGTAGCGGCACATGCCGGCGCAGCACCTCCTCGACGGCCGCGGCGATTTGCTGGTAGGCGGCAAAGAGATTCCTTATGGTCTCGGAGTAGAGTTGCGCCGAGGCGGAGTCTTCTCCAAAATCAGGAAAGAACCAGCCCGATTTCATGAAATTCTGGTACCGGGTGGAGCGTTCCTGGCCGTCCCACCTCTGCTCGTCGACCAGGACAATGGCCGCCAGCAGGCTCAGCCGTTCCACCGCAAAGGCGATGTGGGCCAGGTCGGCGATGGAGCGGTGACCGTATTGAAAATAAAAGGTATTGAGAAATTGCTCGGCGCGCTGAGCGCTGATTTCGGCCAGCGACTCGCGCATGGAAAGCGCGGAACGGGAGTACTTGGCCATGGCGTAAGCCAGGATTTCCGGATCGGCTCCATGCACAGCATAGACTTCCGTTTGGTTGCTGGAGGCGGGAGGACGAAAAGATTCGCTGGACATGGACCGGGTCTCGCGGCCAGAATACGTCATTGAGGTTCGTGCGCAACAGTGCAGGATTCGGCAACCCTTCGGGGCGGCATCTCCTCTCTTAGAAAGGAGAGCCACACCGGGCGAGTGGGAGTAAGCCATGCAGGAATTTCTGGTACGCACGTCGCATAAACCGCGGCCCCTGCCTTCGGGCCGCTGGGCTATGACCCAGCGCTGGAACGATTTGCTTTTCGCGCACTGGCCGGTTCCGGTTTCGTCGCTTGCCTCGCTTCTTCCCGACTGGCTTGAGGTGGATACCTACCAGGGCTCGGCCTGGCTGGGCGTGGTGCCCTTCTGGCTTGATCGCATCAAAATTCGCGGCGTGCCTTCGGTTCCCGGCGTGCGCAGCTTTCCCGATCTCAACCTGCGCACTTATGTTCGCGACCGGTACACGGGAACCCCGGGTATCTATTGCTTCTCGCTCGATGCCAGCAACCTGGTGGCAATTGCCGTGGCACGCATGGTCTACCACCTGCCCTATTACTGGGCGGAGATGCGCCTCGAGCAACGGTCGGAGCGCGAGTTCGCGTTCTATAGCCGGCGCCTGTTCGCGGGGCGGCAAGTCATGTTTAAGGCGCGCTACCGCGGCCTGGGACCGACGCACAAGACTGCCGAGCTGCGCTCGGGGACTTTCGAGTACTACATCACCGAGCGCACCTGCCTGTTCAGCTCAAACCGCACCGGGCAGCCCATCCGCGCCAACCTGCACTACGTGCCCTGGCCGCTCGAAGAGGCGGAGGCGGAGATCGAATGCAACGATCTCCCTTCCACCGTGGGCGTCGAACTCCCGCGGATTGAGCCGGTTCTGCATTACACGCGGCGTCTCGCCGTTTACATCTGGCCCACGGAGCTGGCGCGGCCCGCGATCGCCGGCCGGCCGGTCACGGTAGCAGCATCGCCTTCGGGCTAAAGGCGGCTTCCTGCTTCCTGTATTTCATGCAAATTTCTGCGCGATTCCCTCTGAGCCGTTACCCGGCCGGCTGTGCTTTGCGGGTGCGCACTCTTATGCCCAGCCAGATCAGCCCCGCAACGGCGAGCACGTTCAGAATTGCCTTGAAGACAAGGTCCGCGTGCTTCCACCCCTTGGTGCTCAGGTAGCCCGTGCTCATGATGGCGAGGATGGAGCCGAAAGCCAGCGACCAGCGCTGCATTTCGCTCCATCCCGGCGCTCCCTGTTCGGCTGATTGCGACCAGCGCCGGACAAGAAGGAATGCAACCAGTGCCCACAGGCAGCCCCCGGCAATCGCGACCCAGGCCGCAAAGCGGATGGGCGTAAACAGCAGCGCGATCAGCCAATCCCATCCCGCAGCGAGCACAAAGGCGACCGTTCCGGTAAACCAGGGACTAATGGTTTTTCCTGCGCGCTCTGCACCGCCCCGCCCGGTGCCGCGCAGCGCGCAGGCCGCCCAACCGAGCAGAAAAATCGCAGCCACGCCCGCGGCCACCGTCGTCATGGGCGGCTGATAAGGAGCCGCGTGCAGGCTGGGCCGGGCGCGCTTGATCCATGCGTAACCGGCCAGAAGGGAGCCGGCCACGAACACGACGCAGATGGCCGCGAATCCCCGCGTGCGCAGCCAGGCCTTGCTGCGCCGCGCGGGGAAGAGCAGTTCCGTCACCGCGACCGGAACCAGCACCACAAAGACGCTTTCGTAGCCGAGCATGAAAAGGAAGTAGAGCCAGTTGACATCCAGCGCTCGACCGTACTCGGCGTGAGCGCCGGGAAAGGGCAGCGGCGCCAGCGACGTCTGCTGGATGACAAACTCCTCGGCAATGGAAAGACCGAGGCCGAGAAGCAAAAGACTTACGCCGCCGGCGCGCCAGCGCCGCACCAGTTCGCGGCAGAGCAGCGCACCGCAGCCCCAGACCATGGTCTCCGGAATGAAGGCGAAGAGGACGCTCAGGCGCGTTGCCCCGTTCAGGACCTCTGCAATCAGCGGGGCCAGCAGGATCAGTGTCCATACAGGGCCGGCATAGCGCGCGCCGGGTCGCGTCGAGATAGTGGTTTGTTCAGGCATAGTTACTCCTCTGTGCTGCCTGCGGCTTCCGTGCTGGCCTTGATTTCGGTGTAGATCTTTTCCAGATTCCAGTCGAGGCGCGACTCGCGCAGATCGCGCACCAGCCCCGCCACCCAATCCCGCTCGGCGCGCAGCATGGCCAGCAGGTATTCGGTTTCGATCAGGTTGATCCGGCTTACCCAGGCGGAGACGGCCGTCATGAGGGTATCGGTCTGCGCGATTTGCCTCTTCAGCATCCGCAACCGGTCTTCCAGCCGGGCGATACCCTCCTCCGGCGTGAGGTGAATGAGATAGGCCATCGCCGCCATGAACTCGGAGGACTCGCGGCGGGGCGTGGAGACGACCTTGCGCAAGGTGTTGAGCAGAGCTTCCCGGCCGGCTGGCGTAAGGCGGTAGGTGGTACGTTCCGGGCGGCGTCCATCGCGCGTGGTGGCTAAGGCCTCAATCAGTCCGGCACGTTCCAGGCGGCCAATCGAGTGATAGAGCGAACCACGTTTGAGAGCGAGGATCTCGTCCTTGTGGCGGTCATGCAGAAGCCTCTGCATCTGGTACGGGTGCATGGGCGCTTCCCGCAGCGTGGCGAGGACCGCAATCTCCCAGATTCCAAGCTCTCGCAGCATATAGTTCATCTGAATTATATCATATTAACTATAATATGCAAGAGCCATTTGAACGCAAATCCTGGCCGCGACCGATATCGGCGATCCCCGGCTCTTCGATTGGTCGAATTGCTCCTGAAACGCGCCGGCCCTGCTTCTGTCCGGATCGCCTACCACGTGTAGCGCACCTTGTAGGTCGCCGTTGCCTCGCCCTTCGCCGGAACCTGCACCGGAAACTCGATGGAGTTGCTGTCGAGCCGGGTGTAATCGGCAGACTTCTCCACGATCTCCCAATTGGCGCCGCGATAGAGGTGTTCGATCACCGAAACGGCAACCGGAGCGGATTTCTGGTTGGTCAGCTTGATCTCGAAGGATTCTTCCAGTGTTCGGCGGCTATCGTCGACATAAAAATAGGTCTGTCGACGCGAGCCTTTGATGTCGAAGGCGCTGCCGGTAGTGACCCTGATCGCGTCCTCGACAGGCGTGTGGTCGATGACGCTCTCGCCCACGAACTCCATCTGGCCATCGGCATCGCGGCGGTAGAGACGTACCCGCCCGGCGGGCAGCGGGATGCCGAGATGATTGCCTTCGGTATTTTGGATCTCCTCGACGATCTGCACCTTCTTGTTCTCCGTGCCGTTCAGCGAGCCAAGCCCGTAGTTCTGGTCCTGGATAATCTGGCCGCCATAATACTGCTGGCGGTTGGGATCGGCGCCGTCATAGACATAGCTGCGCTTCAAGGTCACGCCGCCGGCTTCAAGAAACTGCACCTGCTTGGTCTCCCCATTCTGGAGCGAGACTGTGCGGTGCAGGTCGTACAGGTGAAAGTCATCAAAGGGTTTCTGCGTCACCTGGTTGTTGACCACTACGCTTTCCGCGACCGCCATAGGAGGTCTCATGGCGCCCACGTAAACATTCGGCTGAATTTTGGCCACGTCTCCGGCCATCAGCTTGATGCGCGCCTGGGGAAAATCGGCGCCGGTGCGATTGGTGATCGTCACCCAGCCAACCACGTCCGCGTTTTCCTCGGCCGCCGCGGTTGAGCCGGCCTTGCCTATAACCCCGCTCTTGCCCGTGACCACGTTATAGGTGGCCTCCCAGTTGAGGCCGCCGGTGATGTAGGCTAACTCCGCCGAGAGCTTCTGCGCCTTTTCGGAGTCGATCTGCCAGCACAGGGTCGGCTTGAGCATCAGGCCGTCCGTCGACGCGGGGAAGAGCGGGACTCCGGGAAGCTGGAACTCCATTTGCCCGTTCACTTCGATGAGAGGTTCGGCAGGTGGCTCGTAACCGCCGTAAGGGTTCTGGGCTTGCGGCAAGGGAGCACGGATGATGGTACCCTTCACCGTCGGGCTGTCCGGCATATTGCCTTGGACGAATTCGATGGTCTTACCCTCGTATTTTCTGAGCAGCCAATCCTGTGTAACCACGGCCGCGTCATAGTTCTGCTCCAGAATGCGGAAGCTGGGAGCGGCGGACGGGCTCGCGGCCGTATCGCGGAGAATCACGGAATCGGGTTCGAGCTGCGTGGTCACCTCGTTGGTGGAGACATCGTTCCGTCCCGCATGAAGATCGAGGCTGATCGTGGCGCGGGCTACGGCGAAGTTCTCGTTGTAAATGGTGAGAGCCACCGGCGGTTCCGAGGATGTGGAGGATGCCGGCTGTTGCGCAGCGGCACAGAGAGTGGAGGCGGCAAAGATAGCGGCGAGAAGGCCAGGGCGCATAGAAAACCCCTTTCACAGCGAAAGATCGGCGCCGTAACCCGCTTACGCAGGCAGGCCCCGGCAGAAGTGAGGCTCTACAATGAGGAACGGAGCGCAGGACCGTTCTTGCGCGGAAAAAAGGAAAGAACCGGAGATATGCCAGGATTGGCAGGACGGATTGCGCTGGTGACGGGGGCTTCGCAGGGCATCGGCCGCGCCTGCGCGCTGGAGCTTGCCGCCGCGGGAGCCACGGTGGCGCTGGCGGCGCGGAACCAGGCCAGGCTGAGCGAGGCGGTGAGCGAGATCGAAACAGCCGGCGGCAAGGCTGCAGCCTTCGCGCTCGACGTGGCCAGCGAAGAGTCGATCAAGTCTGCGGCGAAGGCCGTGCTCGAGCGCTTCGGCAAGGTGGAGATCCTGGTGAACAATGCCGGCATCACCCGCGACGGCCTGATGCTGCGCATGAAGCGCACGGACTGGGATGACATCCTGACCACGAACCTGACCGGAGCATTTCTGCTTACGCAGGCCATTCTGAGCCCCATGCTCAGGAACCGCTGGGGACGGATTATTCATATCTCGAGCGTGGTGGGGCGGACGGGCCAGGCCGGCCAGGTGAACTACGCGGCGTCGAAGGCGGGGTTGATCGGCATGATGCGGGCCATGGCGCGCGAAGTGGCTTCGCGCGGGATCACGGTGAATGCCGTGGCGCCGGGATACATTGAGACACCGATGACCGCCGTTCTCAATGAGGAACAGCGCAAGGCGATGCTGGCCGAAATTCCGCTGGGACGCGCGGGAACGGACCGGGACGTGGCGCAGGCGGTTGCGTTTCTCGCCTCCGACGACGCCGCTTACATCACCGGCCACGTGCTCGACGTGAACGGCGGCATGTTCATGGGCTGACCTAGAGCCGGATGGCTCAGTTTCGCGCCAGTGCGGGCTCCCGAAAACTCCTCATCGTCGGGATACAATGGTGCGCAACCTCCTCCACATGCCGACCGCACCTGGCTCACCCGCCCCCGAGGTCGATCGATGGAAGCCGCATTGCATCCGCAAGCCTTCGGCCAGGTTCTCACGCGCATTTGGCAGTTGATGCGCCTGCACCTCAGGCTGTTCCTCGCGATCGGCGCACCGCCCGCCGGGGTGGTGATCGTGGCGTACGCGGTCGTGACAGGGATGGTGTTCGCATGCGTCGAGTACGCGCACCCGCCGATTGGCGCGCTGGGATGGGCGGTGATCGCGGCCGGCTTGCTCGCGGGCCTCGCGTGCATCGCGGGGTGGATGTTTACCTTCGCCCTCTACGAGCCGGCTGCGAGCTACACGGCGCTACAACTCGATGCGGGTCGAGCGGTCACGTTCCGCGAGGCGTACGCGGTGGGATGGAGCAAGCTGGGGCGCTATTTCTGGCTGCTGCTCCTGCGCCAGATCATCATCAGCGGCCCGATGATCTTGCCTGCGCTGATATTCGGTCTTGCCGAACTGGCCATTGTCGTCCACGACGGACAGGTACCGAATGCAATGGCGGGCGTGGCAATCTTTCTGGCTGCGCTTCTCTATCTGGCGGCCATGGCGTGGGCCGTGCTGGCGGCGATCCGGCTTGTGCTGGCGCAACCCGCCAGCCTGGCAGAAAATCTGACCGCGTGGGAGGCCATCCGGCGCAGCAACCGGCTGTCGCAGGGAGGAAGGCTGCGCATTTTTCTCGTCGCGCTGGTGCTTTATGCGCTCAGCTATGCGGTGATGCTGGCATGCGAGCTGGTCTTCGGGCTGCTCTTCGGCAGCGGCGCGGTTCCCGTGCTTCTCTTCCATCTGGGGCCGGCGTGGTGGATCACCGGGATCATCCTGCTGGGGATTTGTTTTGTGTGCGTGCTGCTAATCGTGATGATGGGCGTGTCGTCTTCATACTCAGTGGCCTTCGCGATTCTCTATCGCGAGCAAGTGCGCATGGAGTCGCTGGCCGCAGCGCCGGGAACCACCGGGTGAATGACCGCCGAGCGACGCTTAAAGGTGTGCAAACAGCGCGCGAAGATTGCCTCTGTGAATCCCCGCGGCGCTCGGCCTCATCTGAGAAGATAATGCGTGTGAGGGCGGGAACTCCTTTGTCTTCGTGGCGGCCGGGAGCATTGATTTTTTTCTCGGCCGCGTGCGGCTGGATGGCGCTGGCCGGAGGATCTGCGCAGGCGCAGAATCCAAGCTCGGCATCCGATCCCTTCTGGGGCAGCGTGACGGTGGAACCGGCGACGGACGGGACGCTGAAGCTCTCTCTCGACGATGCCGTGCACCGCGGTCTCGAAACCAATCTGGGCCTGCGCGAAGCCGAAGCCAACGAACTGGCGCTCAAAGGCCAGAAAAACCAGGCGCTCCAGGAATTCCTGCCCACGGTCAAATTTTCTGCGGACACGGGCTTCTACCAGCACGACCTGGTGGCGCTCGGCTTCAATCCGAATATTCTCTCGAAGTTCACATCCCTTTTCCCCGGCGGCAAGGTTCCGCCCGGGCTCACGCTCATTACCAAGGACACGCTGACGGACGCGCAGTTTCACCTGGACTGGACGCTTTTTTCGGGGCCCGTAATTGCCGGATGGAGAGCTGCCGGCGCGGCCAGTCGCTCGGCCTACTTTGCCAAGATGACGGCGCGCGGCCAGGTGGTGCAGGACGTGGCCACGCAATATCTGCGCTCGGTAGCCGATGGCAGCGAGGTGGAAAATGCCCAGGCGCAAGTTGCCGAGGCGCAGGTGCTGTTCAACCATGCGCACCTCGCGCACCTGGCCGGCACAGCGGCCAACCTGGACGAAGTGCGGGCGCAAGTGCAGTTGCAGGCGCAGGAGCAGGCTGTGATCGCGGCGCAGGATCAGCTCGAGAAGGACCTGATCCTGCTCAAGCGCGAGATCGGCGTCGACCCGGGTCAGAAGATCGAGCTCACTGATACGTCGCCCTTCAACGAGCTGGCGGTCCAAACCCCGGAAGAGGTGCTGGCGATCGCCTACAAGGACCGGCAGGATTACCAGAATCTGCAGAATCAGGCTGTCGAATTCAAGGCGGTGCACAATGCCTATCGCAGCCAGCGCCTGCCCACGCTGAGCTTCTCGAGTTATTACGGCACCAGCACCGTGAACGGAGCCGGAACGCACGGCGACTTTACCGCCGTAGGCACATTGAGCGTACCGCTCTTCCGCGAGGCGCGGCTGCGCGGCGATGAAGACGCGTCTCGGGCGCAGCTCCAGGCGGTGCAGGCGCAATTGGACGACCTGCGCGTGAAAATCGACCAGCAGGTGCGCTCGGCGCTGCTCGACGTGACGGCCGACGCCAAGCTGGTGGATGTGGCGCGCTCGAATGTCGATCTTGCCGCGCGCGCCTTGAGCGATGAGACCGATCGTGTGAATGCCGGCGTGGATGACAACCTTCCTCTGGTGACGGCGCAGGCCTCTCTCGCCACGGCGCAGACCAACCTGGTGGAGTCGATGTACCAGTACAACGTTTCGAAGATTCTGCTGGCGCGCTCCTCCGGCGTGCTGGAGCAGCAATACCGCATCTTCCTGGGCGAGCAGTAAGCGGCGCGACGGCCGGCGTCTTCAAGCCGTCCCGTGCACCCCTTGAAAGAATCGATTTTCCCGCCGCCACCCGGCTCTGCGATACTTGTTTCTTATGCCAATCGACGACCTGCAGGCGGGCGCGCAGAAGATAGCCGGATTCCTGAACTCACTCAACAAGCTGGGCGGCCTGCGCCTGAAGTACCGCATTTCGGCGGGTGAAGGCGCCAGTGGCCCCGAAGGCGCGGGGGCAAGCCAGATCAATGTGGAGCTGGCCGGGCCCGATGTGCCTCTGGTCATCCAGCACAATGGTGAACTGCTGCGCGCGCTCGAGACCATCGCAGCGCAGATTCTGCGCCTCGACCAGCGCGAGTACAGCGCGGTAAGCTTCGATGCCGCGAACTTCAAGGCCCTGCGCGCGCAGGAGCTGCAGCTGGCTGCGGAGACGGCCGCGGAAAAGGTGCGCTCGACCGGCGTGCCCTACAGCTTTCCGCCCATGAACAGCCGCGAGCGCCGCCTGGTGCACCTGGCCTGCCGCGAGCTCGAGGGCGTGGAGACGGCGAGCATGGGCGAGGGACCGAATCGCTTCCTGGTGATTTTTCCCGAGGGCAAGACGAACTTGCCGGTGAAGCCGCCCGTAAACCCGCGCGGATTTGGCCGGCGGTAAGCCGGGGATCAGATTGCAGATTTCCGTTTTCGAGGTCGGTGATTCACGGCCTCCGATGTGCCACAATCCCAACTATGAAGAAATCTCTGCTTGTGGTTGTCGCGGCTGCGGCCCTGCTCGGCGCGGCCGTCCATGCGCAGCCGCGGCTGGTGCTCGTCGATGAGGACGGCGCCGGGCCCGGCGGATCGGACCAGATGGCGATGCTGGCGCTCCTGCAGGCGCCGGGCGTGAAGGTGCTGGGCATAACCATGGTGACCGGCGACGCGTGGTGCGACGAGGAGACGCTGCACACGCTGCGCATGCTGGAGCTCACCCGGCACACCGGTGTGCCCGTGGCCAGGGGCGCGGTGTTCCCGCTGGTGCGCGATGAGAAGCAAACGCAGCTCGATGCGGCGCTCTATGGCAAAGTGACCTGGCTGGGCGCGTGGGGCAAAGGTCCATCGACGCTCGTCGATGCGCAGAACGGACCAACGCCAGGCACACCGGAGAAGCTGACCGCGCACGGGCCGTATGAATTTCCGCCGCTGCCGGAAGGCATGCCGACGCTCAAGCCCATCGACGAGGACGCGGCGCATTTTCTGGTGCGCGAGGTGCGCGCGCATCCGCACCAGGTGACCATCTATGCGGCCGGACCGCTGACCAACATCGCACTCGCCATCTCCATCGATCCGCATTTCGCCGAGATGAGCAAGGGGATCGTGCTCATGGGCAGCAGTCTGAATCCGCAGACGGACGATCCGGAGTTCGCCACCAGCCCGCGACATGAGTTCAACTTCTGGTTCGATCCCGAGGCGGCGCACATTGTGCTGCGCGCCGCATGGCCGCGCATCGACGTGACCACTGTGGACGTGTCGATCAAAGCGCCGTTCACGCAGGCGATGGTCGATGAAATTGCCAAGTCGCCCTCGCCGGCCGCGCGCTACATTGCCGCATGGAGCCAGAACCGTTACTACATGTGGGATGAGCTGGCCGCCTGCGCGTGGCTCGATCCCTCGATCATCACCAAGGAAAAGCAGCTCTACATGGACGTGGACCTGAGCCGCGGGCCGGCCTACGGCGATACGCTGACGTGGACCGAGAAGCTGAAGCCGGAGACGCAAGTGCGCTTGGTGCATGCACAAGTCGATCTCGACCTGTCCAGGTTTCAAAAGATGTTTGTGGAGTTGATGACCCGGCCCTCGAATTAGAATTGGGAGGGTCTGTCTCTTCAGGGCTGGACACGCGCAAGTTCGTGCTTGCCCGTTTGCATCTCTTTTCCCGTGCCGAGCAAGGCGGGTTTCGGTTGCCTTGAGTTTGCGTGGACTCGAGTTTGCGTGGAGAAGGGGCTTGCGATGCGCAATGTGAAAGCAATCGTGCTGGCGGCCGCGCTGGCAGCGGCCGGCGTGTGCGGGTGCGAGTCAAAACAGCAAAAGGCCCTGGACCAGGCAAAGAAGGAAGCGGCGGCCACCGGCCAGGCGCAACAGATTGTTTCCGTGGGCAAGGACGGAACCACCACGACCATCACCGTGCAGCCGCCCGCGCGGGGCGAGCAGAACGAGGTGGTGACGACCGCGAAGAGCAAGCCCGCGCCTGGCCAGCCACTTCCTTCGCCGTCGGGGCCGGTGGTTTCCCCCGCGCCCACGCAGCTCGCGCAACCGGCAGCGCCCGCGAGCGTGACCGTGCCGGCGGGGACCGAACTCGCGATCCGCATCGACCATAGCTTGAGCTCCAGAAGCAGCCACGCGGGAGAACTATTTACGGGCGAAGTGGTGCAGCCCGTGACGGCAAGCGATGGCAGCGCGGTGATTCCCAAAGGCGCAGCCGTTGAGGGGGAAGTGGCGGCGGCACATCGTGGCGGGCCGTTCCGCGGCAGGCCGCTGCTGGAGCTGCGGCTGACTTCGCTCACCGTGCGCGGCGTCCGTTATCGCATCGCGACCGGCGAACTGGAGCGCGCGGGGCAGGCGCGAGGCAAGCGCGCGGCGAGGCTGATCGGCGGCGGATCGGGACTGGGCATGCTCGTCGGCGGAGTGACACACGGCGGCGTGGGCCTGGTGGTGGGCGGCCTGGTGGGTGGTGGCGCGGGAGCGGCCGCGGCGGGCGCGACCGGCAACCGCAACCTCGAGATTCCGGCGGAAACGGTGGTGAGTTTTGCGCTGAGCAAGGATGTGAACGTGCTGCAGGCGCACTAGAAGGAACGGCAAAGCAAATGCGGCGCAACGAAAAAGCCTATGCTGCGGAGTACAGCGCGGGCTTTTCAACCGCCGCCCATGGGCACGCTACGCGTTCAGCAGGTCCTGCAACTTGTTCAGGGTGCGGTGCAGGTCCTTGTCATTGCGCCGCTGCTCGTCGATCTTGCCGATCGAGTGCATGACGGTGGTGTGGTGCTTGTTGCCGAACTGGCGGCCGATCTCCGGCAGGCTCGCTTCGGTCATCTGCTTGGCCAGGTACATGGCGATCTGGCGCGGCACCACCACGTTGCGGGAGTTGTTCTTCTGCTTGAGGTCGGCGACGCGCATCCCGAACTGCTCGGCCACCGCGCGCTGAATGGCGTCGATGGTGATCTTGCGAACCTGCATGTCGATGAACTGCTTGAGGCACTGCTGCGTGGCCGCCAGGGTGATCTCCATCTTGTAGCTCTGGCACCAGGCGATCAGGCGCACCAGCGCACCCTCCAGCTCACGCACGTTGGTGCGCACGTTGGAGGCAACGAACAGCGCCACGTCCGTGGGCAGTTGCACCTGCTCGCTCTCGGCTTTCTTCTGCAGGATGGCGACCTTGGTTTCGAGGTCGGGCGGCTGGATGTCGGCGATGAGGCCCCACTCGAAGCGCGAGCGCAGGCGCTCCTCGATCTCGGTCAGCTCCTTGGGCGGACGGTCCGAGGCGATGACCACCTGCTTCATGCTCTCGTGCAGGGCGTTGAAGGTGTGGAAGAACTCCTCCTGCGTGCGCTCTTTCTGGGAGATGAACTGAATGTCGTCGATGAGCAGCACATCCACAGTGCGGAAACGATCGCGAAAGCTGGTCATGCGGTCGTTGCGGATGGAGTTGATCATCTCGTTGGTGAATTTTTCCGCGGAGACGTAGCAGATGTTCGCGACCGGCTGGCGGCGCTTCACCTCGTGGCCGATGGCGTGCATGAGGTGCGTCTTGCCCATGCCCACGCCGCCATAGAGGAAGAGCGGATTGTAGGCGCGCGAAGGCCGCTCGGCCACGGCCAGAGCCGCGGCGCGCGCAAACTGGTTACCGTTGCCGATCACAAAATTGTCGAAAGTGTAGCGGGGATTGAGCTGTGCCGCCGTGGACCAGTCGAAGCGGCCCTGCTCGGGCGAGCGCGCCGGCGCTGCCGGCGGGGGAGCCGTGGGTGCGTGCGACGGCACCGGGCCGAAGCCCCCATCCTTGCGCTGCGGAGGAATCGACGGGTCCTCTTCGACGGTGACGAAGCTCACGTCGTCGAATTCCAGCGCCTGCGAGTCGATCGCTTCCTGAATCAGATCGCTGTACTTGTCGCCGATGTGCTGGAACTCCGGCGAAGGCACACGCACGTAGAGAGTGCGACCGGCGGCATGGCTGTAGCGTGTGGGTTTGAGCCAGGTCTCGAAGGACTGACGGATGACTTTCTTTTCAAGGGCTGCAAGAATTTGAAGCCAGGGATTGGGCGCCGAAGCCGGCGAAGTCGCAAGTGCCATCGTACTTATCCTTGCCTTTGCTTCCCACGGGGGAGCCAGGCTATTTTGTCGGAATTCGGACAACGGATCACTCATGGCGCAAAGCGCAAGACTTTGCGTCGCACTCTTTCCGAAGCCCGGATACCTGTATGCCGCTGGTCTGCCCCTGAAGATCGAGCTCTTGGGGCGGGGTAAACGACTGCCCCGAAGGACAGCGTGTGAAACTTTCTTGAACGGTCCCGATAGTAGCACATCTGGAGATCAATGCAACGTCTCTTTCACATAGTTTTTTTAGCTTGCGAGCAGTTGCACCAAGGATGGTGAATCCAGCTGAGAAGGTTACCACAGTTACTGAGGGCAGCAGGGGAATTGCAGTTTGATCGGGGCGGTGAAGACCTTTGTATGCCGCGTACAGTAGGATGCTCGGGAGTGCTGATTCGGTTTGCCGTGCTGCGTGTGAGCGCCCATAATTGGAAAGAGAATCTGCTCTCAGGTATACTCGAAGAGGTTCAAGAAGAGACAGATTTTTTTCGAGATAAGAGGAGCGCAGATCAATGCCGAAGCGCACATTTCAACCCAACCGCCGCCACCGCGTGAAGACCCACGGGTTCAGGGCGCGCATGAAGACGAAGTCCGGCGCGGCGGTGCTCAGCCGGCGGCGGGCCGCAGGCCGCAAGCGGGTCTCTGTAAGCGCCGGCCATCGTGACTAGCGCCCGGCGCATGCGCGCGCAGCTCTCGGTCCCAATTCCCGTCCCGCATACGGAGATGTGCTCGCGAACCTCTGGCTCTGAGCCGGCGCTCCGATGCAAACCATTCCGCGAGAGCCAATCCGGGAAAGCCATTCCATGAACCTGCCTGCGAATCCTGGGCGGCGCCAGACGCTGAAGGGATCCCGGCTGCGCAAACACTCCGAATTTCAGCGCGCGTACGCGGCGGCGCGCAAGCGCCAATCGGCATCGATGAGCTGGTTTCTGGCCGCGCAGGCGGGAGACGGCGGCGCGGCGCCGGCTTCGCGCGTCGGGCTCACGGCGGGCAAGGTGCTGGGCAAGGCGCATGAGCGCAACCGCATCAAGCGGCGTATGCGCGAGGCCCTGCGAAGGAATATCGATCTGCTCCCTCAGGGATTCGACCTGATCCTTCATCCCCGCCGCGCCGTGCTTACCATGGAATTCGGGAAACTTGAGGCGGAGATCGTGCGTATCCTGAAAGAGGCCGGCGCCGAGGTGCGGCGCGGTGCGGTTCCCGCGGAAGCGCAGCACCCTCCGGCGGCAAGGCTTCGATCATGACGCGCCTGCTTCTTGCCCTCCTGGCTTTTTACAAGCGCTGGCTTTCACCGGCGTTGCACGCGGTGAGTCCGGGTGGATGCAAATTCCTGCCCACGTGCTCGGAGTATGCGGCCGTGGCCATCGCCACACATGGTCCGTTGCGCGGCTGCGCACTGGCCGCGTGGAGGCTGCTGCGCTGCCATCCCTTTACGCCTGGCGGTTTTGATCCGGTTCCCGGCACGGCCGGGCGCCCGGACCGCATCCCTGATGCAGCGAATCCCATTCCCGGCCCCTGCTGCCCGCGAACCTTTACCATTAGAAAGAGCGGCTGATGCCCGCCGCCTTTCGCATCGACAGAGAGTAACCTTTGCCCGAAATCAAAAATCCCAACCTTCAGGGGTCTTCGCCCGGCGGTGGTGGCGGCGATATGCGTTCGAGCATGATGTTCATGCTCCTGCTGCTTCTGGTTTTCTTCGGCTACGAATATATGACCAACCGGCAGGCCTCGCAAAACGCGCCGGCACAGTCACAGCAACAGCAATCCAGGCAGCCGGAGCAGCAGCCGCAATCGCCGCAGCCAGCGGAGGGGACGACTCCGCCCGCACGCACGAAGGCGAAGCCCGCTGGGGCTGCGCAAACGCCCACCATTACAGCGCGCCTCGAGAGCACGATTACGGTTGAAAACGAGCTTTACCGCATCGTGCTGAGCAACCGGGGCGGAACGGTGGAGCACTGGATTCTCAAGAAATATATGGACAACGCGGGCAAGCCGCTCGACCTGGTGCAGGCGCGGGCATCGGAGCGTTTCGGCGTGCCGCTGGAGTTGTTCACCTACGAGCCGGCTCTGACAACCGAGCTGAACCAGGCGCTCTACCAGGTGACGGTGGAAGGCGCGCAGCCCTCGGTGACGGGACTGGTGCTCGCCCCATCGACCGTCATCTTCCACTACGCCGCCAACGGCGTGGACGTGGTCAAGACCATCCACTTCGACTCCAGCTACGTGGTCTCCATCGAGACGAGGGTCACGCGCGACGGCGAGCCGGTGCGCGCACTGGTGGAGTGGCCGGCGGGTCTCGGCGACATGGCGGAGTTCGCGCAGTCCTCCATGATCCGGGCGCAGACGCGTACGCCGTCCTTCTTTGCCTGGGAGATCGACGGCAAGGACGGCTCGCAGTCTTCTTCCAAAGTGAGCGGGAACAATACGCTGGCAGAACCTTATCAGTACGCCGGCATCATGGATCTCTATTTTGCCGCGGCCTTCCTGCCGGAGACGCCCGAGGACGCGACCGTAGTCACGCTGCACAACACCATTGACCTGCCCAGCAACCTGAACGACCCCAACAGCAAAAAAACTCCGGCCGACGTGTTGGGCGTAGCCGTGGGCTCGGTGACCGGCGATACGCGTCTGCGTCTGTTTGCCGGACCGAAGGCCACCGCCGTTCTCGAGTCCATACACTGCATCGGCCCTGACGGCAAGCGCGACGGCCCGACCCTCGATTCGCTGATTCAGTTCGGCTGGATGAGCTTCTTGGCCAAGCCGCTCTATCTGATTCTGCGCTTTATGGTGAATCACGGTATCGGCAGCTGGGGCTGGGCCATCATTCTCTCCACGGTGGTATTCAACCTGGCGCTCCTGCCCACGCGCATCACCATGACCAAGTCTTCGCTCAAGATGATGCGCATCCAGCCCAAGGTGAACGCCATCAAGAACCGCTACAAGAACATCAAGGCAACCGACCCGCGGCGCGCCGAGATGAACAACGAGATGATGGCGCTTTACAAAGCCGAGGGCGTCAACATGTATGGCAACTGCCTGCCCATGCTGGTGCCTCTGATTCTGCTGTGGCCTTATTTCCGAGTGCTCGAGTACGCAGTGGAGCTGCGCCAGGCGCACTGGCTGTGGCTGCCCGATCTGTCGCAGCCGGACCCGACCTACGTTCTGCCCATCCTCATCATCGTGACCATGTTTCTGACGCAGTACATCACTCCCTCGCCGGGGATGGACCCCTCGCAGCGGCGCATGATGGCCTTTGCCATGCCCATCTTCTTCGGGTTCATGCTGTTGCACTACGCCTCGGGACTGGCTCTCTACTGGTGCACCGGCAACATCATCATGCTCACCATGCAGATCTTCATCAACCGCTCCCATTGGGGCAAGGAGATGCACGAGATCGCCGCCCGCCGCAACAAGAAATAGAGGATCGGGCGCTCTGCGGGAATCCGGCGCCTGTCGCTGCATCCTGCCTGCCTGGTGTATCGTCCAAATCGTATGGCAAACACCAACCAGGGCGTTCCGCACCCCACGCCGGAGGCGGAAGAGGTCTATCGCCGCTGGGTCGCGTTCCTCGATGAGGAGTTCACCCGCCATCGCGCGCCGGAGCGGCGTGCCGAGGTGGTTCGCGACCAGCTTTACCAGCTCTATCTGGGCCGCCCGCACGGGGGCAAGCTCAACTTGACGCTGACCTCGGAGCTTCCCGGCAACGTGGTGAGCCTGTCGCTCGATCCCGAAAACGTGACCATCGAAGCCGAGCACTTCGCCGATGCCGACCGCGAGAAGCTGAGCGAGCGCAAGCCGCTGCTCTGGTTCTGGCAGATGTTCGACCGCTCGCCGCTGGGGCTGAACCACTGGCTGGGTCTGCGCTTCCGCTGCATGCTGGGCAGGCACATCTTTGCCAGGATGGGCGCAGGCGTCAAGATCTATCACGGAGTGGAAGTCACGTACGGCTATAATCTCTCGATCGGAGACGGGGTCATCATCCGCCAGCGTGCGCTGCTGGCCGATCGCGGCGGCATCACCATCGGCAACAACGCCGTCATTGGATCGTACGCGCGCATCTACTCGCACGCGCATCTCACCGCCACCTATGACCAGGTGAAGCTGGCCCCCACCAGCATCGGCGCTAATGCGCGCATTGCCAGCCACGCCATTGTGCTGGGCGGCCAAAACGTGGGCGATGGCCAGGCCGTCGGCGCATTCCCCTCCGACCGGGAATGAGATGCTCAGCTCTCTTCCTGCTTGGTGCGCTGACGGCATCGGCTTTCAGCCAGATTCCCTCGCCTGGCTCTCCCGATTCCAACTTGCCCCTAAGGTTTCAGGTGGCAACCATCAAGCCAAGCCTTCCGGAAGAATCTCGAGCCCTACAAATCCGAGGCAATCGATTCGTAACCGCCGGCACATCTGTGATCGATCTGCTCCAATACGCCTACGGACTTCACGAGGCTGAAATCGCCGGCGGTCCCAAATGGCTGAAGACGCAGAAATTTGACCTTGTTGCCGATCCCGAAAGCCAAACCAGGCCTTCATTTGACGAATTCAAGAAGATGGTGCTGAATCTTCTCGCCGATCGCTTCCGCCTCACCACTCACTATCAAAGCAGAGTTCTGTCCGTTTTCGAATTAGTGCCTGCAAAAGGCAGCCCCAAACTGAGCAAGAGCACGAGGCCGCCGAATGGCATCCCTTCAGTCGGCTACGCGCCCGGTCAGCTGAGCGTTGCCAACGCCACCCTGGCAGATTTCGCTACCTTCCTGCAGCGCTTCGTCGCAGACCGTCCCGTGTTCGATCGCACCGGAATCGTCGGGAGATATGACCTGACTCTGCGATGGTCGCTCGATGATTGGGAGGCCGAAGAAAACCGCCCGGGCAACAGCAGGAGCAGCTCTTTGCCCGGGCTTTTTACCGCCATTCAGGAGCAGCTGGGATTGAAATTGCAGGAAGCGAAACTACCCGCCCAGGTGCTTGTTATTGACCATATTGATATGCCGTCGGAGAACTAGCATCGCGCGGCATGATCATCGCGCTCCGCTCCTGGGTGGTCAGTTAACCTGGCCCGAGGAGCGGCACTCAGGGCAGCGGATAGGGCTGCACGGCAAGATCGACCGGGCTGGCGATGGCCACCGGCGAGCCGGGCGCCTCCGCGAATCCTGTCGGCGTAATTGTGTAGATGCGCAGCTTTCCCGTTGACGGGCTGATGGCATAAAGATGGTTGCAGTTGTCCCAGAACATCTGCGTCACGGGGTCGGTGGTCAGCAGTCCCGTGTCTTTGGTGATGGGCTCGGCCCCATTGAAGTGAAAGACCTGCAACCCCTGCTGGCCGGCGAGGGCGAGCACCTTGCCTGAGGGCGACATCTTCATATCGTAGGCGTCGGCGATCTTTGTGTCGGGCATGTTCTTGTAGGTGCTCGCGGTGGTCAGGTTTCCCTTGGAGTCGATCGTGTACGTGGCGAGCTGTAGCGGACCCGAAGCGCACGCCGGAGGTTTGGCGGGCTGCTCAGTGAACGCGACGTGATTGGCAGGATCGGTGGCCGCGAGGTTGGGAACGTAGCGGCTCACCCCCGAGCGCGGCTCAGGAAGATTGTGGCTGAAGTTCAGGCTTTTGAGATCGCCGCTGCTCGTGCGGAGATAGCCATAGATGTCGTAGTACATGCAGTCGGAGTTGACTGCGCTGTAAGCGTAGAGATTGTTGCCGGTGAAAGAGGCGGCCATATTCTCGCCGGGAAACACGCCGGTGACATCCGTTCCCAGGTATTTGAGATCGCCGCTGGATTTATTTAATTTGAAAGAGGCCACCACGGTATTGGCGCAGGCGCTGCTTCCGTTGAACTCCTGGATGTACAGATCATCGCCGGTGTGATCGAAGAAGATCTGGCCGGCGTCGCCGCAATCGTCGGACGAGCTGTTGTACTGGCTGTAATCGGTGGATGCCAGAAAGGTGAGCGCGCCATCGTGCTGGATGGCATAGGTGTTTACCTCCGGAGTGGAGCGGCTGGCCGCAACCAGGTGCGAGCCGTCAACAGCCATGGATGTGACATCTTCCATGAAAGGTGAGCCGGTGAGCGGCGTGAGCCGTCCATCGGCCGCGACGGAAAAGCCGAGAATCTCGTTCGTGTTGCTGTTGTGTGGAGTATGGGCGACATAAATATACGCGACGGGCGAGGGATTGGTTGACGATTCCGAATCTTCTGCCTGGGTGAATGCGGCAACTGCAAACACAACGGCGCTCAGACACACGATCAGCTTCTTTATATGCATGATTAACTCCGTTTAAGGCTAGGCCCGGCCTTGGCGCGGGTAGGATTCCATTCACCTTCGAGAAGAAATTCGGCGCTTAAGTTGTCTGCGGGTGCAAACGCGATTCGATGCGACAAACAGAGGCAGCCAAGGAGACTGGAGCATCAGGGCCTTCCGGAAGCAGACCACTTGGCGGGGCGCTTATGTATGGATGCGCGGGCCGGCATATCTGAGTCTCCGGAATCATCTGGTGTTCAAGGCTGCGCAGTGCCCATTTTCCTTGGACGCCTGTCTGCCATTGGGCGTAGAATTCCTCCGAACAGCGAGCCCATTTCCAACCTGATCCCCACCCCGCAAGAAGGTTCGTTCCACGCGAACTCGCATTCGAATGCTCAGGAGGATACTGTATGAAAATTGCAGCTCTGGTTGTATTGATGATGGCCGTAGTGCTGCTTATGTCCATGAAAGCTCCGCTGATCGAGGCGATGAGCGGAACCATATTCCTTGCTGGTTTCTTTGTCTTTGGGATCATCGCCGCCATTCGTCGTCACGGGTCGAAAGGGGCGATGCAGCGGCCACTCTGAGCGCATCGGCAGGGACGATGGGCAGCAGCGGTCCCCTGCGAAGATCGATCGGTCGGTACTCCTGGAAATGAGGCCGCTCAAGGCTTCAGGGCTTCTTCTCATGTGCTCCTCTTGGTTGGTTCGCTAATAGGTGGCAGATTGCTCTGCAGCTTCGTGCAGCAGGAATGCGGAAAAGGGCCGCCCAGAGCCGCTGTGAGGGCCGTACGCCCTTGGGCAGGGGCGAAGCGGAGAAAATGGCGATCGCGCGCATGCGGGCGCCCAGGGCAGACGCTTCCGATTGTACCCACAATTAATTGACGAGTGACCGGCGCCTGACGAAGTTCGCGAAGAATCGTCGTGAGCTCGCTTTCGCGCGCCCAAAAGCAGCCGGCTCGCGGCACCTCTCGAGCCGCGGAGTTTTAACAACATCGTGGGGCTCCCCCGCATTGGATTTCCACTGATCGGAAAATCGGCAAGGAAGCCGCGAACTCCATGTGCACTGAATGATGGAAGTTACTCGCGCCCCGGCAGGAATTTCACCAAGGGGAAGCAAACGCTCCTGCCCGGAGCGCGGATGATCTTCGACGCGCAACCTCTTGCTCGGTCCCACTTTTGCGCTATTCTTATCATTAATCGACTGGACTCTCACCTGTAGAGGGGTGCGACCGTGGCGGCCACAGCAGAGTCGGTAGTCACTGGATACCATTTTGGCGATTTTGAGATCGACCTCACGAGAGGCTGCCTGTTACGCGCGGGCCAAGAGCTTTCCCTGCGGTATCAGAGCTTTCAGGTGCTGTGCTACTTTGCAGAGCACCCTGAGACGCTCCTCACAAAAGACGAGTTGGTGTCAGCCATCTGGACCGAGACTGCCGTCACCGATAACGCCCTGGTGCAGTGTATTGCCGATATCCGGCGGGATCTTGGCGACGATCCGCATAACCCCCGCTACATCAAAACGGTCGCCAAGGTCGGCTACCGCCTTATCGCTCCGGTAACGATCGTCCGCGCAGCCACGCATTGGACTGAGACGGCTGGCGCGGCGTCAACGCAAGAGACCGAACAGCCCAGAATCCCCGGCCCGGGAGTACGACCGAGAGGAAACTCTCGCCTGCAGGCAAACGCCGAGTCGAATGCCGAAACAACGCCGCTGATTTCACATCGGGCGGGAACCGCGGCGGACGGGCTGCTGCGCGGAAGGAAGCGTACCTTGCCTGCGTGGCTGACTTCCGCCGCGATGGTTGCTATACCGCTGCTCTTTCTTTTCGGGGATGAGCCGCTTAACCAGGATCCGCCTAGAGCACAGCCCAGCGCTTCCGGTCCGCCCACGCTGGTTGTTTTCCCTTTGGCCAATGCAACCGGCAACCCTGATATGAACTGGCTGCGCGAAGGCCTTTCCGATTTGATCGTGACGGACCTGGAGAACCGGGGCAAGTGGAATGTGCTGAGCCGTACGAAAATGCACTCGCTCATGGGGGATACAAGCCCCGCTGCCTCTCTTCCCCTGGGAGCAGCCTTGGCCATTGCCGGCTCTGTCCATGCCACGGACTTTGTCGAAGGAACAATCTCTTCTTCAGGTCCGCAGGTGATCTTCTCCGTCGACATACGCGACGGCCGCGACGGCCGGCTGGTGGCCTCCGACAACGCCTCGCTCACTGATCCTCGTGAGATCGTTTCCGAGGCCGCTTGGCTCTCCACCGGTATTGCCCGTCGTCTGGGCTTTTCAGGCGACGAACCGCCCCAACTCGCCAATGTGATGACCGGCAACGTCGATGCCTATCGCTATTATTCGCTGGGAATGGAGAAGGCCGAGCAATGGCAGGACCCTCAGGCCATTGATCTTTTCAAGAAGGCCATCCACATCGATCCTCGCTTTGCCATGGCTTATGCACGAATCGGATATGTGTACACGGTGCGGGACTTTCAGCCTGGAACTGGACGACCCTATCTGGAGGAAGCGCTGCGCCTTTCCTCCTCCCTGCCAACCCTGAACCGGCTCTACATCGATGCCTGGTTTGCCATCTCGCGTTCCGATTATGACGCGGCGAGCGGAGTTCTGCAGCAGATTACGTTGCAATACCCGGAAGAGACTGAGGCAACCTGCGAACTCGCCCGTTTGCTGCGCAGCCAGGAGCGTGTGAAAGAGGCAGCCTCCATGGTCCAAAGTGCCATTGCGCAGCATCCCGACGACCAGGAACTTTACAACTCGCTCGGATTGATGCTGATGAGTTTGGATCGCTATCCGGAAGCCATCAGCGCCTATCGGCAATATGTGGCGCTGACGCCGGAGGACCCCAATGCGCACGACAGTCTTGGCATGGCTTATCAGCAAGCTGGTCAATACCAGGCCGCACTCGGCGAATACAACCAGGCTCTGGCGCTCGACCCGGAATTCGAGCCCGCCATCGTGCATCTCGGGGACACCTTTTATCAGATGTGCCGATATCAGGATGCGCTGCATGAGTATCGCCGTTATATTGATGTCACCGCATCCAGCAACGCGAAAGCGCTGGGCTACGGCGACATCGCAACCACATATCTGGCCGTAAACAAGTTCCCCGAGGCTGAGGCAGCAGCCGCGGCTGAAATTCGTTATAACCGCTACGCCGTTTGGAATGCCGTGGAGATCGCCCTCGCAAGACATCGGAATCTGCGGGCCGCAGCACTCGAACCCACTCTCTTCGAGCACTTACCCGATCCGGAGCGCGGCGCACCCCGCGATTTGCGCACCGAGTTTTATTACCGCGCCACGATCGAGTTGCAGAACGGCGATGCGCAGGGGGCGTTGGGCGATTTCAAATCGGCGCTCGAACACCTGCCGCCGTCCTCGAGTATTGACTCGCATGAAGACTGCCTGGCCAACGCATACCTGGCCCTGGGCATGAACGCTGAAGCCGTCGTAGAGTACGAGCGCATTCTCAAGCTCAATCCAAATTATCCCCTGGCCTGGTTTCATCTCGCCCAGGCCTATCAGAAACTTCATCGCCAGCAGGAAGCTGCCGCTGCGTTCCAGCATTTTCTTCAGGCCAATCCCACGGCCGATCAAGACAGCCCTCCGGTTTTAAAGGCTCGGGAGGGGTTGGGGTTTGAGACAGCCTCCCGGTAAGGATTGGAAATCTGTGGCAACCGGGCGGGCCGTGCTTCCCGAAGGGACCATCGATTCCCCATTCAGCGTGTGATTCTGCGCGTCCGAGGCGCGCAATGCCTTCTTCTCGCCGCCCGAGGGTATCTTTACATCTAGTTGATTCTAGATTAGTTACGTTGACTCATAAAAATTTCACAACGTTTTCACAACCGATCACTACATACCTGTCTTCTCGCCGCTATCGTCTCATCCCGTAAATAGAAGGCGTGCCTCTCGTGCTGCCGTGGGCGCAACGCAAGAAATGAAAGCACTTCTTTTGGAGGTTCCATATGAGACAAACGAGGACAAGTGATTTTCGAAGGATGAGCAATCTTCACCGGAGACTGTCACGGAGGGTGCTCTCTCTGGCGTTCCTGATTCTCTCGCTGGTTGTTGCTGTCCAGGCTCAGGAGTTTCGCGCAACCCTTTCGGGAAACGTAACGGATCCGTCGGGAGCGCGGATAGCAAACGCCACCGTGACGGCCGTCGAGGCGGCATCCAAGACGACTTACACCGCCAAAACGACCGCGGACGGAACCTACTACATCCCCTATGTGTTGCCGGGGACCTATACAGTCAGCGTCACTGCGCAAGGATTCAAAACCGCGATTCAAGAAAATGTACGCCTATTCGCGGCGCAGGGATTCGGGCAAAACTTCAAATTGGAAGTAGGCGCAACAACTGAGCAAGTAATGGTCACGACCGCTCCACCGGAGCTAGAGACGACCAGCGGTTCCGGCAATAATTTGATCCCGGAGCGGGAACTGGAGGCAGTCCCGCTCAACGGACGCCAGGTTTTTATGCTGATCGGGACCACGCCCGGGAGCCAATTCCTGACCACCCAGTTCGGAGCCTCCGGAAATTCCGGAACCCGCGGCTGGGATGTAACGAATAATTACAGCATTGGCGGCGGCTCTGTGAATGGCGATGCCGGGGGATCTTTCAATCAGTTCACCCTCAACGGCATCAATATCACGCAGCAGACCGGCTTCCTGAATCAGAACGCCGGGGCCTGGAATGTCGCGCCCAATCTCGACACCATCGGTGAAGTCAATGTGATGACCACCAACTACAACGCCCAGTACAGCCGAACATCGGGCGGGACCGTCAACATCGTCTCCAAGAGCGGCGGGAACAGCTTCCACGGCGACGCCTTCGAGGAATACTCGGGCACGATCATGGACGCTAACACATTCAATCAGAACCTTTACGGCCTTCCTCGCCAGGGATACGTTGAAAACCAGTACGACGCCACCGTTGGCGGGCCAGTCAAGAAAGACAAGCTCTTCTTCTTCTTCGGATTCGAAGGGTATAACGAAGCAATCTCGCATGGAGTCTCGATGAGCGTACCGCCGGCCTATCTGCGGCCGGGATACAACGGCAACGCGGGCGTGGATTTTGGCCTTGTCTCCGCAATGGATCCCACCCATTTTGGGCCCTCGTCGGGCGAACCCGCCGGAATTCCGATCTATGAGCCGGGCACAGCGACGTGCCCCGCCAGCGAAGGCGCCACAGCGGATACTTGCAGCAATAGCAACGATCTTTATCAAACCCAATTCCCCAACAACACCATTCCCGCAAGCCAGATAAACAACACCGCGACGGCGATTCTGAAGGATATTCCCATGCCGAATATCCCCAGCGCCTCGAATTTTGCGACTGGCGATAACTACTTTCTGCCTGCGCCGGACCTCTATCACTACTACCAGCCCTCCGTCCGCGTAGACTACAACCTCAGCGAAAAGACCAAAACCTATAGCTATTACGAGTGGCAGACCGGCCAGGAATTCCGTATCACCAACGGCCTCACCGGACTCGCCGCCAATGGAAATATCGGCCAGATTCGCGAGAACTGGGCAGCGGGGCAGGACTTCACCCATACCTTCTCGCCCACATTTCTGCTCGACGCCAAGGTTTCCTTTTCCCGCTTCCAGGATGTAGCGCCGGATGGTAATTTGTCGCTCGCGCAAAAACCTTCGACCATCGGGCTCGCCATGCCGCTTCCGGGCAACACCGATTCTGAAAACGTTCCGGAAATCCAGGTCAGCGACAACGGTCAAAGTTCCGGCTCTTATACCGGCGGTATACTTGGCAATAGCACCAGCCAGAACTATACGATCTTCGGCAACACCGACGCGGCCGACGCTACCACCAATCTCGAGCTTGACGTCGATCTCACCAAGATCAAGGGATCGCACAGCTTCCATATTGGCGGGACGATTGCCCATTTCGCGTACGGCGATTGGAACCTTGGCGGCCACTCCAATGGTGACTTCCAGTTCAATGCCGGGTTCACTCAGTACAATCCCTCGAACAGCGGCTGCTGGGGCAGCGTTCCGGGGTCAACCGGAAACTCCTGTAATAGCAGTGAGGGCAACGGTTCTTCTCTGGCAGACTTTTACCTGGGGTATCCAAGCGGCGGGGGCATCGACTGGTTCGGCACCAATGCAGAGGGCCAGCCGGTCTTTGGCATTTATTTCCAGGATGATTGGCGGGTAACCTCGAAGCTGACATTGAATCTTGGCATCCGCTACGATGTGCAGCGCGGCCTGCGCGACCGGCACAACGCTCTCGATGCCGGCATGTGCCTGACCTGCGTCAGTCCAGTTACCACCGATGCAAACTTCCAGGCCAATATCGCCAACGCCGGCAATATCGCCGCTTGGCAGGCTGCGGGTATTACTCCCCCGACCCAGGTGCTCGGCGGCCAGGTCTTTCCCGGCGTCAACGGCCAGACCCGCGATGCCTATTACACCGATTGGTCGAATATCGGCCCGCGCGCCGGGTTTGCCTATGCCCTCAACTCCAAGACCGTGCTCCGCGGCGGTTGGGGCAGGGTCTATAACGCCGGCCTGGAAGGCGGCAGCAACGGTGGCTTCGCCGAAACCACGCCCTACATCTCCTCCCCGGATAGCGGCATCACGCCCAACACGACCTTCCAGTCGGGAACTCCCTTCGCCGGCGTGAGTCTTATTGTGCCTCCGGGCAGTTCGCAAGGGCTTTTGTCGAATGTCGGAAACGACTTTCTTGCCTTCGATTTTCCGCAACGCAAGATACCCTGGGAGCAGGTTTTTTCCTTCGGCTTCCAGCGCGAGTTGCCGGGAAAGCTGGTCGTCGATGCCCGTTACGCGGCCAATTACTCTTACAAGAACCGCGTGTTTGTTTGGAAGTCCGCAGCCGATACGACCCTGTCGGAGTGGAAGTCGGCCATCGCCAACCCGAATCTGTTTTCGGCGGAGGTACCCAATCCCTATTACAACGTAGCCGCCGCATATCAGGGAGGGAGCGGCTGCGGAGTGTCCCCAACCGTATGGGCTCTCGATTTGCTGGCGCCTTTTAGCCAGTACTGTTCCTCAGGGTCCACCGCCGCCCTGGTGGGACAATACAACCTGCCGATCGGCAAGAACTACTATAACGGCCTGGAAGTCAAAGTCAGCCGTCACATCTATGGAAGCAGCCGTGGGCTCTTCTTCCAATCCGCCTATACCTGGTCAAAGACCATCAACAATCTGAACTATGGATTTGGATGGCCCTTTCAGGGTTCGGCAGCTCCTGTCTCCGGCGGCATCAGTACTGGCTTGGCGCACATTATCGCCTCTACCGATCGCGATCAGATCCTGTCGATCACCCCGGTCTGGGACCTGCCTTTCGGCAGGGGTTCGCTGTTCTTATCGAATTCGCCGGCGCCGTTGGGATTCTTTATCAACGGCTGGACGCTCAGCTCCGTGATCGCCGTCCAGAGTGGACAGCCCGTTGGGCTCAATCAGGGTTGGGCGGACAGTTGTCCGCTGAGCCAATTGCGCCCTGCGCACGGACCCGGAAAGGGGGAGTGGTTGAGGAACGATGCCGCGACCATCAGCAATTGCTGGACTCAGATCCCGGGTCATGAGGGATTCACTTGGGGCCTGCAAACTCTGCCCACGCAAGACACCGCGGTGCGCCAGCCCACCGTCCCGGACTTTGACCTTTCCTTGATGAAGACCACGCCGATTCACGAGAGCATGAATTTCATTCTTCGCCTGGATGCGTTCAATTCATTCAACTCCCCGCAATTTGGCGGACCGGACAGCAATCCTGGAGATGGGCCTCCCGTCTACACGCCGGGAAGCGGCTGGAGCGGTTTCGGCACCATCAACCCCACCCAGTACAACTTCCCGAGAATAGTGAAGGTTTCCGGCAAGATCACCTTTTAACCAGGGCCTTTGCGGCAGAGGCTTCTGCGCATCGCGCGGAAGCCTGTGCATTGTTGTCTGAGGAACAGGGCGCAGGTGCATTCGATGCGGCTGCCTCGGGCTTTGGCAAGAATCGATGCAGGCATCCGGAGATAAACGGATCATGAGACAATTTCGCGCGTGGTGGACGCCGGCTCTGATGGCGTTTCTGGCTCTTTCTCTTTTTGCCCGGGCGCAGAGCGCAGAAAGCCCCGACCTCTCAAAGCAGCCGACCCTTTATGTCGTGGGCTATGCCCATCTCGATACGGAATGGCGGTGGGAGTATCCGCAGGTCATCGACGAATATCTTCGCAAGACCATGGAAGATAACTTTAGCCTTTTTCCGAAGTATCCGCATTACATCTTCAACTTCACCGGGGCGAACCGCTATCGCATGATGAAGGAGTATTACCCGGCGGATTTTGCCCGGCTCAAACAATACGTCGCCGAGGGTCGGTGGTTTCCGGCCGGTTCCTCAATGGAGGAGGGCGACGTGAATGCCCCGAGCGCGGAGGCGATCCTGCGGCAGATTCTTTACGGCAATGAGTGGTTCAAACACGAGTTCGGCAAGGCCAGCGCCGAGTTCATGCTGCCCGACTGCTTCGGATTTCCGTCTTCGCTGCCGACCATCCTCGCCCACGCCGGTGTGAAAGGATTCTCGACGCAGAAGCTCACCTGGGGCTCATCGGCCAACGTCGGCGGACCCGATTCGATCGAGAACACGCCTGAAGGAACGCCGTTCGACGTGGGCGCGTGGGTAGGCCCTGACGGCGAAAGTGTGATCGCGGCGCTAAATCCGGGCAATTACGACGGCGGCATTTATACCGACCTGAGCAAGCCTCTGCCTGCGTTGCCGCCCGATCCGGCCTTGGCTGAACTTGAAAGAGAGGCCGGGAACATGCAGGGAAAATTGGAGCAGGAACACCAGAGCCATCTGCCGTTCGACCAGGGTCTCCTGCAGAAATTCTTCTCGCTGCGTAACCAGGAGGCCGGCCTGAGCCAGGTGCTGCACGAGAGCGCAAACCGCAGGTACCAGGGTGACTGGGCAGCCCGCGTGCTCAATAACGGCAAGGTCGCCGGCGTGTTCACCGACTATCACTATTTCGGGACCGGCGACATCGGCGGCGCTCCGGATGAGGAGTCAGTGAAGCGGCTGGAAGCTATCGTGACGAAGGGGAGTGTCGGGCTGCCGCCTGCCGGGGATTTCTTCTTCGATCGTGGAGGGCCTTCAGGGCAGCCCGAGGTACGGGTGGGCGAGGGTCCCGTGCACGTGATTTCCGCCACCGCGGACCAGATGTTCCGGGACATCACTTCGGCCGAGGAGGCGAAGCTCCCGCGCTACACGGGAGAGCTGGAGTTGACCAATCACTCCGCCGGGTCGCTGACCTCGCAGGCGTACCAGAAGCGCTGGATCAGAAAAGAGGAGCTGCTGGCTTCTGCGGCGGAGGAGTCGTCGGTGGCGGCCGCGTGGCTGGGCGGACGGCCTTACCCGTTGGAGCGCCTCAATGGGGCATGGACGCTGGCCATGGCGGCGCACTTCCACGATCTCGCCGCGGGGACGGCCACGCCCAGGGCTTACGAGTTCGCGTGGAATGATGACGTCATCGCCATGAACCAGTTCGCGGGCGTGCTGAAGAGCGCAGCCGAGGGCGTTGCGGCTGCGCTGAACACTGAAGGCAGCGGCGTTCCGCTGGTGATCTTCAATCCCCTCAATATTGCGCGGCAGGATGTGGTCGAGGCTGCCGTGACTTTCCCCGGAGGCTTGCCGCCCAGCGTTCACGTGATTGCGCCGGACGGCCGCGAACTGCCTGCGCAGATTGAGAACGGCAAGATCCTCTTCGAGGCCAGTGTTCCTTCCGTAGGCTATGCCGTCTATCGGGTCGCGGCTGGAGCAGTCACGGCCGGAGTCGGCTCTGATCAGCTGCGCGTGAGCAGCCACGAGCTGGAGAACGAATATTACCGCGTCAAGATCGACGATAACGGTGATGTCTCCAGCATCTTTGATAAGAAACTCGGTCGCGAACTGCTGGCTTCGCCGGCGCGCCTGGCCATCTCCTACGACAATCCCACACAGTGGCCGGCCTGGAATATGGATTGGGATCAAGAACAGGCGGCCCCGCGCGAATATGTCGGCGGGCCCGCGAAGATTCGCATCGTCGAAAACGGTCCGGTGCGCGTCGCCGTCGAGGTCTCGCGCGAGACGGCCGGTTCGCGCTTCGTCCAGACCATCCGGCTGGCAGCCGGAGATGCCGGCAAACGTGTCGAGTTTGGCAACGTCATCGACTGGGACACGCGTGAGTCGAATCTGAAGGCGACCTTCCCGCTTACCGCGTCGAATGAGATGGGAACCTATAACTGGGATATCGGCACCATCGAGCGCCCATCCGCCCAACCCAAGAAGTTCGAAGTGCCATCGCACCAGTGGATCGACCTGACCGACATGAGTGGAAAGTTCGGCGTTACGCTTCTCACCGATTGCAAGAACGGATCCGACAAGCCGAACGATCATACCCTGCGACTCACGCTGATTCGCACGCCGGGAACCGACGGCGGCTACCCCGACCAGGGCACCCAGGACATCGGCCACCACGAATTCATCTACGGAATCTCCGGGCACGCAGACGGCTGGCGCGATGCACAGACTGACTGGCAGGCCGAGCAGCTCAACGCGCCGCTGATCGCCTTCGAGTCGCCCCATCATGCGGGAGCGTTGGGCAAGGATTTCTCGCTGGTAAAGATCAGCAATTCACGCATTCGCATCATGGCGTTAAAGAAAGCCGAAGCGGATGACGAGGTCGTTCTTCGCATGGTCGAGCTTGACGGCAAGCCTGAGCCCAACGTGCGTATCTCCTTCGCCGTGCCCATTGCCACTGCGCGTGAGGTGAACGGGCAGGAGCAGCCGCTGGGCCCAGCCACTGTCACCCGCGGCGCGCTGGTCACATCGTTCGGCGCATACCAGCCGCGTACCTTCGCCCTTAATCTCGAGCCTTCCGCCACAAAGGTGGCACAAGTCCGCTCGGTCCCTGTCGACCTGGGCTACGATCTGGCAACAGCCACCAACGCCGGAGACCGTTCCACGAACGGCTTTGACGGCAAGGGCGATGCACTGCCGGCGGAGATGCTGCCCACGCAGATCGCCTTCCACGGTGTGACCTTTCGCCTTGCGCCCGCTAAGAGCGGATCTCTCAATGCCATTGCCGCGGAGGGACAAACGATCCACCTGCCCGAAGGGAACTACAACCGGGTGTACCTGCTGGCCGCATCGGCAAACGGCGATCAGAAGGCGGTCTTCGCAGCCGGCAGAAGCAGCGCCGAACTGAATATTGAGGACTGGGGCGGATTCGTAGGACAGTGGGACGACCGGGTCTGGAGTTCGCCAAACATCGCGCACGGCGACTACGGACAAATGATCGGCCTGAAGCCGGGCTTCATCAAGCGCGCCGATCTGGCCTGGTACTGCGATCATCACCACGATCCTTCCGGAACCAATGTCGCTTATTCCTATTCCTATCTGTTCGGTTACGGGATCGACCTGCCGGCCGGAGCCAGGACGCTGCGGCTGCCGAACAACGACAACATCCGCATTCTCGCAATTTCGGTGGCCGATGAGAATCCTGTTGTAAAGCCGGCGCAGCCTTTGTATGACGTGCTGCCTTCGACGAACGCCGGTGCGCCCGACTTCACGATATCCGCGGAGCCGTCCATCTCCATCCCGCAGGGCAGGAGTGCAGTGACCACGATCTTTACCCTACCGCGGGGCAGCTTCAGCGGCAGCATCACGCTTAAGGCCACCGGACTTCCGGCAGGAGTGACGGCGAGCTTTGACCCGGTCACTACCACGGACGGCAGCAAGATGTCTTTCACTGCGTCGGACTCCGCTGTTCCGGGAACGGCAATGATCACGATCAGCGGCGCGGGGGGTGGTTTGTCCCGCAGCATCACGCAAACCATCACCACTACGCCGGTACTCAAAAATGCGGTGCCCGTGAACCTCTCGTCCTCCTATAACGTCAACGGCATTGTTGCCGACGGGACCAGGTTTGCCGAAGCGGACAGCCTTGACCGGGGTGGCTATTCTTTCTCTGAGCAGACCTTGGGACAGGAGCAGGTGGGAGACGAGGTGGTTTTCCATCTTGGTCCCGCGGACGCTGCAGACGCCGTAACCAGCAGAACGGTGGATTTGCCTGAAGGCCGGTACAGCAGCCTGAAGCTCCTGGCCGCGGCTGTAGAAGGCGACCAGACGGCGCAGGCATTCGTGGTGAATTATGCCGACGGTACATCGTCCGCTTTCAGCCAGAGCTTGCATGATTGGGCTGCGAGCCGGAATTTCACCGGCGAGTCCATCGCGGCCGAACTGCCCTATCGTGCCACGGCGGACGGCTCCGAGGATAGCGGACCGTTCTACGCTCGCGCCTATTCCTTCGCGCTCGACACCGGCAAACAGGTGCGCAGTATCAGCCTGCCCGATAACCGGAACGTGTTGGTGCTCGCCATCACACTGGTGCCGGCGGAGCAATAACAGAAAAACTGATGAATACGCTGAGTAAACTGCGAAGGGCTTTCCTGTTGAGTAGCTTTCTGATGCCTCTCTCGCTACCCGCGCAGCAAACAGTCGCAACTCCCAGGCGGCCCGTCGACTACGCCAATGGGCTGGTGGGAACAGCGCCGCTCGATCAACAGAAGCTCATTGGCAATGCGCCGCCGCCGGGCGAGCAGCTCTACTCCGGATTCACCTCTCCGGCGGCGATGCTGCCACACAGTAGCACGCAGGTCGGGCCCATCAACGCCAACCTCGATTTGATGTATCCGGCGGGTGTGCGCGCATCCTACTTCTATCCCAACCGCAGCATCTTCGGATTTACAAGCGGAGCGGACGGCAGTCCCATCGTCATGCCCGTCGTCGGCGACTGGACTGTCCCTCCCGAACGCAGCTCCTCGGTCTACGACAAGAAGCTGGAGAAATCTTCCCCTGGCTATTACTGTGTCTATCTCGACGATTTCCACGCCAAAGCCGAGATGACCGCGACGCTGTGGACCGGGCTGTTCCGCTTCACCTTCCCGCAAACGGATAAGGCCCACATCCTGCTCGATCTCGGCGATCGGGGAGGCGACATCGAAATCCCCGACGATCAGACGGTGCGCGGCAAACTGCAGGATAAGGACATTTACTTTGTGGCCGAGTTCTCCCGCCCGTTTCACATATTCGGCACATTCAAACAGCATCCGCGGCAGGGGACCGGCTGGCCGATCATCGGTTTCAGCGAGGTCGATCCCGGAGCGAAGAGCATCAGCGGACAATTCGCGGGCGCGTACCTGCGCTTTTCCAGCACGGCAGGCGAGCAGATTCTCGTGAAGGTCGCCACTGGCGAGAGTTATGATGCGGCGGACGCGAGACTGCAAACGGAAGATCCGGGCTGGGACTTCGACCGTATCCACCAGGAGGCGCGCGAAGCGTGGGCCGCGGACCTGAACAAGATCGAGGTAGCCGGCGGAACGGAGAAGCAGAAGATGCTCTTCTATTCCTGCCTCTATCACTCGTTCGAGAGCCCGCAGCTTCTTGCCAAAAAGGGTGAGCGGTTTTTCGGGGAGGACGGGAAGATTCACACGGCAGAGTTCGATCGCTACAATCAGGTGCCTCTCTGGGATACCGGACGCAATCAGGTTGTGCTCCTCACTATGCTCGAGCCCGCCGTCAAGGTGGACATTCTGCGCTCGCAACTCGACATCGCGCGCGAAACCGGATACATGGGAACATCCTTCCATGGCGACAACGCCGACCTCCTTTTCCTTGGCGACTGGCAGCGTGGCCTGCAGTTCGATTGGGCTCGGGCGTACGAATATCTGCGCAAAAATGCCACTGATCCGAACGGTCCGCGCCGGTATCTCGCCGAGTATATGAAGCAGGGCTGGATTTCCGACTTCATCCCCGACCGCAATCCAAGCCCGCCCTACGCCGGAGGCAAGGCCGGGGCGGCTACCACGCTCGAATACAGCTGGGACGACTACGCTCTCGCTCTCTACGCGAAGAAGCTTGGACTGCAAGACGACTATGAGATGTTCCTCGAGCGCGCGCATAATTACCGCAACGTATTCGATGCGGGTGTCGGGTTCATGCGTGGCCGCACCGCGGATGGCAACTGGATCTCGCCCTTCGATCCCCGCGAGCCTTACTACAACTTCATGATGAAGGAAGCCTCAGGCTGGTCGACGCTGTGGTTGGTACCCCACGACGTGCAGGGCCTCATCGACCTGCTGGGTGGGCGGGAGAAGTTTGACGCGAAGCTCGACGCCTTTTTCAGCACGCCGTATACGGCGAAAGGCATCTGCCGCGACTGCACAGGAGTGATCGGCCAGTATGCGCAGGGCAATCAGCCGGACCAGCAGGCAGCGTATTACTACGACTGGGGCGGCGAGCCGTGGAAGACGCAAAAACTCACACGCGAAATCCTCGATCTGATGTACGGCAGCGATAAGACTGGTTATGCATTTCCGGGGATGGATGATCAGGGCTCGACAGCGTCGTGGTATGTGATGAGCGCGCTGGGATTTTATCCGGTCGATCCGTCCAGCCCGAATTACATCATGGGCAGCCCGATTTTCGATCGCTCCACCATCCATATAAGCAACGGAAAGGACTTCGTCATTCTTGCCCGCAATAACTCGGCAAAGAATGTGTATATCCAGTCGGCCACCCTCAACGGCAAGCCCTGGAACAAACCATGGTTCAGCCAGTCCGACATCGCCGGCGGTGCCGAGCTCGTGCTGACCCTGGGGCCGCAACCGAATCCGAACTGGGGCAGCGCTGTGGATGCGGCTCCCCCCTCGATGACCCCGGCCGGACAGTGACTTGGTGGCGATGAAGGAAGGTGGAATCATCTCGCTATTCGCAAGAGAACGCTGGTTCTCTTACCCGATATCGATCTCGACGGGCGTCAAGTTCTGCCGTGCAGCACGAAGAACGGCAAGGAGCACGTGGCGATTATCGACGATCCCGCCATGCAGGTTTTCGAGGCAATGGGCATTCGAGATCTCAAGAGACGCGGCGATAGGCGCGAACTATTTTCGGGTGTCGATCCGGTCCAGTTGAGTATGCGCTTCATCTCAAACGAACCCGTCTTGATCGACGCCGTCATCAATCCGGAGACGAGATGAAAGTTGAAGACAAGAACGGCGTGCAGATGAAGGAACGCGCGTGGAGCATTTCGGGGCAAAGGCCTCCGGCAGAAGGATCAGGCACCCTGGAGTAAGCCTCAAAAATTCTTGTTGGGCACTGGTGGTGGCAGAGCCGGGACACCTTGCGGAGAAGCTTCCTCGTCTCCCTTGCCGGAGTTTTGAGGAAGGGTCCGGAGAGGCAAATCGTCGAAGCTATGCTTCAGAGTGTCCTGCGCCGTCTTCAACTTGAGAAACTCATCCATCTCGGTCCGAGCATCGTCCATATCCCCGGTCTTCCGGCTGGCCTCGCTCAGGTGATAGTAAGCGGTCACGTCGGAAGGATCGAACTTGACGGCGCGGAGAAGATAGACGCGAGCTTCTCGGGCGGAATCTGAGCTCAGCAGTATCATGCCGTAGCCCTCATTTGCATCGGCGTCGCCGGGCTGGAGCGCGAGAGCGCGCTGATAATGCTGTGCCCCGCTCTTGAGGTCGGAGCGCCGCATCGCAATGTCTCCCAGCCTGCACTCTGCCTTTTCGTCGAGGGGATTGTCCTCAAGCGCTTTGTTATATTCGCCCTCGGCCCCTGCGCGCTCCGCTTCGTCGTGAGAAACGCTGAGCGCCTCGCCCAAAGCGAAGTGCACGCCCGAAAGATGCGGGTCGCCCTGGATGGCGAGGCGATAGGCCCGGATAGCGCCTTCGATATTGCCCATCCCGGCCATGCGATCGGCGCGCAGCTCAAACATGCGTGCGGAGGCGGGTTGGAGCTGCGCCATGCTGACGAAGGCCTTGTCGGCGAGCATTGAGTAGACCTGGTGCGCGGCATAGAGCACGTCAATGTTGCCGGGATCGAGCTGCTGCAGTCGATCGACCACGTCACCTGCGCGGACCAATTGGCCCGATTGAAACAAAAGGGTGAACAGCTGCTGGCCGACGGAAAGGCGAAGCACGGGCTCGTCCACATGCTGGAATGCGAGGTCAAGGTGCAGGGTCGCATCCGCGTTCTTGCCGGTCTTCGCTTCAGACAGCCCGCAGAGGGCGTCGATGTTCCAAAGATTGGGCTTGAGCGCGAGAACGTTCTCAAATTCCTCGGCCGCTGGGGCGAACTTGCCCTGCAGATAGTCCGCCAGTCCCAGGTTCGAATGGGCGCTCAGGTTGTTGGGATCGAGAGCGAGAATCCTTTCATATTCGGACGCAGCCAGATCGGGCCTCTGACTGTGAAGATCAGACTCCGCTTGCTGCGCGAGGTGAACAATTCGCGAGTCGGCTTGCGCCGGCTGCTGCGCGGAAGAGTGATAGCCAAAAGAAATCATCGCGGCCAGCAGGAATGACCACAGAAGGCCGGACGAAAGCCTCCTGCATTTTTCCAAGCGAAAAGCCGGGCATCCGCAGACGAGCGGAATGTACATAGTCCCTCCTAGAAGCCTGAGGATACCAAAACCAGAGCGTCAAGAGGAGTAGCTATTTGCGCTCGGGAACGACTTCAAGCGCGGTGATGTTCGGGTAATCCTGATTGGGAACAAAGGAAAGATAGAGCTTGCCCTGGTGATTCGGCTTCAATCCGTGAAAGGTGCGCGTGATCGCTCGCAGGGCCCCTCCCGACTCCTTGTAAATGTCGAAGTCATGCAGGAGGAAAATTCCGTTGCAATAGACGTCGAAGACGCGGCTGCCGACCCAACCGGTATTTGAAGTTCCGGTGTCCGAGGTGCCGAACCACTCTTCGGCAAAATAAAGGGTGAGTGTATAGGTCGCATCGGACGAAACAGGAATCGCGTAAGTGAAATTCCCATAGCGCTCTGACTGGTAAAGCTCAGGCTCCTCGGTGCCTTGAACCTGATTCCGATGCGCGCGCCTTCGTCCGCCTTCAACAAATTGATCCGGAACCCAGAGCCGGCCCGCCTTGTCCTCCACGGCGGAATCACTGGCTACCCAGCGGACCGGAAGCATGGCTTTGCCTTCAGTGCGCGTCAGCTCGATCGCGTTGACGAAGGCCACCGCTTTGAGCGCAAAGTGGTTGCGGAATCGAAGATGAAGTTTGCCGTCAGCGCCCGGCGAGATTCCCGCAAACACACGAACGTCCGCAGTGTTGCTTCCTCCCGCATCGGAAAGCGGATCGAAATTGGTCAGGATCGGCGCGCCGTTCGCGGTCACGTCAAACATCCGGCTCGATTCGCCGCCGCCTTCGGTGTTGTCTTCCCCGTAAAATGTCTCCGCAAAGTAGAGACGCAACTCGTAATACCCGGGCTTGAGTGGAATGTCGTAGCTGAAATCCTGGCCCTGCCGCGCGGATAGAAACAGCTGCGGATCGCTGGTCCTGAGAATTCTGCGATACGAAACCTGCCATTCTTCGCCCCCGCTAAAATAGCGGTCGGCAGACCAGACGTGCCCGAGCTGGTCGGTGTAGCTCCTGGCCGACGAACCGGCCATGACAAGAACTTCAGGTGGCCCCGGTGCGGCCGCTGACGTCGGCGCTGCCGATGCTGGAAGCGCAGGCGCGGGCGTCTTCACGCGATTGTGAAAATAGAGGTAGCCCGCCACCACAAGGAAGGCGGCGAAGAGCAGTGCCGAAATCTGGATGGCCCGTTTGCGGATCGGTCCCCGCGGCTTGGATGAAAGAGGCCCCGCGAGCTGGGGTATCTCCGCCACCTCTCCATTCCTGGCGGCTCCGGCGACTTCGTCCGCGGGAACAAAATGGGGCAGATAACTGCCCAGCGGAAGGACGAGCCGAATCGCGTGGCCGGCTCCCTCGCTCTCGTAAAAATCATGGAGGCGCTTGCGAACGCGGTGGGCCTCGACTCGCACGATCGAATCCTGCTGCGAGTCGAAATCTGTTCGCCGGCCCAGGGCCCCGACCGCGACCTCTGCTTCAGTGATATGTGTGGCCCCGAGGAAGAATCTGTCGCAAACATAGCGCAGCAGACGGCTGGAGTTTGTCGTGCCAGCGAAATGAGCAGACGAGATTACGGCTTCATACTCGGCCAGTTCCGCAGTTCGGTCAATTACCAACATGCCGCCCCCAGGCGATTCCAACGTTATCACATGAAAAATTGCTGCGGCAAGAATGATTCGGATCAGTTGTAACGGATGATGCCAGCCAGTTGTAACGTGACACTAAGCCGTTAACTACCAGAAGTTTCCTCGCATTCAGCGTCCTGGCGAGCGCGCCCTGAATGTACAGCGATTAACGAGGAATGTACTGGACACCGACGGATGGCTCGATTCACGCTTACGGCCGAAAAGGGGTATACGTTTCTGTTTGCACTTCAGGAGGTTCCACGATGACAGGATACCCGTATACTGGCGAATCCCCGAGCCTTGCGCGCACTCTCTGGTCTGCGGTCAACCCCTTGAGAAGCAAAAAGACCGCCGGCTCCCGGCAGAATTTGGTCCGCGACATGCTTGGACCATTCCGACTCTCTTCCGTGCTGTGCTGCGTGGCTTTGCTGTTGGCAACATCTCTAACCTCCCCGGCGCAGGTCGACATTTCGGCGTCTCTTTCCGGCACCGTAAATGATCAAAACGGCGCGGTCGTTCCCGGCGCCACCATTGTGGCGCGAAATGTGGAAACAGGCGTGACTTCGAGCACGGTGAGCAACGGGTCGGGCCTTTATCAATTTGTCTCGCTCGCCGCCGGCGCGTACACGGTGAAATGCACCATGCAAGGGTTTAAGACTTTCCAGGCGGACGAGGTGATTCTTCATGCCGGCGGATCGGCAACGCTTCCCGTGGCGCTGTCGGTGGGGACCGCGGTGGAAACCGTGACCGTGTCTGGCTCGTCGGCGATGGTGGATACGGAGACGGCCAATAATCTGACCACCATCGACCCCGATTTGATCGAGGGGGTTCCAGTAGAAGGGCGTGACCCGCGCGAATCGATGGAGGTGCTGATGCCCGGCGCTACGGCCGCCGGGACCGGCGCCAGCTTCTTCATCCCGGTAACCAGCTTCAACGGCGTTTCCCAGCTCACCAATAACTACGATATCGACGGCGCAGCTATGAACGACTATATGCATGGCTCAGCCGCGGCTGATTACCCCCAGTCGGAAAACACGGCCGAGTTCAGCGTCGCATCAGCCCTCCCTGACGCCTCCGTCGGCCGCGGTGCCGGCGGCCAGATTGAGGCTACGCTGAGAAACGGCACCAACCAGTTTCACGGGCAATTCTGGACCTATCTTCAGAACGGCGCGTGGAACGCGAACTCCTGGTCGAACAATTTCCAGGGAGTCGCGCGTCAGCCCTTTCACCAGGAGTGGTACGGCGGAAATGTTGGAGGTCCGGTCTGGATTCCGAAGTTGTACAACGGAAAAGAGAGGACATTCTTCTTCGTCTCCTATGAGCGCACCAGCACTTCGAAGAACTCCACCACAAGCGGGCAGACAATTACCAACGATGAGCGCGGCGGCAATTTCGCCGATTCACCCGACGGCGTACCAGTAATCAACGGCGTGGCGACCCCCGTCATTCCGGCATCCGACTTCGGGCCCATCGGACAAGCCCTCAATGCTTCCGGCGGAACAGCGATCATGCCCGCGCCCACCAGCGGAACCGACACATTCACCTGGACTCCGAGCTTCAATACGCTCATTCAAACCTGGGTCGTCCGAGTCGACGAGAATCTCGGCAGCAAAAACCGTATCTTCGGAAGCCTCTGGTGGTATAACGACTCGCCCAGCTTCCAGGATATGTACGACGAGTTCAGCGAAGCATCCTGGGCCACGCAGTACCCCGATCCCGACGCGACCTGGGGTGAACCCATCCAGACCAAGGTATGGGCAATCAACGAAACCTACACGATTAACCCGTCGATGCTGAACAACTTCGTTCTTGGCCTCACTCAGACTGAAATCTCGGTGACCAACACCTGCGCCCCGTGCAGCGGGATCATCAATCCGCAGAACACAGGCATCGCCGCCGTCGGTGACCACCTGGCTCCAGATGTCATGGAGATTTCGACTCCGCGGAACATGGGCGTCGATATCTGGCAGGGTTACGTCAATCCCATGACCCAGTACACCTGGGACATTACAGACAACTTCACATGGACCAAGGGCCGGCATACCATCAAGACCGGCCTCGAGTTGCGCAATTATCACGAAGTCTTCAGCCAAACCTGGGATGCAGGGGCCGACGTTTCGTTCGAAGACTCGGACAACGTTTTTGGTGGGACCGGAAATGGCATTGCCGACATGATGCTGAACGGCGGGCCTCTCGGGCAATTCGGCGCCAGCTTTTATCAGAACAGCGCGCAAAATCTCATCGTCAACTACCCGGCCCGCGAGGGGTACATCCAGGACACGTTCAAACTGAACCCGCGACTCACATTCATGGCTGGCTTGCGTTTGCAGCCCTATTTCGGAGTCAGGGAGGAAAAGAACCGGTTCGTCACCTTCCGTCCAGGACAACCATCCACCGTATTTCCCACCGCACCTGTCGGACTGGTGACCGTAGGCGATGCGGGAATTCCACCGAACCTCACTGGCAACCACTACAACCTCGGTCCTCGCTTCTCGTTCGCGTGGGACATCTTCGGAAATCACAAATCGGCGCTCAAGGGCGGGTACGGCTTGTACACCGACTATGAGTACCTTCTCACTTTCAACGGATACACGACCGCCGCCCCATTTGGCGTCGATTATTCGCCCGCACAGGGTCCGGGGCTGAACCTTTCCCAGCCTTATGCACAATATGGCAGCGTGCCGTTCCCCTTCACCGCGCCCACCGCGGGCTCGGCGGCGGCCGCGACCCTCGTTTTCCCCAATCCCCTCACGGAACAGGCCTTAGCCCCGAACTTCAACAATGGCGAGTACTCAAAATTCGATCTGGAGTATCAAATCGAACCCATCAACACCTGGGTCTTCTCTGCCGCCTGGGTGGCCACGCGCGGAACGCACCTGTTCGAAACCCACAACCAGAACTGGCCGGTATTCCTTCCCGGCGGCAGCACAAACGATGCTGCCAACGTATATTCGCGCGAGCCGTATTACCCGGCCGGCTTCAGCGGCATCACTACGCTCTACTCCGACTACAACTCCATGTATAACTCGCTTCAGGTGCAGGTCAATAAGCGGTATTCCTATGGTCTGACGCTTTTGGGAACCTACACTTTCAGCAACGACGTGGCGCAACAGAATGGCTGCAGATACCTGGCGGACTGCGCGCTCGATTACTACAGCCCCGGCTTTGTCCATCAAATGACCGCTGCATTCCGCTACAAGATCCCTTCCTTCCTCAGAAATTACCGGACTGCGGACAAGATCTTCGGAGGTTGGGCGATCGGCGGAACGGGCACGGCGATCACCGGCTCGTACGGCAGCATCTCAGACAACAGCTGCGACGCATTTAATTTCCAGTCGGCGGGATGCTACGCGAATTACACCGGAGGCGGCGCGCTGCTATCCAACCGTAAACAGACAGTCGTGTCCGGCGGCTCCGAAATTGGCGTGAGCTGGATCGATCCCAGCAAATTCATCCACGCTGACCAGGTTATGGTCAATGGATCCTTAACCACCTTGCCGACGGGCGACCGCCTCTACCTGGGCAACGCGATCAACGGCGTCTTCAAAGGACCGGCATCAGGCATCGAAGACTTCAACGCCAGCCTTGACAAGGATTTCGGAATCTGGGAATCGGTGAAGCTCAACTTCCACGCCGAGGCATTCAATGCATTGAATCACACCGTGCTGCAGGCCCCCGGCTACAACAACCAGGTCTCGCCAGACACAGAGGGCTTCGGCATTATCAGCACCGCCAATGCTCCGAGGAACATCCAGCTTTCGCTCCACGCGATCTTTTAAACGAAAACCCACTCGCAGGCGAATACAGTCGAGAAGGACATGATCGAGAGACGGAGTTTGCTGAAGATCCTGGGAGCCGCAACTGCGGCACTTTCGCTGGGCAGAGCGTTGCGAGCTTTTAACGCGGAGCGCCCTCGTGGCTGGGTCAAATACGAAGGGAATCCTGTTCTTGGCGGGCAATATGGCACATGCTTTGACGTGTGCGTGCTGAAAGAAGGCGCGAAGTTCAGGATGTGGGTCTCCTGGCGTCCAAAGAAGAGCATCGCCATCACTGAAAGCACGGATGGTATCCACTGGAATCCGCCGCAGATCGTGCTCGCCCCGTTGCCTCAGACCGGCTGGGAAGACGACATGAATCGTCCGGTCGTAGTGCATCGTGAAAACGGCTACCACATGTGGTACACGGGCCAGGCCAAGGGGCGATCGGCGATCGGTTACGCGACAAGCCCGGACGGAGTGAAGTGGACGCGGCAGTCAGATAAGCCGGTTCTGGTGTCGGAGGCTGCCTGGGAGGGTGTCGCGGTTATGTGCCCGCACGTGCTGTGGGACAGTGAAAATCGAATTTGGAAAATGTGGTACTCGGGTGGCCAACAATATGAGCCCAATGCGATCGGCTACGCAACCAGCGGCGACGGACTCGTCTGGCACAAGTACAATGCCAACCCGGTGCTAAGGCCGAATCCCAAAAACGATTGGGAAAAAGACCGCGTAACGGCAGCGCAGATACTTTATTGGAAGGGATGGTACTACGCCTTCTATATCGGCTTTCGCGATATCGATCATGCGCAGATTGGGCTTGCGCGTTCCAAAGACGGCATTACCGGCTGGATCCGTCACGCCGAAGATCCCATTGTGCGGCCAACTCCGAAAGGCTGGGATGCGGACGCCTGTTACAAGCCTTATGCCCTGTACTCCGATGGCCAATGGAGGCTCTGGTATAACGGCCGGAGGGAGCACCTGGAGCAGATCGGGCTCGTGACGCACTCCGGCGAAAGTCTGGATTTCATCGCAGAGTCCTAAGATCATGTGGCTGCTGAAGCGGGCTGGAATGCAGCCGGGGTGTCTTTGAATTGTTTTGCGTTGGAGAATCGGGAGCGGGTTGTGTCATGATCAATCGCCGTGCGGTGCTCGCGTGGCTAGGTGCGGTGGGAATTGCGAACCTCAAAAGCTCTGGAGGCTGGTCTGTTCCTGAAGAAGAGCAGACAAGCGCAGGTTGGCACAAATACTCTGGGAATCCCGTTCTGGGAGCGGAATACGGGAGCTGTTTTGACATATGCGTTCTCGAGGATCGAAGCAGATTCCGGATGTGGCTCTCCTGGCGGCCCAAGAAATCGGTGGCTCTGTCCGAAAGCAGCGACGGCATCCATTGGTCAGCACCACAGATCGTGCTGTCTCCCAATCCGGCATCCGGATGGGAGGACGACATCAACCGGCCGGTTGTAGTGAAGCGCGCGGATGGCTATCACATGTGGTACACCGGCCAGACGTGGAGCCGGACGCCGTCGAGAGAAGGGCGGCAGGACGGTCATTCAGCCATCGGATATGCAACGAGCCGCGATGGGACTGCATGGGTGCGCCAGTCCCGAGACCCGGTTCTCAGGCCGGAGCTGCCCTGGGAAGGCGTGGCTCTGATGTGCCCGCACGTCTTGTGGGACGAGAAAAGGAGAGAGTGGCGGATGTGGTATTCCGGCGGCGCACAATATGAGCCGAACGCAATCGGCTACGCCTTGAGCAAGGATGGATTGCACTGGACAAAGAATTCAGGGAATCCGGTGTTTCGGCCGGATCCCCAGTATGAATGGGAGAAACAGCGCGTTGCCGGCATTCAGGTGATTCGCCGCGACGACTGGTACTACGCGCTTTATATCGGTTATCGCGATATCGACCATGCGCAGATCGGGCTCGCCCGCTCGCGCGATGGCCTGTATGCCTGGGAACGCTGCCCGGCGAATCCCATCATTCGCGCCGTCGGGAGCGGCTTTGACGCAGACGCGTGCTACAAGCCCTACGCGATACTCGCCGGCGGCAAATGGATGCTCTGGTACAACGGCAGAAATGTTCATCTCGAGCAGATCGGATTGGCTACGCACCGTGGACCGTCACTTGGCTTTGAGGAGTCAGAATGAAACCTCGCGACTCCCGCGCGCCTTTGCTGCTCTTGATCGTTCCGTTGCTCCTGTCCCTTCTCCCGCATGTGGCTGCAGCGCAAGCCCAGCGCCCGATTGAGCCGAGGAAGGAGTTGCTCCACCCTGACGCGTTCCGTCATTATTTCGTTGAATTCGAGCAACAGGAGCGCGCGTTTCTTAACGATAATCCGCCGAATGAATGGCCGTGGATGACGCGGAATATCCCCTGGCTTGATGTTCCGGACAAGAACCTCGAAGAGATTTATTATTTCCGCTGGTACTCCTTTCAAAAACATATCCGGCTTACGCCGGATGGCTATATCATCGATGAGTTTCTCGACAACGTGCCCTGGGCGGGCAAATTCAACGCCATCGACTGCGCGGCGGAGGATCACCTCAAAGAGGCTCGCTGGCTGCGCGACGCAAAGTACGCCAACGACGATGCACGGTTCTGGCTCTCGCCCGACGGCGAACCGCGGCGCTACAGTTTTGCCGCGGCCGACTCCATCTATGCGGTGTATCTTGCGCAGGGAGATCGCAGGCTGGTGATCGACCTTTTGCCGGCCCTGGTGAATAATTACGATGCGTGGGAAAAGACGCATCGGGATCCCAACGGGCTATTCTGGCAGATCGACGACCGCGACGGCATGGAAGACTCGATCGGCGGCAGCGGCTATCGCCCCACCATCAATAGCTATATGTACGGAGACGCGACCGCTATTTCCAAAATGGCGGAAATTGAAAGCGACAGCGCGCTCGAGCTGCAATACGAAAAAAAGGCTGAAGACCTGCGTGCCCTGGTAGAGAGCTGGCTCTGGAATCCCACCGACCAATTCTATGAGACGGTACACCGCGGCTCCGCTGCAGGCTGGGTGGACGTTCGGGAGCTGATTGGATACGTGCCTTGGTACTTCAATCTGCCGCATGCCAATCGCGCCGTCGCCTGGGAACAGCTGACGGACCCGCAAGGCTTTGCCGGAAAATATGGCCCAACGACGGCAGAGCGAAGAAGCCCGCGCTTCCGCTTTGCATATCCGCACGAGTGCCTTTGGAATGGACCATCCTGGCCCTTCGCCACCACGCAGACGCTGATTGCGCTGGCAAATCTATTGAACGGCCCCTCGCAAACAGTGATCGGCCCCGGCGCTTACCGCGAGATCCTCGCCGAGTATGTTCTCTCGCAGCATATCCAGCTTCCCAACGGGCGGCGTATCCCGTGGATTGACGAAGACCTCGATCCGGACACCGGACAGTGGATCGCCCGCACTATCCTCGAGGAAAAGAAACAGCCGCCGGCGAACCGCGGGCGCTATTACAATCACTCAGGATTTGCCGATCTTGTCATTACCGGGCTCATTGGCCTGCGTCCTGCTCCGGGGGACGCCTTGACGATCCATCCGCTGGTGTCGGACGAGTGGCCATGGTTCGCGATTGACGGCGTACCCTACCACGGCCATCTGCTCGCGATCCTCTATGACCGGGATGGCGCCCGATACCATCGCGGGACCGGGTTGCGCGTACTTTGCGACGGCGTAGAGATTGCCTCAGCCCCGACGCTTCGCCCGCTTACCGCGCATCTTCCGCCGGAAAACACCAATCCGTCCCTGGCGACGTTGCACTGAAGACCGGGCGCTGTAAGCTGATCGAAGCTGGTATTGAAGATGCCAGGCAGGTCCAATCGGAGACTTAAATGGCACCCTGTTTTCTTAGCTGCGCCTTGTGGAACAGCCGGAACAGGGAGGTCGGGACATAGATTTTCGGAGGCTTAGCGACGGCCTGCGTGAACCGCTTTTGAGACGTGCAGGATCTCGCCCGGCTGGATAGATTCTCGAGCACGGAATTGCTGGAAGGTTCCAAACTTTCAACAGGCCGGGCTTACGTGCAATGAGACAATAGGTCCCCTTAAACGGGTTCTTGTCAGTTTTGCACTGGCGCGTTATCGCCGAATCGCTCACCAAAACAGAACACCGTCGGATAAACTCGTATGGTGATGCCGCACCCCGCATGGAATGAGGCCTACGCCGCGGGACAGTTGCCCTGGGATACTGGGCAACCGGAGCCTGTGCTCGTCGAGTTCGTCACTTCGGGCGCGCTTACGCCCGGTTCTGTGCTTGAGATCGGCGCAGGTACCGGTACGAATGCCTTTTGGATGGCAGAACGCGGCTTCGATGTACTCGGAATCGATCTCTCGCCACTCGCTGTAGAGAGAGCCCACGCCAAAATGGAGGGGCGCGCGCTGCGCTGTCGTTTTGCTGCATTGGATTTTCTCGCCGCGCCTCCGCCCGGCGGACCGTTCCAGTTTGTGTTCGATCGCGGTTGCTTCCATGTGTTCGATGAAGCGGAGGAGAGAGGGCGTTTCGCGGCACAAGTCGGTGCCGTCCTGGCGCCGGGCGGATTGTGGCTGAGCTTGATCGGCAGCACTGAAGGTCCGCCGCGCGAAGTCGGTCCGCCGCGCCGCTCGGCGCGCGAGATCACCCTCGCCATCGAGCCTGCGCTGGAGATCATCGAATTGCGTTCAGCCGAATTCCGGGATCACGGCGCAAAGGCGTGGTTCTGCCTGTCGCGTCAGCGCACGACCCCGGCGCAACCTTCCACGCGGCGCGACTGAAACTCGGTTGAACACCCCTTCCGGTCCCTGATGAGTGCCGAATCGCCAAGTCACTTATCGAGCCCGGAATGGTATCGAAAGGTCGGCTAGCGATCAGGAACGCGCGCGTTTTGTAACGCAATCTTTGCGGTGAAGTTCAAGGTTCCTTAATTGAGCGCTGACACACTGGCCGCTGTCCAGGAGAGCTCGGTTCCACTTGCCGAGATGCTTCGGTTGCGCTCGATTCCGCCCGCAAATTGCACGCGGTTCGGAGCCATTTTCCTGAAAGCTGATCCGGAATCGCAAAACCTGTTCAAAACTTCCTCGATTCAAACGCGGGCAAGCCCAGCACCATGGCACGACCGATAGCCCACAACGAGGTGCAGATTCCAGTCAGGCGGATTGCAGAATTCGCGAGCACACGAACCAGACAACCGTCTCCCGTCAACTTGCTAACGCCGCCATGCACCTCAGGAAAGGCTGCAAGCTCCCGGCTTATCTCCGCGATCAACTGCGGCCATTGCGTAAAGCCATCGGCAATAATCGCCAGCGAACCGGTGTACGCATAGGCTTCTGCGAGGCCAGGCCGTTTCGGAGCCAAAACGTCGGGATCGATCCGGGCACGGCTGAGCCATGCCGGTTTTTCTCGCACCAAGACCTCGACCTCCGTGACTATTTGGCGGAATTCCCAGCGCTCGTTTCGTCCTATGCGTCCACAGGCCATCGCCTCCCAAAAGAGGGCGCGGCCGCCGCGGTCGATCTCCACTCGCAGCGATTGGCGCAGAGCCGCGCCCGGATGGGGAATCAGATGATCGGGAAAATACTCGATGGTCGCGCCTCCGCCCACGCGGATAACAGTATCCTGTATGGCCGGCAGATTGTCGGTGCGATAGACCCGCGTCGCGGACGAGGTGGTCAGGCTTGCATGCGCGAACGGTTCAAGTACGATTTCGCTGGTCAGGCGATCTCCACCCAGCACTCCGCCGGTAGGGTTGAGGAGCACGAGATAAGCCGAGCCGTCTTCCATTGCCAGCGGCGCGAGCACTTGCAGGGGCAGAGTATAGCTGGAACGAACGAGATCGGTGCGCGGCCCGCGCCGAGCGAAGCGCAATGATAGCCGCCCGTCGCGCCCTACTCGGTCAAGACTCGAAGAGCAGTTCACGCCGGATCCACTCGATGATCCTCTCCACGCCCGTCCCGTCCTTGAGATTGGTGAAGACAAATGGTCTTTCCTGGCGAACATGTTTGGCATCTCTGTCCATGACTGCGAGGTCCGCGCCGACGTACGGCGCAAGGTCAATTTTATTGATGACCAGCAGTCCCGATGCGATAATCCCAGGGCCGCCCTTGCGCGGAATCTTATCGCCTTCGGCCACATCGATCACATAGATGGTTGCATCTACCAACTCGGGACTGAATGTGGCCGCGAGATTGTCTCCACCGCTCTCAATGAAGAGGATTTGCACCTTCGGGAAGGCGCGGGTCAAATGCGTCACGGCTTCAAGGTTCACTGAAACATCCTCGCGAATGGCGGTGTGCGGGCAGCCGCCGGTCTCGACGCCGAGGATGCGCTCCGCAGCAAGGGCGCCGCGGCGGGTGAGGAACTCGGCGTCTTCACGGGTATAGATGTCGTTGGTGATTACGGCAAGTTCGTAGGTGTCTCGCAGGCGACGGCAAAGCGTCTCGACCAAAGCGGTCTTGCCCGATCCTACGGGGCCTCCGATACCGATTCTAAGGGGTTGAGAATTCATGATCGGAACAACCTCGCATCGAGGGTCGAGTGACGCATCGCTGCAATCTCCAAGGCGGGAGCAAAGCTCCAGACGTCCTTTTCGCCTTTGCTCAAGACTTCCGTGGCTAAACGGCCAAAGAGCGGCTGCAGATTCCAAAGAATGCGCTGCCCGGCAAGCTGGCCCAGAGGAAAGAGACGCAACGCAGAGTTCACCAGCATAGCACTTGAAGAATAGAGATAGGCGGCGATCATCTCCCGCGGCTCCCATTGGAGAGCGCTGCCGACGATGCCAAGGGCCACCGGATGATGGCCCGGCGTCTGACACTTTTCAACCGAGCGAAAGAAGGTCTGCGTCAGATCGTGCGCCAGGAAACTGCTGGCGATGCGCAGCGTTTGACGACCCATCTGGCGGCTGGCGTTGCGCAATTCCTCGGCAGCTTTGAGGGCATCGGCCATCGCGTCGATACGCAGGCACGATTCGAACTCTTCCGCGTGCGCGGCCCTCCAGGAGCAGAGCAACACCACCGCATCGGTAGGCGCGACAGAGGCCTCCAGATTGCCCCGCACCAGCGACTCGAGCGATGCCGCATCGCCAACCATGCCCGCCTGCACGTACCATTCCAGGCCAAAGGAGTGCGCGTAGGCTCCGGCGGGAAAGAGCCCGTCGCTGAATTGCAGGAGCGTTGTCCAGTGTCTAGTGCTCATGGCGGTGCGCATGACCGATGGGCTGGAAGATCGCGTTCGCCCGCTCCCACGCAACGCCAAGCCGGTTGAGTAATTGCACCATCGCAGGGTCGTCGGGGACGAGCAATTTTTCTTCGTCCATGGCCAGAGGAAAATGCCGGTTTCCCACTTCAAACGCAATGCTTACAGCGCTACGGGCATCCGTTGGGGAGATCGCAAGAACAGGTTCGGGGGCAGCTTGCACTTGCAGATACCAATCGTCTTCCATCCACAGGATTTGCTCCGGCTGGAGAACCGTTCCCGTGGGAAGCGCCAGTGCCACTTCACGGCCCCGCGCGCTGACGAAGCGCCCGCGCACCCAGCGGCGCTGTTCGGAAGTAAGCACCAGGCTATCGCATTGCCGCCCTTGTACTTCTGCCGCGTGGGTGTGGCCGATCAAATGATCGATCATAAGCATTTGAGTATCGTTCGCCATAGGTCAGAATAAAAAGTAGCGCTGCGCCAAGGGGAGCACGGAGACCGGATCGCAGGTAAGCCATTCGCCGTCCGCCCGCACCTGGTAGGTCTCCGGATCGACGTCGATGCGCGGTAGAGCATCGTTATTGATCATTTCGCGTTTGCTGAGATTGCGGCAGTGGCGCACGGCGGCTGTTTGTTTCTTCAGGCTCAATTCGCCGGGAATGCCCGCACTCATTGCCGCTTGCGAAACGAAGGTGAGGCTGGTGGCGTGCATGGCGCCGGCAAAGGCGCCGAACATGGGCCGGTAGATCACCGGTTGCGGTGTGGGGATGGAGGCGTTGGCGTCACCCATCACCGACCACGCGATAAAGCCGCCTTTGACCACCATCTCCGGCTTGACGCCAAAAAATGCCGGCGACCATAGCACCAGGTCGGCCAGCTTGCCGGCTTCAATCGATCCCACCTCTTGCGAGATGCCGTGCGCGATGGCCGGGTTGATGGTGTATTTGGCCACGTAGCGGCGCACGCGGAGATTGTCGCTGCCCGGGTTCTCCCCGGCGAGCGGTCCTCTTTGCCGCTTCATCTTGTCGGCTGTTTGCCAGGTTCGCAAAACCACCTCGCCGATGCGGCCCATGGCCTGCGCATCGGAGGACATCATGCTGATGGCGCCCAAATCATGCAGCACATCCTCCGCGGCAATGGTCTCGGCGCGGATGCGCGACTCGGCGAAAGCCAGGTCTTCGGGAATGGATGGATTCAAGTGATGGCAGACCATCAACATGTCCAGGTGCTCGTCAAGAGTGTTCACCGTGAACGGCATGGTCGGGTTGGTCGACGATGGCAGGCAATTCGCTTCGCCGCACACTTTGATGATGTCAGGCGCATGCCCACCTCCCGCACCTTCGGTGTGATAGGTGTGAATCGTACGCCCTTTGAATGCCTGGATAGAATCCTGGACAAATCCTGCTTCGTTCAGCGTGTCGGTATGGATGGCGATCTGCACATCGAAATCTTCGGCGACCGAGAGCGCGCAGTCGATGGCAGCCGGAGTGCTGCCCCAGTCCTCATGGAGCTTGAGGCCGATAGCGCCACGCTCGATCTGCTCGCGCAGCGGCGCTGGAAACGAGGCATTGCCCTTTCCTAGAAAACCCAGATTGACGGGAAACGCGTCCGCGGCCTGCAACATGCGATCCATATTCCACGGGCCGGGAGTGCAAGTGGTGGCGTTGGTCCCGGCTGCCGGTCCAGTTCCTCCTCCCAACAGCGTAGTCAGCCCCCCAGACAGGGCCGCCCATACCAATTGCGGACAGATGAAGTGGACATGCGAATCCACGCCCCCTGCTGTGACGATCTTGCCTTCCCCGGCAATCACCTCGGTAGCTGCACCCACCACCATGCCGGGTGTCACACCGTCCATCATGTCGGGATTTCCCGCCTTACCCACGGCCACAATGCGTCCGCCGCGAATGCCGATATCGGCCTTGACAACGCCCCAGTGATCGACGATCACAGCGTTGGTGACGACAGCATCCAGCACTCCCTCTGCCGAGGTCGCTCGCGCAGATTGTCCCATGCCGTCGCGCAGCACCTTGCCGCCACCGAATTTCGTTTCATCACCGGGTGTCGTTAAATCGCGCTCGATCTCGATGAAGAGATCCGTGTCGGCAAGACGCACGCGGTCTCCCGCCGTCGGGCCGTAGAGGTCTGCATATTGGCGGCGTGGAATTCTGAGAGTCAAGAGTCCACTCCCAGAAACTCAAGGCTCCGAGCCCGGCCAATAGCGGCCTCGCGATGCGCATCGCCGGTGGCGCCGTTGGTCAGCCCATTCAGACCAAAAACAGCAGCTTCCCCGCCGATTGCGACCAGCCGAACCCGTTTGCTGTCCCCTGGCTCAAAACGCACAGCTGTGCCGGCGGGCACGTTGAGGCGCGTGCCGAAGGCCAGGGAGCGATCGAAGCGCAGTGCCTTATTGGCCTCGAAAAAATGAAAATGCGACCCTATTTGAATGGGCCGGTCGGCGGTATTGACAACTTCCAGTTCGCGGGTCGCGCGGCCGGGGTTGGCCATGATGGGCGTTTCCGCCAACAAATACTCTCCGGGAATCATGCGCCGCCTCCCTTCGGAGCCGATCATCGTATCGGATTGTGTACAGTCACCAGCTTGGTGCCGTCAGGAAAGGTGCCTTCAATCTGCACCTCCTTCACCATCTCCGGCACGCCTTCCATCACGTCCTCGCGGGTCAGGATGGCGGCTCCGCAGTCCATCAGTTCCGAGACCGTGTTCCCGTCGCGGATCTTTTCCAGAATCTCAGCGCTGATCAGTGCGACCGCTTCGGGGTAGTTCAGCTTGAGTCCGCGGTCACGCCGTTTGCGTGCCAGGTCGGCAGCCACCGCGATGAGAAGTTTTTCGGATTCTCGGGGTGTCAGGTGCATTTGCCGTCTTCAAACGCCGTCTTCAAACATTGAGCCAATGAATCACGCTGCCTGGCTCGCGTTCACGGGGATTGCCTTCATCGATGATTCTTCCGCTGCGCATGACGTAAAAACGGTCCGCGATCGACCATGCAAAGTCCAGATATTGCTCCACCAGAAGAATAGCAATTTTGAGCCGGGTGCGAATCTCCCGCAGCACTTCCTCGATCTGCTGCACGATGGAAGGCTGAATGCCCTCCGTCGGCTCGTCGAGGATCAGCAGCTTGGGCTGCGCCACCAGGGCCCTGGCGAGAGCCAGTTGCTGCTGTTCACCTCCGCTCAGCACCCCGCCCTTGCGCGCGGCAACCCGGTTCAGGAGGGGGAACAATTCGTAGATGTATGTGGGGATGGTTTCGCGTTCCCCGCCTGCCCGGCCAGTCAGGCTGGCGAAACCCGTGCGCAGATTCTCCTCCACGGTTAAGTGGGGAAAAATGCCTCGGCCTTGGGGAACATAGCCGATTCCCTTGCGTGCGCGCTTATAAGCGGGGAAATCGGTGATGTCCTCATTGTTCAGCTTGACGATTCCCTGCTCGGCTGGATGCAAGCCGACGATGGTGCGCAGCAGGGTCGTCTTGCCCACGCCATTGCGTCCCAGCAGTGTGACTGCCTCGCCTTCGGCCACCGAAATTCCCACGGCTTCCAGCACGCGACTCTGGCCGTATCCGGCGCAGACACCCTCAAGCGCAAGCACGGGCGACCTCCTTGACCCGGCCCAGATAGACCGCGGCCACTTGCGGGTCGTTGCGCACTTCTTCGAGCGTTCCTTCCTTGAGCATTCGCCCCATGTGCATCACGCTGACCGGCGCCTCCAACTGCGCCACAAATGTCATATCGTGGTCGATCACCAGAAAACTGTGCCGCAGGGAGAGACGGCGGATCAGTTCCGCGGTTTGCGCCGCTTCGCCGTGGGACATGCCGGCGGCCGGCTCGTCCAGCAGGAGCACATCGGCGTCGGAAGCAACCACCATGCCAATTTCCAGCCACTGTTTCTGCCCGTGCGACAACTCTCCGGCAAGCTGATTCCGCTTTTCCGTCAGACCAATCAGTTCGAGCGTCTCTTCCACCCGCAGGCGCGCTTCCCCGCTGAGAGTCCAACCGAAAGATCTCCAGCACTCCCGCCTGCTGCGCGCTGAAAGCGCCAGATTCTCCGCCACAGTCAGATTTTCGAGCACGCCTGGCGTTTGAAATTTCCGGCAAATCCCTTTGCGCACGATCTCATATTCCGGCAAGGAAGTGATGTTTTTCCCCTTGAAGACAACCTTGCCCGAGGTCGGATGCACACGCCCGATGATGGCGTCGCACAGTGTGGACTTGCCGGCGCCGTTGGGCCCGATGAGAACGCGCACAGAATTCGGCTCCAAGTGCAGGCTCATGCCATCGAGGGCTTTGAAGCCGTCAAAATCAACCGTCAGATCCTCAACGTCGAGTAGTGACGCTGTCATTGCGACCTCCTCCGCTCATACCGCCTTCTGCGCTCCCGCCTCTTCTTCGACCGTCGGTGCGGGATTTCCGGCTTCGATGGCGGATGCGGCATGTGCGCCCGCAACTCTCTTATGCCGCCAATGCAACAACCGGAAAAAGATCTGCGGCAAGCTCGCAAGGCCTCCCCGCATCCCTGTCACCACCAGCACAAACAGCGCACCCATTACGAAGAGCCAAAGCTGCGGCATGGCGTTGCTGATCCAGTCCTTGCCGAAGTTCACCAGAAGCGTCCCCAGGATTACGCCGGTTAGGCTTTCGCGGCCGCCCACCGCAACAGCCACCACCATCTCGATGGAAGGAATCACACCCACCATCGCCGGCGAGATGTCGCCCAGATGCAACATATAAAGCGCTCCCGCGATCCCCGCCATCGCGCCGCCCGCCGCGAATGCGACCGTCTTGTACGCCATGGCATTGTAGCCAAGAAAGCGGACGCGGTTTTCGCCGTCGCGTATGGCCACCAGAACCTTGCCGAAGTTGGTGCGGCGAAGCCACTGGCACAGAATAAAGGACAGCGCGAGGAAGCCTAGCGTGACCCAGTAAAGCCCGCGTCCAAAATCGGGACCGTCGACCGAGTAGCCCAGAATCGTGGTGAAGTTGGTCAGGCCGTTGAACCCACCGGTATACGCCTGTTCGCTGATGAGCAGCGTGGAGAAGGCCAGCGCCAGGGCCTGGGTGATGAGCGCAAAGTAGACGCCGCCGACGCGGCGATGGAACATCAGCCATCCAAGTATCGCGGCCGCCGCCATGGGCAGCAGGACCACGCAGGCCAGGGTCAGAACCGGGCTGTGGAAGACGGACCACCATGCGGGCACGTGGTCGAGGCCGCTCCACATCATGAAATCAGGCAGTTCGCCGGGGCCGAGTGACACCATCGTCATGTGCATGGCCAGCACATAGGCGCCTAGTCCGAAAAATATTCCCTGCCCCAGGCTGAGAATGCCACCCCATCCCCAAACCAGCACCAGGCCAAGAGAGAGGATGGCCAATGCCAGGAACCGTCCCAGCAACGAGAGGTTAAACGCGGAAAGATAATACGGGGCGAGCGCCAGCGCAATCAGAATCAGCCCATCGAAGACGTGTTTCAGCCGCAACTCACGCCTCCTTCAATGCGCGACTGCGCGTCGCCACAAGACCCCGGGGGCGGAATTGAATAAGCACCACCACCATCACCAGCAGGAGAACGTCGGAGAAGCTGACGCTGGTGAACATCTGCGCACCCGCGGAGAACAACCCCACCAGGCACGCGGCGAGTGTGGTGCCCAACAGGCTTCCCAGTCCGCCCACGATCACCACCAGAAAAGCATAGACAATATAGCTTTGTCCCACCGTGGGCGTGACCGGCGAGATCAGCGCCAACGCTGCGCCGGCCAGACCGGCTACGCCCGAGCCCAATGCAAAAACAATCAGATCCACGCGTTTGGTGTTGATGCCCAACGCTCCGGCCATATCCCGGTCCTGATGGACCGCGCGAAGCCACTGTCCCCAGCGGGTGCGGGCGATGAAGAGTGCAAGGCCCGCCAAAACCGCGACCGCCAGCAGGATGATGAAAATGCGGATAAACGGAAGAGAAAGCCCGGCGAACCAGCCGTGCGTGATGTTAATGGACTCGTCCATCCAATGCGGCGCAACCACCTCCACGCCAATCGCCCCAAAAATACTGCGGGCGCCCTGTTGCATGATCAAACTGATGCCCCAGGTGGCCAGCAGTGTATCCAGCGGCCTGCCGTAGAGCCAGCGGATCACCGACACCTCCAGCAGCGCACCCAAAATAGTCGCCCCAGCGAACGCGGTCAGCAGAGCACAGGGAAAGGCGGCAGGGCCGTGCACAAATTTGCAGGCCAGGTAAGACAGGTAACCGCCGGACATCAGCATCTCGCCATGCGCCATATTGATGACGTTCATCTGGCCGAAGCTCAAGGCCAAGCCCAACGCCGTCAGCAGCAGGATCGAAGCGACACTGAAGCCGTTGAAAACCTGGCCCGCAATGATCGGTAAATGCCACATACTGTTTTTCCCTTTTCTTTTCCCGATCCAAATTTATTTCGCCGGGCAGCTCCGGCCGGGGAACGCCAGCGGGTCGTATGGGTTGGGACGGATGGGGCCATTTGACTGCCACAGTATCTTAAATTGTCCGTCCGGTTCAAGCTGACCGACGTAAGCCGTCTGGTAGAGGCTCTGATTGTTGGCGAATTCGACTTTGCCCATCGGAGAATCCTGCCAGCCCATCTCGATCGCGGCCGTGCGCACCTTCATCGGATCGAAGCTTCCTGCTTTCCTCGCCGCAGCTGCCCACAGATAAACGTCCTCGTACCCGTGAATCATGGGATCGTCGAGCACTGAGTTTCCGCCGTACTCGGCCTTAAACGCGGCCACAAACTTCTTATTAAGCGGGTTCTGCAGGCTCTGGAAATAATTCCAGGCTGCATAACTTCCCTGCACCAGGCTCGGACCCATGGCGTGCGCTTCCTGCTCAGCGATGCTGAAAGACATCACCGGCATTTTGTCGGGCGTCATGCCCGCGGCAGCCATCTGCTTGAAGAAGGAGACATTGCTGTCCCCGTTCAATGTATTAAAGATGATCTGCGGGTGCGAGATCTTGATTTTGGCGATGACGGAGCTAAAGTCGGTGCCGCCGAGTGGAACATACTCTTCGCCGGCAACCGTACCGCCATCGTGGACAATATACTTCTTCAAAATATAGTTTGCCGTGCGCGGAAACACATAATCGGAGCCGAGCAGGAAGATCCGCTTCTCACCCTTCTCCATGGCCCACTGCAGCGCAGGAAGAATCTGCTGATTGGGTTGCGCACCGGAGTACATGATGTCCGGCGAACATTCATTGCCTTCGAACTGCACCGGATACCAGAGCAGCGATTGGAAGCGTTGAAAGACCGGGAGCATCGCCTTGCGGCTGGCCGAAGTCCAGCCACCGAAAACCGTGACCACATTGTCCTGCTGAATCAGCTCCTGCGCTTTCTGCGCAAAGATGGCTGGATCGGAAGCGCCGTCTTCCACTACAGGAACGATCTTCCTTCCCATCACGCCGCCGGACGCGTTGATTTGATCGATGGCGAGCATGGTCGCATCCTTCACAGCCACCTCGCTGATCGCCATGGTTCCCGAAAGGGACTGTAACACTCCCACCTTTACTGATCCGTTCTGCGCCAAGACTGGGGTCGAGGCCGCTGCGCAAAATGCGAGCGATAAGATCGTTGCGACGGCGCCTGCCGCTTTTAATCTCAAATGCGCTGCGCCGTTTGATGGCTGTTTCATAGACGTTTCTCCTTTGCCCTCTGATTGGTAAGTCGATTAAGTGCCTGGCGCGATCCGTTTGTTTGAACGTCCCCGGGTGTGATGGCGAACCGCAACGGGAATAGTTTGTTTCGATCGTTTGCAAATGACCCGCAGTTACTTTGCGTTCAGGCTGAATGTCTTGGACAACTGAAGCTGCAGGCCGACACCAGCCTGCCAGTTATTGGCAGTTATCGCGTTGTAGCTGGCGTTGCGATAAAAGCTCATGATCCGAGCATTAAACTGTTCGAGAATATAGCTGAAGTTAGCCTCGGCAGTGTTTTGGCGGTAACTGGGCGCACTGCCGCTTCCCCCCGTGTACTCCGCGATCGCATATTTTCCGAGGAGTTCAAAATTGCCTTTTCCGCCATGTTTTGGTATCAGGAAAGACGCCAGGCCATACGCGCCTTCGCTCTTGGCATAGTCCGCGTTGTAACCGCCGAGACCGTTGTAGCGGGAGTATTCACTTTCGATGGTGAAGGCGCCTCCTCTAGGAACCTTTCTCTCCATTAGAAAGTCGCCGGTTGTTGCTGTCTTACCGGACTGGACCTGAGTTGCGCCGGATATCGCTAGCAGATTTTTGTCGCCGTAATACGTGCCGTTCAGGTAATATCCGTTCTCCGGATCCCACAAATCAATCTGGACACGGCTCGCCCAAATAACACTGTTTTTTCCATCCGCAGATGTGCCTTCAAACGCGCCCGCCGAAGCTTTAATTTCGGCGGCGCCCGCTTTGAAATCACCCCAATAGGCCGCGCCATTGTCGCGTCCTTGAAAGACAAACGGATAGCCGTCTTGGATGCCATCGTTAAATACGTCCCACTCATTCGAGTAGAACGGCCCGTACAAGTTAGCACGGTCGCTGGGCGGCAGGAAGCGACCGAACCAGACATTGGCTTTCGGCGAGCCGTGAAACTCTCCGACCGCATCGAGAATTTCCATTGAATCGGCGCTGCTTTGGTAATCCGTATTAAACATGGCGCTGATATGATCTGTCACATCTCCGCTAAAGTAGAGCCGAGCATGGTCAAGCGGGAATTGATCGACTGACTGACCTCCGTCAGTGTTGGAGTGGTCATAGCTGGTTTGTATTCCAGCCCCTACTGAAAACTTGGGCTCGAACGTTTGCGCATACACGGGCGAGATCGCCCAGACCAGCAGCCATAACGGCCAAAATCGCATCAATGCACTTATGGTTTGGGAATGATTTTTGCGGACTATCGCGGAAAATAACTTGCCAATCAGGTCTTGTTTCCCGGCAAACCTTGGAGTTTTAAGCGCAACCCCAAATTCAGAGCCTCTCGGCATGAGAAACCCGTAAAGATTTCGGATTTTGTACAAGACAGGTTGCTGAGGCACAATTCTCCCTTCGTCTCAATCGATGAATTTCTGGTTGCAATCGTGGATCCCCGAAAGGAGTTGATGTCGAGAATTGAACAGGAGAAGCACAGACGTACGGCTTCGAGAAGCTGGCCTCCAGTTACCAGCCTTTCCACCAGCGCATGTCTGGGTTCAACCTCGTTAGCAGTAATCGTCCGAAGGAGCAACTAAATAGTTCTATCGGCCCCAACCTTGACCCTCCGAGCGGAAAGATGTGTGGGCTAATTCTGCTCTCTCGGCCGCGCACCGATTCATAGGAGATCAAAGATCTCATAAGGAATCCATGAGGAAAATGCCGGAACCCTCTCAATCTCTCTATTTTCTTACCTATGACGCCGTCAACTTTTCCGGGCGTGAACGCTCGGATTCCTGGCCTGCATCAGGGTTAAGTAGTCTGCGTAACGCTGCGCCTCCGGCAGCAAGTTCATAATCGCTACCAGGAACCCTGGAACCGCATGGGACCGGCTTCGCGGATTTCGGGCGCCCGCACGTCATTTGCTACTTGATGAACTGTGTCGCGAGGCTCATGCGAGGACTGGTGCGATTTTTGGTGGGACTTGAACAGCGTCCTGCGCGGTCGCGTGCAGGTATAACCGGCTGTAGCCCGAAATGGCGACTTTCGTCCAGGTGGCTCGACCGCTGTCGTCGGTGAGGGCATTAGCGATTTATCAACCGTCGGGCAGGTTCATAACGCGGTTGAATTTCGAATTGAATACCACCCAGGCAGACTCTCGATCAACAATGGTTTTTTCGGTTGAAGCGGCAGTCGGCCTCTGTTATTGCTTAACGATCTCCAGATCAATGGAGAGCTGGACCTGATCCCCGATGATCCCGGGCGGAAAGCTTGCACCGATCCCGAAATCTCTGCGGTCGATCGAGGCCGTAGCGGTAAAGCCTGCGTGCAGCTTTTGATCCATTCCGGTCACCGGGCCATTCGGGCCTTCGACAGCAAGGACCACGGACTTGGTTACGCCTCGCAGGGTGAGATTGCCTGTGACCGCCAGTCCACTGGCAGTCTTCTCCACTTTCGTGCTGACAAAGGTAGCAGCCGGATGGTCTTCGACATCGAAAAAACTGGCGCTCTTAAGCACCGCGTCGCGCGCGCCTTCGCCTGTGTCGATGGTGTTCACGTCAATGGTAACGTCGACGTTGGAGTTGGCGAGGTCTGCCGGGTCGAAATGGATGATGCCGGTCACATGCCCTAAGCGGCCGTGCACATTAGACAAGCTCATGTGCAGCACCGAAAACTCAACATCGCTGTGCGCCTGGTCAGGTGTCCAGGAAGCGGCCTGTGCCGGAACGGCTGGCGCGATGGCGAAAAGAAGCAATGCGGGAAGAAGTAAATGTTTCATCAGGCAGTCCTTTCGAGATTCGCTGCGGCTAAGGAGCAATCGCCGTCTCCGCTCAGAAACTGGGGTGTATGGACAAACAGGCCTTGCGCCCGCGATCTGGCTGGCAGCAAAATGCCAAGCGAGATGGCGAAAAAAAACCGCAGACCCCTCGCTCCGCTCAGGCTAACCAATCCATGGTTTCCTCAATCTCGATCGTTGCTAAGTTCCGATACTTCCGAAGCATCGAACGCCATTCGTGCAGCATCGGCTTCCACGGGAAGCATGTCGCACCCGCCATGAGAAGGCCGTGAGAATTGGAAAATTTGCCAATCCGCGGGCGAGTTTGCCTCCGCGTACACGCCCGCGCAATTATCGCGGCTGATCCCATTTGTTCCTGAGTTGCTCCTCCTGAGTCTCACGAAAAATCTGTTCCAGCTTGTCGTCTTGCCCTTTCGGCTGGCGCGGCCAGATGGTGAAATCGCTCATCGCCATGCGATGCGGGGCTCCCTGCATCGATTTCAAGCCATCGTCAAGGGCTAGCAGATCGCCGAACGAGAGTTCGAGACGGCGCTCTTGCGGGTGGTATATCGATCCGATAGGAAAATCCTTGAACGGAGTGCTGGTCTCTTCGATGTGGTTGCCGAGGATGTAGGAGACGGGCTTTCCCCTTAGGAACGCGATGAGCCGCTCAGTGCTGGCCTGGTACGCGGCGAAATCGGAGATATAGAGCCGGCCGGGATAAAGATTATCGCCGGTCAATACGATTCCGGTTGAGCGGTCGTAGAGTGCAACGGCGTAGGTGTCGTGACCGGGAACGGGAACGATGTTGAGGACACGTCCCCCCAGGTCAACCTTGCCCAGCCCCGTAGGCCATGAATCGATGTTGAAGAATTTGATGGCTGCCTCGACGGTGGGCGCGACGAACTGGATGGGAATGGCGGGATCGTTCATGCCCTGCACCGCTTTGTCGCCCCAGGTGTGGTCGGAGTGTGAGTGCGAGTGCATAACCACGAGAGATATGCTGCCGCGATGATTGCGCTCGAGCCATTCGTGCACCACGTGCTGCAGAGTTGGCACTAAGTCGCCGTTGCGAGAACCGGTGTCCCACAGAAGTCCGCGTTCCTTTCCGAAGAAGAGATAGAGGAAGGGCATTTCGAAATCTGTGCAGCCGGACTGGCGCAGGATGAAGAGATTGGGATTGTACTCATGAATCTGCCACTCGGGCATCTCCATACATTTCGGCCCACCGCTGTTCCAGGAAAGTGGAAGGGTTCCAGGCTGGAGATCGCCGCCATCGGGCTGCGGGAACTGCGCATGCCCCCACAGCGCGTACACGAATATCCATGTCATCAAGATTGAAGAGCGCATCGGGCGTTTTCCTGACGGATCAGGTCGGCTCCGGCGCGGAGCAACTCCGGCCGGAGCGGGATTGTCTTCAGGTGATCAGGTCGTGGATCACGTTGCCGTACAGGTCGGTTAGCCGGTAATCGCGGCCGCTGTAGTGGTACGTGAGCTTGGTGTGATCGATTCCTAGCTGGTACAGGATGGTGGCGTGTATGTCGTGGACGTGTACAGGATTCTCGACTGCTTTCCAGCCGAAGTCGTCGGTAGCGCCGTAGGTAAAGCCGCGCTTGAAGCCGCCGCCGGCGAGCCACATGGTGAATCCGTGTGGATTGTGATCGCGGCCGTTGTGGGTCTGGCCGCCCATGAAGCCGCTGCTGAGCTCGACCACCGGAGTACGGCCGAACTCCGAGCCGGCCACGATGATGGTCTCATCGAAGAGACCGCGTTGCTTAAGATCCTTAATGAGAGCAGCGAACGCCTGATCGGAGTTGCCGCCGGTAACGCGGTGTAATTCGATGTCGAAGTGATGATCCCAGGGGTCGCCCTTGGCGTAGTAAACCTGGACCATGCGCACGCCACGCTCGATCAGGCGGGCCGCGGTGAGGCAGCCGCGCGCCGTGCTGCCCTCGCCGTACATTTTGAGGACGGCGGGCGACTCCTTGTAGACATTGAATACATCGGGCGCGTCGGTCTGCATGCGGTACGCGGTTTCCATCGAACTGATGGTGGCCTCGAGCTGGGGATCGTGCATGGCGCCTGGGACCGTCTGCATGTTGAGCTGGTCGAGCTGCTTCTCGAGGTCGAGTTCCTTGGCCTGCTGCTGGAGATCGAAGCGGTTGTTATGGACGTTGGCGATGAGCTTCTGCGGATCGAAGTCGCCTTTGGCAACCTTATCGGATACATAGGTTCCTTGGTAGACCGGCGAGAGAAACGCCGAGGACCAGAGCGGCGGACCGACGGTGGTGGGCTGGTCAGGACACAGCACTACAAAGCCGGGCAGATTCTGGTTGGCGACCCCGAGGCCATAAGTAACCCAGGAGCCCATAGATGGCCGCCCGGTGAAGTTGGCGCCCGTGTTTACCATTTCCAGCGCCGGCTCGTGATTGGGAATCTCGGTGTAAACAGACTTGACAAAGCACATGTCGTCAACACATTCGGCAAGTTTCGGAAAGATTTCGCTGACCCAGGCTCCGCTCTGGCCGTATTGCTTGAACGTGAAAGGCGACATCATGATGCCGCCGGTCTTGCGCTCGTGCGAAAGGTCTCCGCCGGGCATAGGCTTGCCGTTGTATTTGGCCAGCATCGGCTTATAGTCGAAGCTGTCGATCTGGGAAAGTCCGCCGTTCATGAACAGAAAAATGACCGCCTTGGCTTTGGGCTTGCCCGTGATCATCCAGCGCTTTTTATCGGGTGCGGCCTCGGCGCGGGCCAGCGATGCGCCGACCATGCTTGCAAGGCTGAGATACCCAAAGCCACAACCGAGTTTTCTTAGAGCGTCGCGGCGCGTGATCGGACGGCTTGCCGGTATGTGAATCATCTTCATCTCCTCTGCGGGCCCCGGGGCGGTCCGCCTGTGCGTTAGGTGAATGGAAAGCTGATCAATCAATAAACTGAAACTCATTAGAGCTTAGTAACACGTGGGCGTACTCACGCCATGCAGTGAAGGGCCTACCCGCAACCGCATAGCCCGGTCTTTCCGGGGTGGTGCTCAGAAACTTCAGCCCCAACTGGATCTCTTCCTCTGTCGGCTTCCGCTGATAAACGTACTCATAAGCTTGGGTAATGCGAGCTTCCTGCGTGGCAAGGCCGTGCACGCGATCGGCGAGCACGCTTGCCTGGTCATACACAAACGGATTGTTCATCAGGTAGAGCTGCTGCAGCGGCACGTTAGATGAGAATCGCTGCTCCGCCGTGAAGCTCGGATTGGGAAAATCGAAGACCAGAAGGTAATTGCTGAGCTGGAAGCGGCTGACTTTGCAGAAGACAGTCCGGCGCAGATTGGTTGGTCCGAAGGGCTCGGATGGCCCCGAGGTGTTTTTCAGATCGAGATCGCCAGCCACATCCAACATGCTGTCGCGCAACTCCTCGGCGTCGAGGCGCTGGCGGCTGAAGTGGGAGTAGAGCCGGTTGCCCGGATCGCGGTTGTCGGCTTCGGGCGACGCCGCGGAGCTCTCCTGGTAAACGGCTGAGAGCATGATTTCGCGCTGCAGCCACTTGATGGAGCGGCCGTGGGCGACGAACTGGTAGGCCAGCCACTCGAGCAACTCGGGGTCGGAGGGCTGATCGCCCATGATGCCGAAGTTATCGGGGGTGTTCACGATTCCGGAGCCGAAGTGCCACTCCCAGATGCGGTTCACGATGACACGTGCCGCGAGCGGATGGTAGGCAATATCGTCGGCCAGTTGCAAGCGGCCGCTGCCATCGCTGAAGGGCTTGGCGCCGGGCGGGCTGAGGACGGTCAGGAATCCGCGCTGCACAACCAGGCCGAGCGAGTGCGGATTGCCGCGGACGTTCAGGCGCACATCGACGGGACGGGGCTTGTCGCCATAGCCGTTGACGTACGGATAGGTCGCATCGGCGAGCCATTTGTCGAGCGACGCCAGCTGCTTCTGCTGCTCGGTAATGTAGCCCTGAAAGGCCGGCCCAAGGCGGCGCTCGAGATCCCATCCTTGGAAGACAAGCACTCCCGGCGAGCCGCGCTGTTCATCCTCCTCCGCGTCCTGCCTCTCGAAGATGTCGGAGTACAGCTTGGCTTCATGCGTGGATAAAGCTTTAAGCGATAGCTGGCAACCGGGGCAGAATTCGTCGTACGTATCGAACTGGCTGGGCTTGGCATCGATGAGCAGGCGGTCGCGCGGAACATCGGCCTTATCCTTGATGATCTCGTTCTCAAGCTCGATCTTCTGATCCTGAATGCGAACCCTGACAACTTCTTTCTGGAAGGCGTCGCCGATGACCCTGGCCTGATCGGCAGTGCTGTCGGGCGAAGCCAACATGGCCTTCCAGTCGTTGAGGAAGGGATAGTCCTCATGCGGCTTCTTCAGGTAGTCGACCCAGCGTTCCAGGACCTCGGGATCGAGCTTGGCTTCGGCAGAGGCTTCATCGATCGGCTTCTGTTCTTTGGGATTCAGTACGTGCCAGGCCGCGACCATGTAATCCGAAGTTTGCACGGCAAGTGCGCCGGCAAGCTCCTTGCTGAGGTCGGACGTATAGTTGCGGATGCTCATGCGCAGCGTAGCATCCTGCACGACCTTGTCGTTGTACTGATCAGTGGCGGCCGGTGAAAGGACCGAGTATTGCTTGTAGGTGGAGCTGGCAAAGACGCTGACCAGCTTGTAATAGTCTGTCTGCGCGATTGGGTCGTATTTGTGATTGTGGCACCGGGCGCAGGCGACAGTCATGCCCAGCAAGCCGCGGGTCACGGCGTCGACGCGCTCGTTGCGCTCGTCGGCGCGGCCCTGCACCGGCTCCGCCTGATCCCAAACCCAAGGTCCGGCGCCAAGATACGTTGTTGCGACCAGGTTATCATCCCGCTCGGAAGCGGTCTTGGCGGGCAGGCGATCGCCGGCGAGCTGCATGATCACGAACTTGTCATAGGGCAGATCGTCGTTGAAGGACTTGATGACCCAGTCGCGGAAGCGGTAGGCGCCGGAGAACGGCATGTAGCCGCGGCCCTTGGGATCGAGGCCGCGCACATCGTCCTCCGAATAACGAGCGACGTCGAGCCAATGACGCCCCCAGCGCTCACCATAGCGCGGTGAGGCTAGCAGACGGTCGACGACCTTTTCCCAGGCTTTGGGGGAGCGGTCGTGCTCGAAGGCCTCCGCTTCGGCTTCCGTGGGCGGCAGGCCCGTCAGATCGTATGTCGCGCGGCGGATGAGGGTGCGGCGGTCCGCCTCCGCCGCCGGCGTAAGCCCGTTCTTCTCGAGATCGGCAAGCACGAAGTTATCGATCGGCGTTTTGGCCCAATGACGGTGTTTGGGGTCCGAGTCGGGTGGAACAGGCGCGTCATCGAGGGGGAGAAACGACCAGAACTTGCGCTGGGCGTCGGTAATCACGCCGGTGGTCGCAGTTGTGCCCATCGGCGCAAGGTTGTTCGGCCATTGGGCCCCGGATTTAACCCACGCCGTCAGCGTCGCAATCTCATCCGAGGTCAACTTTGGACCGGCCGCGGGCATCTTGATGGAGCCGATGCCCTCCACGGCCTGGATCAACCGGCTCTTGTCGGGATCTCCTGGAATGACTTCCGGCCCGTGTTTGCCGCCTTTTTCGAAGTCGGTTTTGTTGTCGATGCGGAATCCGCCATTCTGCTGGTCGGTGTGGCAGAAGTAGCAGTGCTCCGCGAAGATGGGGCGGACCTTCATCTCGAAGTAGTCGTTGCCCTCGGTCATGGAGACGGCGCGAAGCTCCGCGGCCACACCGGAGCCCTCGGATTGTGCGGGCGGCTTGGTGGCAGCAGCTTCAGCGGCTGTGGGTGCGGGAGCAGCTTCCGGCGCCGATTCTGGCTGCGCTTTTTCGGGAGACTCTGCAGATGGCGCGTCGGACGAATCGCGCGCGGGAGCCGTGTTTGCGTCGGCTTCCGCGGGCACGGGCGCTGTGGTCGTGCCCCGCGCGGCCGGCATCGCCGTGTCGCCGATAGCGCCGGCCCTGACCCACGCGATCAGCGTGTCGATGTCTTCCTGATCGAGCGTGGTCTTGGGCGGCATCATCAAGTCGCCGGTGCGCTCCACGGCCTGAATCAGCATGCTCTCATCCGCATGACCGGCATCGATAACCGCGCCATCGTCGCCGCCGGCCATTACTGCGGCATAGGAGTCGAGGCGCAGGCCGCCCTTGGCCGTAGCATCGTGACACCGGATGCAGTTCTTCTCGAAGATGGGAACGACCTTGGTGCTGTAGAACTCCGCTGAACCCGGCGCCGGATCGGCTCCGAATGCCGAAACAGTCGCGCTGGGAATCGCGGCTGCAGCCACCGCAAGGGCGCAGGCGCTCACCAAGATAAAGAAAAGCTTCATTGTAAATTGCCTTCCACAGTCGGAGGTTGGGCCGTGTCCTCCTCGCGATGCAGGGATGAGGACTTGTAGGCGATCTGCTTGACGTACTCGTGCAGTTCGTGAAACTCGTGGCTGTGAATGCGCTGGCCGAAGGCCAGCCGCGTTGAGGGAACCTCCATATCGAGCAGGACGCTGCTCCGCTGCGCCTGCTCCTCCTGATGACGCCCAAGCAGGATGAGCCGTGTACCTAACAGCAGCGCTTCCTGGGTATTGTGGGTAACAAAGACAATGGTGGGCCGGGATTCCCGCCAGATCGTGTGGAGCTGCTCCTGCAGGCTGGCGCGCGTGGCGGAATCGAGGGCACTGAAGGCCTCATCCATGAGCAAGACCGCCGGACGCATGAGCAGCGCCTGCGCGATGGCGACGCGCTGCTGCATTCCACCGGAGAGCTGATGCGGATACTTCCCCAGGTCCTGCGAACGCAAGCCCATGCGCAAGAGATAAGCTGTGGCCTGATCGCGGAGCTCCTTGCGAAAATGCCGGAAGGAAGGGCGCAGCCGGCCCAGCATCCGGCTCTTCATATTCTCGGGACCGTACATCACGTTGCCCAGTACCGTACGGTCGGGGAAGAGCGAATATTTCTGGGGGACGTAGCCGCAGCGCGCGTCGATTTTCGTCACCGGCTTGCAGTCGACTTCAATCGTTCCGGCGGTGGGAAACTCCTGCCCCAGGATGAGGCGAAGCATGGTGCTCTTGCCGCATCCGGTTTCGCCGAGCACGGCCACGAACTCGCCTTGGGCAATCTCGAGATTGATGCTGGAGAGGACTGTCTTGACGCCCTCACCGCCCGCCGGATAAGACAGCGCGACATCGCGCAGTGATATCTCTATCCGGCGCGAGGCCGGGACCGCAGCAGGCGGGAACTCAAGTGCGGGTCCGAGCTTCAGAGCGACTGATACCACGGATGCAGTCTCCGGTTGGCGAAGCGCAGGGTTACGTCGAGCAGGAACAGAAGCAGCGCAACCCAAAGCAGATAGGGAAGAATGATGTCCATGCCCATGTGGCGGCGCATGATGGCAATGCGATAAGCGAGACCATCCGTGGAGGCGATCATCTCGCCGGCAAAGAGGAACAACGCCAGGGGTTTCAAGTTTAGGCGCACGCTGTTGATGATCTGCGGCATCACCTGCTTGAGAACTACGCGGTACGCGACATCGAGGTTCGTGGACTTCAGCGTGAAAGCCTTGACGATCTGCTCGCGCGGAACGCTCTTGCCGATGTTGAAAGTGTCCAGGACGAGCGTGGGGCCTACGCCGATTACCATGAGCATGATCTTCGACCACTCCTCGATGCCGAAGACGATGAAGAGAATGGGCAAGAGCGAGAGCGCGACAATCTTGTCGAAGAAAAGCACGAATCGCTGAAACACCGCGCCGAAGTAGGGAAAGATGGCCATGTGCAGGCCGAGAATGATGCACGGCACCAACAGCGCGATGGCGATGAGAAACCGTCGCGCGCTGGCTACCGTATCCTTCCACAACATGCTGTAACGTATGTGCTGCCAGAGGCTGGCACCGGGATCGAGGGGCGGATCTTCTTCGGCAGGTTGCAGCGCGGAGGTGAGCATGCCCTGGTAAAGCTGGTGGACGGTGGGCGCAACGCGGTCGTAGGGATTCTCTTTGTGGCGCACGTAAGAGAGATGGGCATAAAGCGCGATGCCCGCGACGAACAACACCCAGCCGAGCGACTGTGTCCACAGGCGCGCGGGGCGGACCTGAATGCCCAGGAGGTCGGCGGGATGGAATCTCGGTCTCATGGCTACAGTTTCCCTTGTTCCGCCATCTGCATGTAGGAGTCGTCAAAGCGCAGGCGCACGCGGTCTTTTCGGCCCTGGACGGTTCCGTCGGGGTAGAGGATGGCGACGTCGTCAGGTGAGTAAACGCTCTGGCCGAGCAGGCCGTGTTGGAAACAGAACTCCCGCACCAGATTCATCTTTTGCTTGATAGTGGCGCTGGTGGTGAACTGCACGGCCATCTGCGCGGATCGGAAGAGATAGGTCGTCTGCAACTGGTTTTCGTAAGAAGAGACGCTGTCGTCGCTGGCGGCGGCGCTGCCGGCGATGGCGCGGGCCGCGTCAGGTCCGGTTCCCGTAAGTTGGGCCATGGTTTGGTACCATGCAGCGGTGACGGCCTCGGCAAAGCGCTTGCCGGAGCCGTCGGGACGGTTGAGTACGTCGGTGCGGATGACGAGGAGGTCGAGAATCTCGCCAGGGATCTGCGAGGAGTTGAATACCTCCCTGACCCCCTTGTCCTGGGCAAGGATCTCTGACACCAGTGGCTTCCAGGTAACAGCCACCTGGTTGCTCCGGTCACCAAGGAATGCTCCGACAATGTCGGAATCTGAAGTGTTATACAGCTTGAGCCGATCGATCTGGCCGCCGAGACCATTGAGTTCCATGGCCCGCTGCAGCAGGTACTCGGAAACGGTCTTCTGAACAAGAAGAATGGGACGGCCGGGAAGCTGTGCCAGGTCAAGGTCATTGCGTACCAGCACGGCATCGTTGCCGTTCGAGTAGTCGCCGATAATCACCACCGAGGAGTCGACACCCGCCGCGGCCGGCATGTCGAGCGCCTCCATGTTCGTCATGGTGCAGGCGTCGATATTCTTCGCGACGAAAGCGTCAAGCGACGCAGCGTAATCGAAGCGCTGGACTTTGATCTCGATGCCATACTTGTGGGCCCAGTAGTCGAGAATACCGGACCGGTACATGTAGTAATAGGGGTTCCACCCGGCGTAAACTGACCAGCCCACGGTAAATGTCGGGACGCCGGCCCATGCCGCGTTCGGGCACAATGCGGCTAAGAGCGCAACCGCGGCGAGAAAACCACGGAAGAGACGGCGCCTGCCTGAAAGTACCCGAGACAAAACCTTTTCACCTTGGAGCAATAAATTGGAGTTAGGATGCCGGCTCACGCAAGAAGACAAAGGGTTCGGCATACAAGAACTTTAGCCTGCCGGGGAGCATGCCAGAACAACCATTCAAGTCTTTTATGGCGCCAATAAGATGATTCGATTCTGGATTTTTCTCCAGCGAGTTTTGAACGAGTTTTGATTGGATTTTTATGCAGAATCATGGAGCATAAAGGGTTGCGCCCAAGATCCGCAGGGTGCAGCAGTCTGGCCATCGGTATCTCGCTTCAGGCAGAACAAAAATTGGCGGGATGGGAGAATGGCATGATCGCTTCGCCAACCCGGCCCCGGATTACTGCTTTGGGACCGGGAGTCGGGAAACGATGGCGCCGGTATAGGAGCTGAGCCAGATCGCGTTGTGGCCGTAGCGGATGCTGTCGCCGCCGGCGCCATGCCACTGGGCGACCACCGTGTTGCGCCTGGGATTCACCTCCGTAATCGGAAATTTAAACACGGTAGCCCACACCCGGCCGCCCCCGAAGGCGATTTCGCCGCCGAATCCGGGAATTCCCGCGGCGATGAGAGCGGTGCGCTTACCGGTCCCTGCATCCACGCGGGCAATGGTGCCGTCACCCTGGTTGAGCACCCAGATCGATCCGTCGCCGACGGCCAGGAAACGGGGCATGGGACCGACCGGAGTCTGCCCCGTCACTGTGTTCGTAGCCGGATCGACGCGCACCAGCGTGCCGCCTTGATTCGAGCTCACCCATATCGATCCATTCGCATAAACTGGGTTGAACGAGCCTGGCGGAATACGGATAATCGACACCACTTTGTTGCTCTCAGGGTCGATGCGCGCCAGGTCGCTGTCGCGCGAGGTGACGATCCAGACGCTCCCGGCGCCGACTGCAATGCCGCCCTCCGAGTCTGCGGGGCCGGAAGCGATGGTGGCCTGCAAGGCGCCGGTTCCTGCGCTGGCGCGGACCACGCTGTGATCCCCGCAACTCGGAATCCAGAGGCTGCCGAAGCCGAGGGCCAGGCCGGCACACGGCTTTTGAACGGTGATTATCGCGCCCGGCTTGTTGGTCTTGGCGTCGAGCCACACGACGTGATTGGCGCTGGAACTGGTGACCCAAACGCCGCCGTCGGCAACAACCATCCAGTCGGGATGCCCCGCCACGGGGAAGACCGCAACCGGGTTAATCGAGGCGATATCCCGCTGGACGCCGGGTGTCTGCACACCGGTCTTGGGTGGGAACTGCGGCCGCTCGCGGTTAGACGGCTGACCCGGCGACTGGGCTGCGGCAGACCATGCATAGCAGACGCCCAGCAGTAGAACCGCTGCGCGCGACGGGGAAATTCGCCTCATTCTTGCCTCCTCATTGGGTGAGCCTTTCCGCAACGGTGGGAAGCGCACGCGGTGGGCGCGCCGAGTTATAGAAATCGTGCCGCGTGTTGCCCAAGGCAGTTTCAAGAAAGGCATTGGCTGCGTGCGTCAGAGTGCGGTCCTTGCGGTAGACCAGCGCCAGTTCGCGGCGCAAAAGCATGCCTTCGACCTTTACAATCTTCAGCAGCCCGGCATTTACATCGTCCGCCACGTTGACGCGGGGTAGAAATCCGACGCCCAGTTCGGCGCAGATCAGCCGCTTCAGCAATTCGCTGGAGTCCACCTCCATGGCGATGCGGGGATGCGCGTCGTGTTCGTGGAAGCTATTGTCGATACGGTTGCGCTGGCGTCCCTGCTTGAGCAGCAAAAGCGGGTATTGCAGCAGGTCATCCAGGCGGATCGCCTCCTGCCCGGCAAGCGCGTGGGTAGGCGGAACCACCAGCACGACCTCGTCGCGATGGATGATATGGACGTTCAGGCGCGGGTCTTTCACCGGCATTGAAACCACGGCGAAATCCACACCCCGGCTCAGCACCGATTCAAGCGAGCGCGAGTGCTCCGCACGCACCACGTTGAGGTTGACACGCGTGTACAGCCGCTTGTATTGGGCCAGGACCGGTGGCAACACGTAGAGGCTGGTGGCTTCACTGGTGCTCACTGAGACCTCGCCTCGCGCCGAGCGGTAAAGCTCGTTGACTGCCAGGGAAATGTGGCTCTGGCACTGCAGGCAGTGTTCCGCAAACGGCTCAAACAGACGCCCCGCCGCAGTAAAGGTAACTTTGCCGCCTTCGCGATCGAATAAGCGTGCGCCCATCTCCTTCTCCAGCGAACGGATCTGCGCGGAGATTGCCGGTTGGGTCATGCCCAGCTTTGACGCCGCGCGCGAGAAGCTTTTCAGCTTGGCTACCTGCAGAAATGTTCGGAGCTGCTCAAAGTCCATGCTGTCCACCTGCACTGGCTCGCTGCGCCATGTCCACTCTGCAGACACGGGCCAAGGAGTCGAAGGATTGCGGAAGACTGGACTCACGCACGGATCTGCCTGAGCATATCCCGATCGGAGCGAGTCCTCCGCGCTGAAAAACAAAATCGAATGAGACGAAGAAAAGAAATTACTTCCTGCTGATTTCTGCGCACGCCGCCCGGTTGAATGGCACAATGCTCTTATCCGTGCGTCCTTGGCCGCAATTCCCGGAGTATTTCCCCAAAATGGCTTACCGCTCGATTCTTTTCTTCTTCCTGGCCATGCTGCCTCTCTGTTTTCTGCCGGCGGCTGCCCAGGGACGGGTAGCGAAGCCGTCTGCCGATGCCCCCCAGGCCACAACGAACAAAGAAACCGCTTACGACTTTTCCCTGGTCGATCAGAATGGCAAGGTCGTACCCCTTTCCGCTTACAAGGGCAAGGTGCTGCTGATCGTGAACCTTGCCAGTCAATCCATCTACAGCAGTCAGATCGCAGCGCTTAACGATCTCGAAAAATCCTATGGGCCCCAGGGGCTGCAGGTGATCGGCATCCCCTCGTCCGATTTCGGCAATGAGGAATTGAAAGACCCTGCCGGCATACGCAAGTACTACGCCGATACAGCTCACGTCGACTTCCCTGTTTTCGCCGTCGCCCAGCTCACCGGCATCAATTCCATTCCTCTGTACCAGTTTCTCTGCGATCCCAAGCAGAGCCTTCCCGGCGGCGATATCAAATGGAACTACACCAAGTTCCTCATCGATCGGAACGGAATACCTCTGGCCCGTTACGAAGTTGATGTCGATCCCGCCGATATCGACTTTCACGTTGCCGTCGAGTCGGCACTCTCCGGCAAATTCAAGAAAAACCCCGATGGCGGAGAAAGCAAACCAACCGCCGCGAGCGACACCGACAGGGAAGACGACTGAGTGCAACGCGAAACCGTGCTGCGCGGGCTCGTCGGCTCAGACGCTCCTGCTCGCCAGATATTTCCTCCAACCTCCCCAGTGCGTAATCTCGCGGGCTCCTTCCAGGCCCGAGGGCTCGCAGATGAAGCCTTTTACCATCGAGCCATCGCTTAAATGAATGGTGCCCAGCCCCAGCGGCGGCGGAATGGCATTCAGAAAACTTCCTACTCCTCCTTCGGGCATCGCCCACACCTCCACCTCAATGCCGTCGCCGCAAAATCCCGGTGAGTAAACCAGGCCGGGCTTGGGCGGTGTGGTACTCATCAGCGCATACAGCCGGTAGTCGCCATGCGTGCGCGTCAAGCGTATAAGCCGCGCTTTGCGCTCGGTGAGTTGCCAGTTCAACGGCTGCCCGGTGAGATGTGCGCCGACGACGGCCAGGGGCATGCAGCCTTCCAGCCTTTGGGGGGCTTCAAGGGCCGGCGTAGCCGCCAGCTTCCGCTGCGACCCTCCCATCGTGACCGCAAGCTCGCGGTGAAGGCGGTCGGCGATGTGTAATAGTCCCTGATCGGAAAACGCGCGACCGATCAGCGAGACCCCGAACGGCAGGCCGCTGTGCCTGAGTCTGGAGGGCACGGCGACGGCGGCAAGGTCAAGAAGATTCACAAAATTGGTGTAGTAGCCAAGCTTCGAGTTCAATCGAATCGGATCGGCCTGCACCTGGGCGATGGTATAGTGAGTCGGCGTCGTGGGCAGCAGTAACAGGTCCACTTCGCTCCACACGGCTGAACATTGTGCGGCCAGAGACTTGAGCGCGTAGGCCCCCTCAAAGGCGTCGACGGCACTCAAAGACTGCGCGCGCTGCAAAATGCTCTTCACCGTGGGATCGAGCGTTTCGGGATCGCTGGCCAGGAAGTCGCGAATGGCAACCACGCGTTCGGCAACCCAAGGCCCGTTGTAGAGCAGATCTGCCGCTTGGCGAAACGGCGTGTAATCGAACTGGACTGCCACGCCGCCGAGTGCGTTGAGCGCGGTTGCCGCCGCCTCGTAGCTTGTGGCTGCTTCGTCGTCGCCGAAGAATTCGAGAGCCGAAGGCACGCCAAAATGGAAGTTCCCAGCCGCGCTCCACGGCACAGCATCCTGCCCCGGCGCAGGCACGCGCGAGTATGGATCGGCGGCGTCATATCCGCGCGCGACGGTGAAGACGCGGCTCGCGTCCGCGCAGGTTTCAGCGAAGATAGAAACGCAATCCAGTGTGCGGCACGCTGGTAACAATCCGTGTGTGCTTAGCCACCCGCGCGTCGGTTTCAGGCCGACGAGCTGATTGAATGCCGCGGGGACGCGGCCGGAGCCGGCGGTGTCGGTGCCCAGCGCAAAGCTGACCAGTCCGCATCCGACCGCAACTGCCGATCCTGAACTGGAGCCGCCCGACACATAACGGTCATCGAAGACGCTGGAACAAATTCCGTAAGGAGTGCGCGTGCCGACCAGACCCGTCGCAAACTGATCCATGTTGGTCTTTCCGATCAGGACGGCGCCCGCGTCAAGCAGTTTCTCGATAACCCTGGCTGTTTCAGTGGCCGCATGCGCAAAGTCCGGGCACGCCGCTGTCGTCGTCATTCCGGCCACATCGAAGTTGTCTTTCACGGCAAAAGGAATTCCATAGAGCGGCAAGGCGCGCGCACCGGGATCGGACTCGAGGGTGCGCGCGCGTTCCAGGTTGTCGGCACGGTCTACCAGCGAGATCCACACCGGCAGCTGCCCGCCGCGGTCGATCTGGTCGTAGATTGCCGCAAGCACAGAACAGGGAGTCGCTGTCCCGTTGTCGTAAGCCGCTTTGAGCGAGGCGATATTCATATTTAGTTCTTCTGGCTCTGTTTGGTTTCGACGATGGCCAGATATTGGCCGGCGCTTACCATTTGGCCGGCGTGGCATAGCATCTCCCGCACCACTCCGCCAACCGGCGCCGTGACGATCATTTCAAGCTTCATCGCGTCCAGCACCAGCAGCTTGTCCCCCTCGGCAACCTGTTGCCCGGGTTGCGCGGCCACCTGGAAAACGCCCGCAGTCATGGGCGCAACCACGGCTTCACATCCCTCGGGAACGCTGCGCCTCTGCGCTTCGGGCTCAGGCATCTCCGCGACAGATACCGCAGCCTCTAGCTGGCCGTTGATCCGCCAGCGCTCGCGCTCCTCGTTGAAGGCATGGGTCTGCCGTTCCTTGAAGGCGATAATGCCGGGCCGAATCGCATCGAGGAATTTCTCATGCCTGGCCAGATTGAACTCGGCCTCTTCAACACGTAGATCGAACGCGCCGTGCAAAATGTTTCGGCGCAGTTCGATTAATTCGGCGTTCGTTACCGGATAAAAGCGAATTTGGTCGAAGAAGCGCAACGCCCACGGCGCACCCTCCACGAATGTGCGCGTGACGCGGTTGGTGTTCCACACCTGTACGGTGCGGCCAACGAGCTGATAGCCGCCCGGGCCCTCCATTCCGTAGACACACATATAGGCGCCACCGATACCCACAGCGTTTTCCGGCGTCCACGTACGCGCAGGGTTGTACTTGGTAGTCACCAGACGATGGCGGGGATCGGTCGGCGTGGCTACCGGCGCGCCCAGGTACACATCGCCGAGACCCAGTACCAGGTAGCTGGCCTCATGCACAATGCGACGCACGTCGTCCAGGCTGTCGAGACCGTTGATGCGCCGGATGAACTCGATGTTGTCAGGGCACCATGGAGCATCCGGCCTCACCGCCTGCGTGTACTTGGCCTGCGCCAGTTGGGTAGCCGGATCGTTCCATGAAAGCGGCATATGCACCACGCGCGAAGGCACGGCGATCTGCGGATGCTCGGGCAACTCCGCATCGAATGCTGCCAACGCTTCGAGCAATTCCTCCCGCCGCAGCCGGCGATTGTCATAGTGAATCTGCAGGCTGCGCACCCCGGGCGTGATGTCGATGATGCCGGGAAGTCGCGCGGCGCGCAGTCGGCCCTCGAGCAGATGCGCCCGGAAGCGCAAACCAAGATCGAGAACCTGCGGCCCGTATTCGACGAGGAGGTACTTATCGCCGTCGGCGCGGCAAACCTGCTCCGGCTTTCGTCCTGTGTTCGCGCGCAGGATTGCCGGCTGGGCCGGCTGGTTTTCTGAAAATTGCGGCAGGGCGCCGCCAGGCGTGGTTACAAACGCCTCAAGCTCGGCTTCCATTGTTTCGGCCTGCGCAAGCGCGACCCGTCGGAACCGCACAACATCGCCCGCCTTCAGTTGTCCCAGCTTCCACAGTTCCGCTTCGATCACCACCCCCGGACATACGAAGCCTCCCAGGCTGGGTCCATCCGGTCCCAGCAAAATGGGCATGTCACCGGTAAAGTCGATTGAGCCGACGGCGTAGGCGTTGTCGTGAATATTCGAAGGATGCAATCCGGCCTCGCCGCCATCGTGACGGGCCCACTGCGGCTTTGGGCCAACCAGCCGCACACCCGTGCGGTCGGACTGATAATGGACGCGCCATTCTGTGGAGAAGATCGTCTCCATGTCGGCGGGCGTGAAAAAATCGGGCTCTCCCTGCGGGCCGTAGAGAACGCCGATCTCCCACTTCCGCGTATAAACCGGTTGCTGCGCCTCGGTGAGTTCCAGACATCCTCCGGTTGCGGGCTCGCTCCGCTCGTCTTCATTGCGGAGATGAATCACGTCGCCCGCTCGCAGAGCACGACCCGCGTGTCCGCCAAAGCCTCCCAGCATGAACGTGGCGCAACTGCCCAAACACTCAGGCGTATCGATCCCGCCCGCGATCGCCAGGTACGCGCGCGTGCCGCCATTGCGCGCCGGGCCGAGACGCAATACCGAACCGGCGGCCACTTCGAGGGCTTTCCAACGCGCAACTGGGTCGCCGTCGAGCATTGCGCCCATATCGGCGCCCGTAAGCGCCACCGCGGTATCGGCGTGGAAGCGCAGCCGCGGACCGAGCGTGGTGAACTCCAGTGCAGGCGTTCCCTCGGCGTTGCCCACCAGCCGGTTGGCCACGCGAAATGCCAGGGAGTCCATCGGCCCCGACGGCGGCACACCCACATGCCAGTAGCCGAGGCGCCCGGGATAATCCTGGATGGTGGTTTGCGTTCCTCCCTCCAGCACCTCGATCGCGCGCCGCGGTGCATCAAAGCCGCCGAGGAATGTTGTGGTCACAGCCCCGGAGGTAAATGTCTCCGACGCCGCGATAGCGCGCAGGTAGCGAAGATTTGTTTCCGTGCCGTAAAGCGAAGTTTCATCAAGTGCACGTTGCAGGCGCTCTACTGCGTCCTGGCGGTCCTCGCCCGTAACGATGATCTTGGCGATCATCGGGTCGTAGTACGGGACGATTTCCGTGCCGTTTTCCACCCACGTCTCCACGCGCGCCGTGTCCGCTGACGGGAAGCAGGCACGCGCCAGCCTGCCAGGCGATGGCTGAAAATTTCTTCCCGGATCCTCCGCGTAGATGCGCGCCTCGATTGAGCAACCGCGCGGTTTCACGCGCAGGCTCTCCAGCGGAGAGAGCTCGCCGGCAGCCTCGCTGATCATGAGCTCCACCAGGTCAAGCCCGGTTACCTGCTCCGTCACGCCGTGCTCCACCTGCAGCCGCGTGTTGACTTCGAGGAAAAAATAGGCGCCGGTGTCCGCGTCCAGTAGAAACTCCACCGTGCCGGCCGAAGCATAATTGACGGCTTTGCCCAGCAGTCCCGCGGAGTTGCAAATAACGTCCGCCATTGCCGGGTCCAATCCGGGCACGGGAGTCTCTTCGATCACCTTCTGGTGACGGCGTTGCGCCGAGCAATCGCGCAACCCCAGGGTTAGAATGCCGCCTTTTCCGTCGCCGAATATCTGCGCTTCCACGTGCCGCGCCCTCGCAACAAACTTCTCGAGATACACGCTGCCGTCGCCAAAGCTGTTCTGGCTGAGACGCACAACGGATTCATAAGCATCGGCAAGCTGCTCAGCAGTCAAGCAAACGCGCATGCCGATGCCGCCGCCTCCCGCCGTGCTCTTGAGCATCAACGGGTAACCCAGTTCTTCGGCGCGGCCAAGCGCCTCATCGCAATCGCTGAGAATTCCCGTGCCTGGCAGCAGCGGCACCCCGCTCTCCTTTGCGATGGCGCGTGCCGTGTGTTTCAAAGCAAACGCCTCGATCTGCTCCACGCGCGGTCCGATAAAGGCGATGCCGCACCGTGCGCACTCGCGCGCAAACGCCGCATTCTCGCTCAGAAAGCCGTACCCCGGGTGAATCGCCTCGGCGCGCGATTCCCAAGCCGCTGCCAGAATGCGCTCCATCGCAAGATAGCTCTCACTCGCCGGGCCTGGTCCGATGAGAAACGCCTCATCGGCATCGAGAACGTGGCGCGCATCGCGATCTGCCTCGGAATAAACAGCCACTGAGCGAATACCCATGCGCCGCAAGGTGCGTTCAATACGGCATGCAATCGCTCCCCGGTTGGCGATCAGTACCTTAGCGAACATTTTCGTCCCAAATCAAGATCCTGACCGGGGTAGGATTATATGCATTGCAGGGATTATTCAGTTGCGGGCAGTTGCTCACCAGCATGAGAACATCCATCTCCGCGAGCAGCTCCACGTATTTACCTGCGTCTGACACACCGTCTTCGAACCTGAGAGTGCCGTCCGCAGATACAGGAACATTCATGAAGAAATTGATGTTACTCGTGATGTCGCGCTTCTCGAGCCCATGCTTCCAATACTGGATCGCGCTTACGAAGCTCTGCCGGCAGGCATGCATGGATCGCTTCTCGACACCGTAGCGCACCATATTGCTTTCCTGGGCGCAGGCGCCGCCCAGAGTGTCATGACGTCCGCAGGTATCCGCGAGGATGCTCAACAGCACATGCCCCTCGGTCGAGATCAGGCGCGTTCCTGCCGACAGGTACAGATTTCTCTGCTCGCGAATCGTGTCCTGCGCGCTGTAACGATCGCTGTAATCGTGCGCGTTGTAGAACAGTGTGTCTACCGACTGGTTGCCCTCCATATCGACGATACGCACAATTTGCCCGCGGCGAATCACGTGCACAAACCAGTCGCCCGCCTCGACGATGAAACTGTCCAGCGCCTCTTCGGGGCGCAGGGAACTTGCTTGAAGATTGACGGTGGCCAACGTTGCTCCCCCTCGGCGCGGCTTCACAAGAAGTAGAATTCGGTCAGCAGAAACCCTCGCGCGTTCTCACGACACGAGGTACGACAGGCATCGTCGGCACGGGGAGCAGGCACTCTGGCGATACTCAGTGTTACCGGCTTCGGATGATAAGTCTCGCTTGGATCCATTGGATGCGGACAGCTGTTTAGTAGCACGAGTACGTTCATCTCTGCGCGCAACTCCACGTAGCCGCCAGCCGGAGAATTGTCGGGACAGAACTGCAGATCGCCTGCCGGATCCACGGCGACTTTGCTGAAAAAGTTCACCGTGGCGTGCAGGTCCCGGGCGCTCAGACCGTATTTGCAAAGCTCAATAGAAAGCCCGTCGCGCGCATTCCGGTGCCAATTGTTGCGCATCCCCTGGTACGTTGCCGTGCCGTATTTCTTTTTTACCGTCTCCGCGTTCGAGATACCGGCAATCGGATCGTGCCAACCCACAGTGTCGTCGGTGATGGAACAGAGGATGCGTCCCATGTCCGAATACAGAACGTGACCTTTAGTAAGGCACGCGGTATGTTGGGCCTTCAATGTATCGGGAAGGTTAAATCGCTCCGCGGGGAGTTCGAAATTCAGGAAGTAGGCGGCAACATTAGCTCCTCCTTCCACGTCAGTGATACGTAGCGCGTTGCCTCGCTTCAGCACGTGCGACCATGTCGCGCCGCCCGGAAGAACTTCGCTTGAAACCACGCTTGACTCCATCGACACAATTCTCCCTGGCACGGTCACCCGCAGTGAAAAGTCCCTCATGGCCTGTGCTTTGGCTGCGGTCAGTCGACATGTTCACGTGCAAGGAATCACGCTGCTGCCAGCCGATGCGGGCCATGATTGGCGGCTTCTATCGGAAGTCTATGCCTGGCGTCCTCTCAGGTAAGAGGCCGCGCTGCTGTGGCTTGCGTGAAATTTGGAAAGCCGCTTCAGCGGCACTCTAGGCGCGGGAGTAAAAGATCAAAGACGACGGAGGCCCGCAGCACACGTCCATATGGTTAATGCGCAGCTGCACCTTGATAGAGGTAAGTCGACTTGTGCGCCGGACCATCACGTGAGCAAAGCCTAGCATGATTTCAAACGCCGGGCCAAAAATATATTTCTTTGAAAAACTATGGGATCTTTATACGAAATCGGCTAGGGTTGAGCGGTATTGCTTGAATTCACGGGAGTCTTTGTCTCTGCGCTGTTGAATGGCACAGGGCTTAGATGGCCGCGATGGCAGGTTCCGCAGGTTACTGGAATTCCGGAGTTTGGAACCGCTGCAACATAGCGCGCATTAATCTCTTCCGTCATCGCGTACATCACACGCGCCGTTCTCTTTTCCTGCTTGGAATCGCCGGCATAGTCGTAACCCGGGCGCCCATTGGGAAGCGGATGATCCATATCGCGTACGTGGCATGTGCTGCAGTCCACGCCCAGCGCGTCGGTCCAGTCGTCCATGATCTCCTTTACCTGGCGCACGGTCAGATCCTTTGACAGAACTTGGAGATTTTTCGGCGACTCACTCTCCGAGACCGGCGGGGTGCTCTGCGCGGCCTGCTGTGACGGAGCTGCCGCAATTGCAAAGGCCACGGGAACCAGCGCGGCCATGAAAGCTGATAAATAGACAACCTTCAACTGCGATTCTCCCTAGAGTATCTGTCTTGCAGTCACGTCATTGTAAACGAAGTGCTCGCGAATGCAAGCCCGGTAACATGCGAGCACAAGGCCGGATTTACCAAATGCCGGCTCCGCCAATACGCGAGTACGAATTAATCCGCGGAATTTCATATTTCGTGCTTTCCGGGTACGAGCACGACGGAGATTCTTTATGGCGGCATTTTGCCTTTTCCCCGCCATGACTGAGCGCGATGAATAGGCAGAAGCGCCCGAGTTAGCTTTTCTCGCAGGCCTGGCAGCCAGCCGCCGCTTCCGCGTCAGGAGCAGATATGAGGCGGATCTGCGATCATAAAAGCCCATTCTCGCCCTTATCGAAATTCTTTATCTCTATGGACTCACTATCGTGCCTATGCAAGGCTCAAGCTACGCCGCCCTATAGGCGTATTTTTCCAAGCCGCAGGCCGTAGCACCCGGAATCCTTCTACCAGTCGCAGTCTCTCCGCTGCAACATCCCCGGAGAGAGGCGCGGCTCGTTCGGACTTGGACGGTCTGCAAACTAAGAATCGGTGCTTACTGCTTAGCCCGCGCCCCCGCTTGGGGCGGCGACGACGCAACTGTATCTCCATGGAGGCAGCACTAGATGAAGCAGTTCCGACACTTCCTCGTTCCTATTGCCGTGTGTCTGCTTGGACCGCTCCCCCTGCTGACGCAAACAGCCCTCACCTCGCTGCACGGCAGCGTGACCGACCAGACAGGCGCGGTCCTTGCCGGCGCCCAGATAACCATCACCGATCCCGATACCGGAGTCCTCGCGCATGCCGTCACAGATGCGCACGGCAACTACGATATCGAGCAGATCACGCCGGGCAAATACATGATCCATGTGGATGCAATTGGCTTTACGTCGCAAGAGCAGAAACAGGTTGAACTGCTCGTTAACCAGCCGGCCACGGCCAGCTTCAAGCTTTCTGTGGCGTCCACGTCACAAACGGTTCTAGTGGTGGACACAGCCTCCACGCTGAATACGGAGGACGCCACAGTCGGCACGCCGTTTAACACCGAGCAGATTCAGACGCTGCCGTTCGAGGGCAACAACGTCCTCGACCTGCTCAGCCTGCAGTCAGGCGTGCTCTTTCTCGGCGACGAGACGCAGCAGCAGCAGGACTCTCCCGGCGGGAGCCGCAGCGGCTCGGTCGATGGCGCCCGCTCCGACCAGAGCAACGTTTCGCTCGACGGCGTGGACGACAACGACCAGAACAATGGCTATGCCTTTAGCGGCGTTCTGCGCTCCACGCGCGATTCCGTCGAGGAGTTCCGCGTGGTTACCACCAACTCTAATTCCGATGCCGGCTATTCCTCCGGGGCGCAGGTTTCGCTGGTGACACGGAGTGGAACCAACCAATATCACGGGAGCTTGTACGAGTATTACCGTCCCACCAACACCGTCGCCAACAACTGGTTCAACAAGCAGGCAGAGATTGAAGAAGGCGAGCCTAACATTCCCCCCAAGTTCCTACGCAATACCTTTGGCGGCTCCTTCGGCGCTCCCATCCAGAAGAATAAGCTGTTCTATTTTGTGGCCTACGAAGGCCAGCGCACAGCCGAGGACCTACAGGAAACCCTCGAGGTTCCCACGCAGAGCTTCCGCAATGGCTACGTCGATTACTACACGCCCACCTGTTCGGGTTCCACAGCCTATGCCTGTAACAACGGCTTGGTGACTCTCTCGCCCGCGAACATTGCGTCGATGGATCCGAATTGCAGTGCCGATGGCACCTGTCCACTCGGAGCAGGAGTGAATCCGGCCGCTGAGGCCTACTATGCGCGACTGCCGCTGCCTAATGGCAACCAGTTGGGCGACGTGAACAACCTCGCCTCTTACACCTTCGCCTCGCCCAATCCCATCAACCTGAACACTCTCATCGCCAAACTGGATTACAATCTGGGTGCCAAACATCGCCTCTTCGTCCGCGGGAATCTGCAGGACGACCACACTTATGGCCCGGAGCAATTCCCCGGGCAGCCGCCCAACTACCGCATCATCGACAACTCAAAGGGCATCGCCGCCGGCGATATATGGACCATCTCCAACGCCCTGGTGAACAACTTTCGCTATGGCCTGGTGCGCCAGGGCTATGCGAATCGCGGTGTTACCGATGGCAACTATGTAAAGTTCCAGGACATCGCAACGTTGAGCGGAGTGGGCAACACCTCGCAGGTCGTCAGCGTACCTACCAACGACTTTGTCGACGATGTCACCTGGGTCAAGGGCAATCACACCTTCCAATTTGGCGGCAACTACCGGCTCCTCTTCAACAATCGTTCTTCGGACGCTACGCTCTATAATAATGCCGAGGTCACCTACGTCTGTCTTGGCTACGGCGCCATCGCTGGCACCGGCTCGAGCCTCGACCCCGACGCCTTTGGTTTCCCCACCGTATCCTCCATCTCCGCCTATGATGTTGCCGTGGCCGACGTCGTAGGCATGATCACCGTCGCGACCCAGTACTACAACAACCAATACGCCAGCGGCCAGTTGACCCCGCTGCCGCCCGGCCAGTGGGTGAACCAGCAGTACATTACCAATGAGTTTGAGTATTACGGCCAGGATAGCTGGAAGATTCGGCCGAACCTTACCCTTACCCTCGGCCTGCGCCACTCTCTCGAGCAGGTTCCCTACGAGCGCAATGGCCAGGAGGTTGTGCCCACCGTCAACCTGGGCCAGTGGCTTGACGCCCGCTGGAGAGGCGCCGCAGAGGGCGAGGTCGTCGACCCTGCATTCGGCTTTACTCAGGGTGGCAGGGCCAACGGCAAAGCTGGCTTCTGGAGCATGGATAAGTTCGATCTTGCCCCGCGTTTCGCCGTCTCCTGGCAGCCGTTGCAGAAGACGACCGTTCGCGCAGGATTTGGCACCTATTACGATCACTTCGGCCAGGGCATCGTCGATTCGTTCTCTCAGTCGGGCGAGTTTGGATTGATTACCTCCAATCAGGCCCCGGTAGGCGCCGCTGACGCCGACACGGCGCCGCGTTTTTCTACGGCAACAACCGTTCCTACCAGCATCATTCCTACGATCAACGTCACCGGCGCAACGCCCGTGATTCCGCCCGACGTGCTGGCCCTCGCCTGGGGCGCCGATCAGAACATTCACACTCCCTACTCCTATGCCTTCAACTTCGGCATCCAGCAACAGCTTCATCGCAATATGATCCTCGAGGCTACCTACACCGGCCGCCTCGGCCGTCGTCTCCTCCAAATGCGCGACGTGAGCGAGATCGACGACATGGCTGACCCGCAGAGCGGCACCGACTACTATACCGCCGAGCGACAGCTCGACCAGTTGAACGACGCTGGTACCCCCGTAGCCAACGTGCCCAATATCCAATATTGGGAAGACATGTTCCCGTGGATGGCTGGTAACGGTATGTCGGCTACGCAGAACATCTACAACCTTTACTTCACCGGCAGTCCTGGCCCCGAAGCCGGTTTCCGTGGTAATGAGTCCTCGGCCCTCTTCATACTCGATGTGCCGCCCAGCTCCGGCGGAGGTTGCTCCGCGCCAACCCCAAGTGGTTGCTTCCGTTTCTTCGACCCCCAGTACGCGTCGCTCTACGCCTGGTCGTCGATGGGCACCAGCAGCTATAACGGCGCCCAGCTTGCACTCCACCAGCAGACCAGCCACGGCATTCAGTTTGACGCGTACTACACGTTCTCCAAATCCATCGATCTCGGCTCCGACGTCGAGCGCAGCGGTCCCACCGCTACCAGCTTCGGGGGCTATTCCAGCCAGATCATCAACGTCTATAACCCCAGAGGCAACCGGGGCCCATCGGACTTCGACGTCCGCCAGGCCGTTACCGTCAACGCCATCGGCGCATTGCCATTCGGCAGGGGCCGCCTGATCGGCGGCAACGTCAACCGCTTCGCCAACGCAATTATCGGAGACTGGAATCTGACCGGTCTTACCCATTGGACGAGCGGACTGCCCTTCAGCTCGATCGACGGCCTGGGTTGGAATACGGATTGGGCCGACCAGAGCTGGAATGTCCAGACGGGGCCCATCGCGTCCGGTGGTCACCAGCATGACTCGCTCGGCCAGCCCAATGCCTTCCACAATCAAACCGGAAATTCCTCCACCACCGCGGCGCTTAGTAATATTCGTCCGCCCTACGCCGCTGAAACCGGCAATCGCAATAACTATCGCGGCGATGGTTACTTCAGCATCGATAGTGGCCTGTCCAAGGTCCTCGCCCTTTCCGAACGCCATCAGCTCAAGTTCGCGGCGGAGATGTTCAACACCACCAACTCCGTCCGCTTCGATCCGGCGTCGATCAACAACGATCCGTGGTTCGGCGGCGCCACCTATGGCGAATACACCTCCCTACTCACTCAGGGCCGTCGCATGCAGATGTCGCTGCGTTACAGTTTCTAGACCCGCGTCTCAATAACCTGAGAGCTTCTCCGCGAACCGGTTCGATGCCTCTGACCCGAATGCCCTGTTCCCTCCGCGCAAGGCGGCGAGAATGGGGCATCGGTGTTTTCAGTCCGATTGCGAATTCGCTTCTTTCTTAGACAATGCCGTTCTGTTGAAGACGTCCAGCGGACAGGAGAAGGCGATGCCGGCCAGAAGGAGCAATTTTGCAATACGAGTCATCATGGTATCGAGCCCCATTGAGCAGCAGATGTTGAGGTGTGTGCGAGGGTGAGGAAGGCCGCGATTTGCGAATCATGCGGTCAGGCCCATGCGAGCGTGAGCGGGCCGGCAGGCGGAAGAAAAATCCCGAGCGCGTGGTACAGTCGAGAAGAAATGGCAGACGATCGGACCCCAGAAGAAAACCTTCGAACACTCGGCATCGAGTTACCGAAGCCGCCATCGCCTGGCGGTAATTATGTTGCGGCAAAGCGAGCCGGGCAGGTGATTTATCTTTCCGGGGTAATCTCCGCCGATGCCGCTGGGGTCATCGCCGGAACAGCGGGAGCCGATCGCACGATCGAAGAAGGCTATCGCGCGGCGCAAGCCTGCGTGCTCATGCAACTCGCGGTTTTGCGGCGCGAGCTTGGTTCGCTCGATCGCGTGGCCGAGGTGCTGACAGTGAACGGTTATGTGAATGCGGCGCCTGGATTCGGCGAATCGCCCGCCGTGGTGAATGGAGCTTCGGATCTGCTGGTCAAGGTCTTCGGTGATGCGGGACGCCATGTGCGCGCGGCGGTGGGCGTGAGCGCGCTGCCGAGGAATGCGCTGGTTGAAGTGCAAATGAGCGTGAGAGCGCACGAATGAAGGAGCACGGGCTTTCCGCCAATCCCACACATTCGGTGTGGGACCGTTCGTTGCCCCCGCGCCTGCATATCGAGTCCGGCGATGAAGTGCATTTTGAGTGTGTGGACTCGAGCGGCGCCCAGGTCAGGCGGGGCATGCCGGTAGACGAATACCTCACCATCGACCGCACGCTCATTCACGCACTCACCGGACCGATATTTGTGGAAGGGGCCGAGGCCGGCGATGTACTCGAGATCGAGGTGCTGGCGCTGAGCCACCAGGGCTGGGGATGGAGCAGCGTGGTTGAAGGCCTTGGCTTTCTCAAAGACCGGTTTCACGATCCACAGCTCTTCCACTGGCAACTCGACGGCGATGTCACCCGCTCGCTCGCCCCTGCGGTTGTGCCGTTGCGGCCGTTTTTGGGAGTGATGGGCGTGGCGCGCGCAGAGGCGGGCGCCTTTCGCACGCGGCCTCCTGGCCCTTTCGGAGGCAACCTGGATGTGCGCGAGTTGTGCGCGGGGTCCAGACTCTATCTGCCCGTTTTCAACCGCGGCGCACTGTTCAGTTGCGGCGACGGCCACGCCGCGCAAGGGGACGGCGAAGTGTGCATCAATGGAATCGAGTGCCCGCTCGACGCAAGGCTGCGCTTTCATCTGCACAAGCGGCAGCCGCTGGCCGGCCCGTTGGTGGAATCGAGCGAGGCCGTCGTTCCCGATTCGCACCCGGACGCATGGGTTGTGGTCGAGACGGGGACCGATCTCGTCGAGGCGGCTCGGGGCGCGACGCTGCGCATGATCGAGCTGCTCGTCAGCCGCTGGGGATTCAGCCACGTTCACGCGTATATCCTTTGCAGCGTGGCAATGCGGTTGCGGCTGAGCCAGGTGGTCAACGAACCGGTCCACACTGTGAGCGCTGCGATTGCCAGGCAGATTTTGCCGCCGCGCGAGCTGTTTCCGATTTAGAGCTTTTTCTTGGAAGATGTACGCGACATACGGCGGACAGTTCCCGACAAAGGCCGCGAGTTGGCGTGAGCAGGTGCACGATGGCCAGTTGGCAGGTTCGCGGCATTCCGATAAACCCAGAGGGAAACTGCAATGAATCACTGACTCGTCAGTGTGACCGCGATCGTCTTCGCCTCAGCCGCGGAGAAGGCCGCAGTCAGATCCGCCGAGGAACCAAAAATCCTGCCTTCGACGCGACGCGCAGGAAAGCAAAAGGTCAATTCCGGCTCAGAGAACGGCCACGGCGACAAAAGGAAGCGGCGCGGCCCCACCGGGAAGACCTGCACTTCACTCGCGCCCCCGCTGCTAAGCGGCAAGGGATGCAGGAGATTGGCCGGCCGTGAATAGGCGACGCAACTCAAGAGCGAAAGATTGTCGCACGCCTGCAGAAGGCGAAAGTGCTCCGCGATGGTTTGGTCCATTTTTCCCTGCGGAGCCATGGTTGCGTCTGAGGCGATGGCGGAGCGCAATTCCCTCTGCGCGTTGCGCTGGTTCGCGAGGAACCGGTCAAGAAGAGGCAGTTTTTCCGGCGCGATCGTGGAACGATCGGCATGTTCCGCGAGCAGGCTATACGTGTGCATCGAAATCAGCAGTGCCGCATACGCGTCCTCGGCTGCAATGGTCGCAACGGCGCGTTCCCGCACAGCAAGATAGTCTTCGAGATCGATCTCTTCGAACGCGGAGTATTTGCCCACGAGTTCGACGGAAAACGCAGATGGCTTGCCGTCTCTTGTGATGGCCGGACGCGCATCGCGAGCCGCCCACCCGTCGTCGTGCCGTGCGATGCCCTTGAGCACGCGGGCGCGCGGCTCTGGCTTGCAAAATGCGGCGTTGCCCCAGGCAGCGGCGAAGTCTCCGGCGAGGCGGGCGTGATCGGGGTGGGTAATGAGCCACCAGCCGGTTTCGGTTTCCATGCGCAGCATCGTTCCTACTCCTCATTCGGTCAACGGCGGCCGGTTCGATTCGTGCCAGTTGTGCAGCGCCAGCCACTCGAGAAACATCACGATAAAGAAAAACATGAATCCAAGCACTGTGGCTGCAAGCACCAGTGCGAACAGGTAGCTTGTTTCCATCTGATTATTCGCGTAGATCATGGCGTAGCCCAAACCGCCTTCGCCCACGCGCGTGGAACCGGCGAAAAGCTCCCCGGTGATTCCGCCAATGACGCTAATGCCCGCCGCAATGCGCAACCCGGTAAAGAAACTTGGGAGCGCATTGGGCAAGCGAAGCTTGAAAAGTATCTGCGCGGGAGAGGCGTTGTAGATCACGAACAGATTGACGAGATTCTCGTCGGCACTGATGAGTCCTTGGGTGGTGTTGGCAATGATGGGCGCCAGGCAAATGATGAAAGTGACAACGCTGACGGCAAAGATTCCCGGGCCAATCCAAAAAATGACCAGAGGTGCGATGGCGACAATGGGAACGGTCTGCAACAGAATCGTATAGGGATACAGGGTTTGGCGCAGCCAGCGCCATTGGGCAAACACCATCGCGATTGCGAGACCGGCGACTACGCTTGCAGCCAGGCCGCACGCAGCCTCTTGCATCGTGATCCACAGCGAGTTCAGAAGCGACTGGTACCGTGCTCCAATGATTTCCGCCACGCCTATTGGCCCGGGAAGAATGTACGACGGCAGGTGGTTGATCCAGATGATGGCCTGCCAAAGCCCGAGCAGGCAGGCAAGCACGAGCGCGCTGCTAAGCGCTATGAAAGCGCGTCTGGTCATGACTCGACGACTCCCCGCAGGAATCGAGCGACCTGCGTGACGATCTCCTCAAAGGCAAGCGACTCGCGCGTATCCGCTTTCCGCGGCCAGGCGAGATGCACGTCGACTTCATGCGCCACGCGGCCGGGATGCGGCGCGAGAATCACAACCCGTGTGGAAAGAAATACCGCTTCCGCCACGGAATGGGTGACGAATACAACGGTCCACTTCTGTTCATCGTGCAGCCGTAAGAGCTCCTCGTTCAAGCGGTCGCGCGTCATTTCGTCGAGCGCGGCGAATGGCTCATCCATGAGCAAAATCCGCGGCCGGCTTACCAGCGCGCGAGCAATCGAAACCCGCATTTTCATGCCGCCGGAAAGCTGACGGGGATAGCTGCGCGCCACGTTGCGCAAACCCACCAGGTCGAGCATCGCCATCACCCGTTCCTGGCGAACGGCGCGCGAGGCGTATTCAAGCTCAAGGCCGAGGCCGACGTTTTCCTGCACGGTCCGCCAGGGCAGAAGGGTTGCATCCTGAAAGATAAAGCTCATCATCTCGCGCGCGTTTTCCGGTGTCATCCCGTTCACCTGGATTTGGCCTCGGCTCGCCGGAATTAAGCCGGCAATGAGCTTGAGGAGCGTCGATTTCCCGCAGCCTGAGGGTCCGAGCAAGGTCACGAACTCGCCGCGTTCGACCGTGAGCGACACGTTCTCAAGCGCGATGGCGCCATTTCGAAAACGCTTGCCCACGCAGTCGAAAGCAATCTCGGGAATCGGCGTTTGCCTCTGGCTCACCATCCCGGTTCTCCTTGGAGAGGAAGATAGACTGCCGAGGGATGGCCGGCTGAATGCAGAATCTGCTGAGTCGAGCGCGACCAGTTCCAATGGTCTGCGTGTTGTGGCGGCGTCGAGGTGGATGGATTGCGATCGTACAGCGGAAACGCGGAGCTCGCAATTTCAAGGCGAAGGCGCTCACCCGGAGCGAGCGTGAAGGCAATCGGCTCCAGCGTGAATTCCCATGAATGTACTGCGTCGGTGGCATAGGCGGAATCGCGAAAGAGCCAGGAGCTGCGAGCAATTCCAATGCAAAGAAACTCTGCTCGACCATTGCGCATGACGCGGACGATCTTCGCGGTGAAATCGGCATGCGGAGCTGAAGTGGAAGCGCAAAGCTTCATGCGCGGCTGTCCGAAGATTTCCATCTCGCGCTTCACCGGCCCCGCAGTGTAGACAAGAACGTTGTTGTTCAGTTCCAGCGCGGACTGGTCCAATGGCCCGCTTAAGGCCTGCGGCCCTCCCGGCGCAAAGACGGGAACTTCCGGGTCGTAGACGAATACATCGCGCGGCTCATCGCCCTCCGGCGCCTGTAGCGTGAGGCTTCCGTCTCCTTTGCGTGAGTTTGCATTGCCCGCGCTGTGCAGATAAAGGATGCAACCGGCTTCGGCGGGCCATTCTTCCGCGGTGCGCCACTCATTGCGGCCCAGCAGAAAATAGCGCACGCGGTGTTCGCCATGGAATTCCCCGGAATCTTTGAGCCAGTGATTGAGCCAGCGAAGCAGGACCTGGTCCACCGACAAATTTGCAGCTTCGCCAAAGCTCGAGTCTCCCGCGCGATCTCCCCATGGAATGTGAATCCATGGTCCGGCAATCAAATATTGATTCTCGCGGGCGGACGGGCTGCCTGCGCCGTTGCGCAGCGCCAGATAGCCCGCGATCGAGCCCTCCGCATATGTGTCGTACCAGCCCGCGAGGTGCAGCGCGGGAACCTGGATGCGATCGATGCGCGTGCTTACGTCGAAATCGTTCCAGTAGGGTCCGAAATCGCGATGCGCAAACCAGTCGCGCACGTAGCCGGGCAACGCGGGATCGGCGATCGCGGGATGTGCGCCGTAGGGTACGTGCATGGACTGGGAACGAACGTTGATCCAATCCTCTTCCAACCGGTCACTCGTTTGCCGCAATCCCTTGCGGCGTGCGTCCTCGCGCAGCATCTGCATACCCCAGCCCAGCGCCGAGCTCAGGCGCAGCGCGCCGTGATGATAAAACCAGCCGTGATAGAGATCGGCCGCCGTCATGTGCGGCGCGATGCACTGCAGGCCCTCCGGTTGCTCTGCCGCAGCGAGCAGTTGCGTGGCGCCTTGATAGGAGAAACCGTACATGCCGATGCGCCCATTGCACGCCGGATGTGAGCGCAGCCATGCAATGGTTTCCGCACCATCGCGGCCCTCGTGTCGAAACGGATAAAACGCGCCACCTGAGCCGCCGCGGCCGCGCACGTCCTGAATCGCGACATGATATCCCTGCCGCGCGAACCACACAGGGTGCGCATAAGTCACCGTCGATGCAATGTCACGGCCGTAGGGCTGGCGCATGAGCAGCGTGGGCCAGGGGCCGATCGCCGCCGGGTAGTAATGATCGGAAACAAGTGTGGTCCCGTCGCTCAAGCGGCACTCGATGGCCCGCTCAAGCCTCACACCATCTCCGCAATCGATCATTGTCAAGCGACGTGCCTCGGTTCAAAGTGAACCATCGCGGCCAGAAGTTTGGCGATGGACGCAGCGGCTTCATTTGACCACCGCTCGCCATTTTCTGCGGTGGCGGCAGAAGGATCGCCCAGCACGCCGCTGGGAGCGATGTCGCGCGTGAGCCATGCAAAGTTTGCCGAGGAACCCTCGGGGTTGATTGGATCCGGCCGCTCGACGCGCGCAATGTAGTTGGCCGTGTATTCGCCGCGATGAACGAGCTCGGGCGCAGCATGCAGCAGATAGGCGGTTTCGACTTCGCCGGCGTGGAAGCCGTAAGTGCGCTCCTGCGCGCTCAAGCCCTGGAACGTGGCGCCGGCCGAGCCAAAGAGCGAAAACGTGCGCAGGCCGAATTCAGCGCGCAAGTCGCGGGCGAGCACGTCAACCAGCGAGGTATTGCCGCCGTGCGTATTGTAGAGCACCAGCTTCTTGAACCCCGCCGAGGCGATGCTCGCACCCACGTCGCGCACTACGGCCATGAAAGTTTCAGCGCGCACGGAAAGCGTGCCGGGAAACCCCATGTGCTCGTTGCTCTTGCCGTAGCAGACGGGCGGGAGGGCGAACACATGCAACTCTTCGGGGACCAAAGCGAGGGCCTTGCCCAGCAGCAGATTGTTGATCAGCGTGTCAGTTTCGAGAGGCAGGTGGGGCCCATGTTGCTCGATGGCCGCCGTGGGCAGCACCAGAAGCGTGGACGCGCGCGGCAGGGCGTCCACCTGCTTCCAAGTGAGATATGCAAAGTTGCGCGCTTCGGGAATCCAGGTTTTCACCGGATCACCGCCTGCTTGCGAAAGCTGATCATTTTGCCGGGGTTGAGCAGGCCGCGCGGATCGTATCTTTGCTTGGCGAGCAACTGGACATGATCCGGGCGAAAGCGGCCGCCGTCCTCAAGGTAATTTACATGTGGGTTGGCGACGGAAACTCCGATTGCGCGGCAGTAAGCGATCATGTCGTTTAATCGTTCTTCAGTGGAGAAGCGCACCACGGGAATCGCGCCGGGAATCACCTGTCCGTCGCCGTTTTTCATGAACTCGATGTGGAAAAGGACTTCCTGCCCGTAGCGCTCGCGCAGCAGTCGAAACTGTTCCTCGCACTCGGTCGCCGAAAAGCCGCACTGCAGATAGGTATAAGCGGGATCGGCCTTCATGGCCCACAGGGTGGTGTGATTCCACGTGTAATCACTCAACAGCGGCCGCGTGCGCGGGCCCTCGTATGGCCCGGAAAAGGTGACCTCGCCGCCAGCGGCTTTCACCGCCGCGCCGAAGTCTTCTGCCTGTGCCGACGCAATCATCAGGAGCGCCAGCGCTTTGCCTTCGCGCGTGGTTTCCCTGATCGGTGTAAAGAATGAAGGGATGGGCCACTCGAACACCGTGGCAAGCCGCTTCGTCCAGGCTGGATCTGCGGCAATGGACTGCGTGAAACGGAAAGCTTGCGGATAGGTGTCAAAGACCGCTGTAGCCTGCGTCCACTCGACAGCGGGCGCGAGTGCGAACCAGATGCGCGTGAGGACGCCGTTTGTGCCCCACGCGTGCAGAATCTCGTGGACGGACGAGCCCTCGTGCCGCACAACGCGCGGCGGATCTTCCATGGTGACGAGCTCGAAGGCGCGCACGTTGTCAAAATCGCGCAGGGCGCCATGCGCGACAGACCCGATGCCTCCGGATCCGCCGCCGAGAAAGCCGCCGACCGAGGCCTTGACCAGCGTGGAGGGATACATGCGTAGCTCCCATCCGCGCTTGCGCGCTTCGGTTTCGAGCGCGCCCAGGCGCAAGCCCGGCTGGCACACGGCCACGCCGTCAGGCGTAATTTCTTCGAGTTTGTCCATTAACGACAGATCGAGCACGATGCCTCCGTGGAGCGGTACGCACTGGCCGTAGTTGCCGGTGCCTGCGCCCCGCACCGTTACGGGCACATGGTGTTCTCCGGCGTAGTGAAGCACCGCCAGGATCTCATCTGTGCTGACCGGCTGGACTGCCACGTCGCCATTTTTGTTTACGAGCAGCGGGCGCAGCACCGGCGAGTACCAGTAGAAGTCGTGCGAGAGGCGATCGAGCACGGCCGGCTCAGTCAACACTCGCGAGCCTTCGCCAAGAACTCCGCAAAGTTCAGCGGCAAGATGCTGGTCCATGGCTAGGAGACCTCCAACGGGCTAAGCGCGTTCGGCCCGGCCTCACTTCTTCCGGGAGGGCCACGTGCGAAACGCCCGTAACATGTGTGGATGCGTGAATAGCGAGTTGCAATGTTCGCGCAGCAACGGGCCTTCGACGACGCAGGACATGTCGGCGCGTGCCGCAACTTCGGCAGCAGGAATCAGTATTTGCATGCAGTGCCGGTTTGCATCTTCAATTGCCGCCCCGTAGACGACGCGGTCCAATCCTGCCCACAACGCCGCGCTCATGCACATGGGACATGGCTCGCAGGTGGTATACAACGTGTAGCCTGCCAGTGAAATCATTCTGAGGCGCTTTGTTGCCAGGCGAATGGCGCGGACCTCGGCATGCGCACTGGGATCGAACTCCTGCCTGACCGCATTCAAAGCGCGGAGCAATAATTTTCCTGAGGCCGTGTCTACCACAGATGCCCCGAAGGGTCGCGGAAACGCGCTCTTCAGGCTCCGCGCGGTGAAAGCGATGAGCGCAGCCATTTGTTCGCAATCGGCCCCAGAGGCGGCGATGCGCGGGTTGAGTCTGGTTGTGCGGTGTGGGGTAGCGGATGCCAGTCCCATGTCTGAACTTAGCACAGCAAGGCGAATTTACGCGTCAAAAAATTCGCGCCTGGCTTCACGTCATTCTCCGCGCGAGCCGTTAGGCTTGTCATTGCATGATAAGTTTCATAGCAAGGAACTTTCGTCGCTATCGAGGCCTCGCTTGCGCTTGCAACCCTTTCTCACCTTGATGTCGGCCTTTGTTGGAGCCGCTGCTCTCGTCCTAACCGGGTGTCACGGCAGCTCATCCCGCTCTGAAAAGGGCCTCACGCCGGTCCGCCTTCAGCTTGACTGGTATCCGCAGCCGGAACTCGGCGGATTTTATACGGCGCAGATGCTCGGCTACTACCAGGGCGAAGGGCTCGACTTGTCGATTGTGCCCCTGCCGCAGTACGGGAGCGTTGCGCAGATCGTGGCGACAGGCAAGGCGGAATTCGGTCTTGGCTCCAGCGTCGACATGCTGGAGTGGGATTCCAACGGATTGCCGCTGCTGGCCGTTGCCGCCACGATGCAACACGACCCCCAGGCCGTCATGGTGCACGCCGATTCGCCGATTCGCAATTTCAAGGATCTGGACGGGCACACCATCGCCGCACAAACCGGGGCCGTCTGGTTGAAGTATGTCATCGCGCGATACAACCTCGACCACGTGCGCGAGATTCCTGCCACGCGCTCGATCGCCAGCTTTCTGGCCGACCCCGGCTACGTGCAGCAGATCTTTGTCACCAGCGAGCCGTTTTTCGCCAGGGAGGCCGGCGTGAAGGTGCGCGCCATGCTGATCAGCTCGTCTGGATACGACCCGTATCGCGTGCAATTCACCACGCGCGATTTTGCCGCGCAGCACCCTGACATTGTGGCGAAATTCGTTCGCGCCAGCATTCGCGGCTGGCAACAGTATCTCAGCGATCCCGGTCCCACCAATGCGCTGCTGCTCAAGCTCAATCCTGCACTGAACCCGGCACAGGAGGCGTACACCGCGCAGGCGCTCCGCGACGGCGGCTTCATCACCGGCGATGGCGGAAGCAACGAACAGGTGGGCAAGATGAGTGCCGCTCGCTGGCAGGTCACGTGCGACCAGCTCAAGTCGCTTGAAATCGTGCCGGGATCGTTCGATCCGGCAACCGCCTACTCACTTCAATTCACTCAATAACTCCTGGATCGTTGCGCCGATTGACCAGCCGCAGGCAGCGGTCGGTTCGTTCAGGAACAGAATGCCCTCGCCATCGAGCGGCAGGAATTTCGGTGGCACCCACTCGGCATCGGGCAGATCGCGAGCAAACAGCATGGGAACAGTTAATCTCCTTGAGCTTCGCGCCGAGTGCGTAAGCCAGCTGGCCACCGCGGTGCTTGCAACCGAGGAAACTCCAAGCGAGGATCACTGAATATCGGGAGAGATCGGCGCTATCAATACGATCCTCGGTGGGGCAAACTCCAATCCGAGCAACGAGGTTCTGGGACCGCGAATTGAAATCTCTGAAAGCGGACAATTCACCCCCGTTTTTGCCTGCCGTAGGCCGATTCCGGAGGTCCTTGCTGAGAAGGGTAGCCGCGGAGAACGGGTGGAAGTCATGGAAGCTGTCGAAGAGAAAATGAACGGGATTCTAAAGCCAGCCGACTACGACAAAGTCACGTCGGGCTGGGTCCGTTGGCGTAATCGGGTTGCCTGGCAAGAAAGCAATATGGGCAGCCTGAACAGAGATTGATCAAGGATAAGAATGACTTTCCCCGGGGGATCTGGGAAACCCCGAACCCCGGTCGCAATTGACTCCATGACAATAACGCTTGGCGAAAGGCGATCTGACGACGATGGGCGGGGCCGACGCCCTACCCATTATTCTTTGCACGCTTACTGCAGCCACCAAACGCAACTCAGGCGCAACTTCGATAGGAAGCTGCGCCTGGCGACTCAACGCATATCGTTGATTCAAATTGGTTGCGGGGGCTGGATTTGAACCACCGACCTTTCGGTTATGAGGGGAAAACTGACTCGAACGCCCGACAACTCCAACTGACTAACCCCAACAAAACATTCGCAATCGCGCCCCGTCCAGTTGTCTCACGTTGGGTGTTTATGGCTGCACTTCACGGACAGCGCCGTGTTGTGGAACGGCGGAGCGAATTCGCCGACGGTTTGGGTTCGATAGACTGAGGCCGGGAGCACTCATCTAGTGACGAAAGACCTTCAACTTATCGCCGCTCTCCTTCTGCAGAACCGCGCCAGTAGAACGGATTGGGGAGAAATTTCGCATCTTGAGGGAAGGGAGTGCTCGAAAAGGGTTGGTAAGTATCCCCCGGCAGAGCCGGGGGCCTTATTTGTGTGAGCCGCTCAAAGCGCCTGTTGGGGGTCGCTAACGCGGCCCCAGTTTGATTGCACCGCCTGAAGGCGGCCGGTTAGTTCCAAATCTGCATCTGGTCGATGCGCTTGTCTTCGTCTTCCTGGTTGCGGATATAGTCCCGGATCGCCTTTTTGTCCCGGCCCACGGTCGACACCATGTAACCCCGCGCCCAGAAGTGCTGCCCGGTATAGTTCTGCTTCCGCTCTCCATACACCCTCGCCAGGTGGATCGCGCTCTTACCCTTCATAAACCCAATCACCTGACTCACTGCGTACTTGGGCGGTATCGAGATTAGCATGTGTACATGGTCAGGCATCAGATGCCGTACAGATGATGAGAGCCTGCGTAAGCATCGGCCTGCGGAGCTCCGGTGAAGTTCTTCAGATGCTGCCTCGGATGTTCTCCTCTGCGATCTTCCGAGTAGGCGAACCAGACGGCAGGAGCGGCCTGTTCGCCCGCCGGTCTTTCATCGCGTACATACGTCCATAGACAGCCGGTCTTGGTCTTGCCGTTGCCGGGCGCAAGCACCGGTATGGGCGTATCGTCCGCATGGAGCTTGCGACCGGCAAAAACATGCTTGCCGATGGCCTCCACCAGAGAACCGAGCAGATCACTGGCTGCACCGACCCATCCGGCGGAGTGGAACGCGAGATCACTACTCCTTGTCGGGCATAGATCTCCGACCGCCGGAACAACGGCAGATGGTCAGCGTACTTGGAGAAGATCACATGAGCCAGCAGACCGGGTCCGGCAAGGCCGCGCTCGATCGGACGCGACGGTGACGGCGCTTCGACCACGCGATTGCAGCCTGTGCAGGCGAACTTCGGTCGAACATGGCGGATGACCTTGAAGCTCTCTGGAACGTACTCCAGTTGTTCGGAGACATCGTCACCGAAGTGCCGCAACTGGCCGCCGCACTCGGGACAGCCATCGCGCTCGGGCCTGTGGGTACCTGGTTGGCGTTGACCCTGTTCTCTCGCGCAACTCGCGCAATCGACGCCCCGGGAACAGGTGTCGCCACGACGATGCGGCGCTTCTCCGCCGGAGTACAATGAACTCCATTTCGAAGATTCACTGGTAGAAACTTGAATCGTCGCGCTCACAAGGTCATCGCCAGTTTGATCACCCTACTGTCTACACGGCGAGAAGCGGACGCCTACCCAAAGACTGCTTCCCGTCGCTGCTTGCGGAGGCTCCGCACTGTGGCCAGAAGGAGCCCGTTGAGACATGCGCGATCGATCACAGAACCCTGAATATAAACCAGTTTACGGCTTCACCAAAAAGCTGTGCCCGACGTTCGGCGCGGGCTGGTAGATGGTATTGCCCGCCTGCGATGCCTCAATGGTGCACGTGCCGGTGGCAATCAGCGAGGCCGTCGTCCCTGAAACCGTGCATACGCCGGTGGTGGTCGAGGAGAAGCTCACCGGCAGACCGGAACTGGCCGTGGCCGACAGCGTCAACATGGTGTTCACCGCCTGACTCGGAATCGCCGCGAAGCTGATGGTCTGGGGGGCGTGGTGCACAAGGAAGGTCTGCGTCACCGGAGGCGCGGCGGAGTAGCCGGTGTTGCCGGCCTGCGACGCCTGGATGGTGCAGTTGCCATATTCGAGCAGCGAAACCGTGTTGCCCGAGACCGTGCACACCGCGGGCGTGGTCGAAACGAAGCTCACCGGCAAGCTGGAACTCGCCGTCGCCGACAGAGTGAGGCT
>JASHTS010000127.1 GCA_030040425.1 Acidobacteriaceae bacterium | reverse complement strand
GTCCTGCTCGCTGGGCACCCGTACCCGGGTGCCGATCCGGGGACGGCTTTCCACAAGTCCCTCCGTCTCCAGGCACTTGAGGGCTTCGGTGATGGGCAGAAAGCTCATGTTGAGCCGCTCGGCAAGCCGCCTCCGCGAAAGCACGTCCCCGATCGAAAGATCGCCGCTGAGGATCTCATCGCGAATCTGCTGGTAGGCGCGATTGGAGAGCGACTGCGCGTTTCCATCCAGTCGGCGGCTTGATGTGCGCGCGACTTTGCGCAATTTGGACCCGGTGCTCACTGTTCTTTTCCAGACCTCCACAAAATCATGAAGAAGGCGCCGCGTGAGTTTACCCACATAGTACCACCAAATTTGACCTTATCCTCTTGCCCGCACCTCAATCTCTGATATATCATGGGCGAGAAACGGTTCAGAAACGGCTATGATCGGACTGGTCAACTACGCAGGAGAACCTCATTCGGTGGAGCTTCGGGAACTTTCCGTCCCCGAAATCGGGGAAGAAGATGTCTTGCTGAAAGTGCGGGCGGTCGCTGTCTGCGGCAGCGATGTGCATCAATACGAGGGTAAGCAAAGCTGGAAGGTAAACTACCCGGTGATACTCGGCCACGAATTCACTGGTTCTGTTGCCAAACTCGGAAAGCGCGTAAGCGGTTTCAAAGAGGGCGACCGGGTGGTGAGTGAAACCGCTGCCCACTTGCCGCCGGATTCCCCTTTTATTCGCAGAGCTCTTTACAACCTGGAGCCCAAGAGGCTCGGTTTTGGGTACGGTGTGAACGGTGCGATGGCGGATTATGTCAAGGTCCCGGCGCGCTGTCTTCATCACGTTCCTGCGTCGCTGGCATACGAAGAGGCAGCCCTTACTGAGCCCTGTTGTGTAGCCTACAACGCTGTTTGTGTAAATTCTGACCTGCGGCTCGGCGACACCGTCGCGGTGATCGGACCGGGCCCCATCGGCTTGCTTTGCGCGGCGATGGCCAAGCTTTCCGGCGCCGGGCATCTCGTCGTCATCGGTATTCCTGCCGACTCCAAGCGGCTTGAGGCCGCGAAGCGAATCGGGGCAGATACGGTTCTCGTAACTCAAGCCAGTCAGGTTGAAGAGTGGGTGAAGGATTTTGGCGATGGCTACGGATTGGACCTGGTCATCGATGCTGCTGGCGTTTCTGCATCACTTAAGCTTGCGTTCGATATCGTACGTCCCGCAGGCGCAATCACAAAAGTAGGATGGGGACCGCAGCCGCTCAACTTCTCGCTCGATCCACTGGTACAGAAGGCGGTTACACTTCAGGGCAGCTATTCGCACAACTGGCCGATCTGGGAGAGAGTTCTTTCCCTCCTGGCTAAAGGAGCAATCGATCTTCGCTCCATAGTCAACCGCGTTTCACCCCTTTCTGAGTGGCGCGAAACCTTTGAGGACATGCGTTCCGGCACGATTGTCAAGGGAGTCCTCAGGCCATGAATGAGCCGGCGCCTCAATCGGGAACGCGCTTGAAGGACAAGGTGATCCTGGTAACCGGGTCGACCACCGGTATTGGGGAAGCCATGGTGCGACTGTTTGTGCGCGAGGGCGCTCGAGTCATGATCCATGGAAGGCGGAGAGATGCGGCTCAAATGCTGGCAGACGATATCGGCGAAAGGGCGTCCTTCGTTATCGGCGCGCTCGAGGATCCCCAAGTTCCAGCGAGGCTCGTCGCCGAGACAGTTGGGCGATTCGGAAGAATCGACGGTCTGGTAAACAATGCCGCCGCAATCACCCACGGAAGTATCGAGGACACGGATCAGAAAGCCTTCGACCTGACACTTGCGATCAACCTCCGGGCGCCACTCTTTCTCATTCAGGCAGTGTTCCCTCATTTTCGAAAGCAAGGCGGGGGGCGCATATTGAATGTCGGCTCGATCAACTCTTACTGTGGAGAGCGAATCTTACTGGCCTACTCGATCTCCAAGGGCGGCCTCACCACTCTCACGCGAAACCTGGCAGATGCTCACGCCGCGGAGCACATTCAAATCAATCAATTGAACGTTGGTTGGACCCTCACAGCCAACGAGTATGCGCTAAAAATGAAGGACGGCCTTCCCGACGACTGGCCTACCCGGCTGCCCAAGAGCGTTGCACCCTCAGGCCGGATTCACTCACCCGAAGAGGTTGCGTTGGCAGCCATCTATTTTCTTTCCGATGAGGCCGCCCTCATCAACGGTGCGATTCTCGATGTGGAGCAATTTCCGGTCATCGGACGAAATCCGACCAAGGAGGCTAAATGAGTTGGCCGGAGAAGCCCAAGCTGGCGGTGTTTCCCAAGTGCTTCATGGATCAGCTTTGTGTCGATCGGACCATGACCCTCCTCGAGTGGATCGACATTGGCGCTACGCTTGGTGTGGAGGGGCTGGAGTTCTATTCGGGCTTTCTGGAAGATGATGAATGCTTCCTCAAGAGTGCCAAGGACGCATTGGAGCGGCATAACCTGGCAATGCCGATGCTCTGTTGCTCGCCCGACTTTACCGAGCCCGATCCGCTTCGCTTGCAGAAAGAGATCGACAAAGAAAAGCGGATGATCGAGATCACTGCGTTTTTCGGCGGTCATTTCTGCCGCGTGCTCTCCGGACAACGTCGGCCAGAACTCACGCTGCAGCAAGGTGTCACGCAGGTCGTTCGGGTCCTCAAAGGGCTGTTGCCGTTCGCCCAGGATCACGGGGTCGTCTTGATCATGGAGAACCACTACAAAGACAACTATTGGCAGTTCCCGGAATTCGCGCAGAAGATGGATACCTTTGTGGAGATCATCGAGACAATTGACTCGCCGTGGTTCGGCGTCAACTTCGATCCTTCAAACGCTATCTTGGCCGGGGAGGATCCATTGGTGCTTCTTGAGCGAGTGAAGCACCGCGTGGTAACGATGCACGCGAGCGACCGCTTCCTGAAGTACGGTACGCTCGAAGAGCTGCACAAAGAGGAAGACTCCATCGGCTACGCCAAGTGCCTGTCGCACGGCGCCATCGGGAAAGGACTGAATGACTACGACAAGATCCTATCGACGCTTCGCTCGGTTGGATTCAGCTCTTGGATTTCGATTGAAGATGGTTTGGATGGAATGGACCAGTTGAAGGACTCCGTCGAATTTCTCAAAACGAAAATCGACCGGTACTTCAGACAACCAGACTGAATGTCTGCCCTCCGCTTCAAGGCATCGGAGAAACGGCAAGGTTGCCTTGTGACGACCGTACTTGGTTGCGGCAGGGAAACTCATTTGATTAAGTCAGTATGCAGGCAAGGTTGGGTATGAAACCGATTGTGCAGATTTCGCTGGACATCATCTCCATTCCAGAAGCGCTGGAGACGGCGCGTCTCGCTATGCGTTCCGGCATTGACTGGCTGGAAGCGGGCACTCCTCTGATCATTGCCGAAGGGATGAACGGGGTTCGCGCTCTGCGCAGTGAATTTCCCGGTGTACCCATCGTCGCCGATCTGAAAACCATGGATGGTGGCTGGCTCGAAGCGGAAATGATGGCAAAAGCAGGGGCAACGCATGTGGTTGTTATGGAGCGCGCACACCCTGAAACCGTCAAGATGGTGGTGAAAGCGGGAAAGGACATGGGCGTCAAGGTGATGGGAGACAACCTCGGTGCAGAAGACAAGATAGCGGCTGCCCAGAGGCTTGAGAGCCTGGGATGCGACTTTGTCATCCATCATATCGGCTACGATGAACGGCGCGGACTGGTAGCGGCAGGCCAAGCTTGTCCCAGCCCGCTTGATCAGCTGCGCGAAGTTGTCACAACGGTCCGAGTGCCGGTTCAGGCCGTGGGCGGACTTACCATTGAACAGGCCATCCGCACTCCCGAATACGGAGCCCCTCTCGTTGTTCTCGGCGCCCCGCTCACAATTGACGCGGAATCATTCAAGACCGCATCAGGCAATCTCGAAGACAAGCTGCGCCTCATTTGCGACCGTGTCCACGCCTACGCCGGCTAATCCAATGGGTCCGCTTTGGGTCTGTTTGCGTGGCGCGACTCGCGACGATTTGCGAGCGAAATGTTGATATATCAAAGCCGGTGAATTGTCAAGGCGGGTATTTACGAACGCTCTTGATTGCAATCGAGCCGGGCCCAAGTAGAAGCATTTACATCGATGCCAAACTGCTTCTCGCCGGAGCAGGTTTGATAACGTCTCTTCATTTGAATCGCGCATTAGCCGGCGAGGAAGCGCTTGTGCTATCCCGGGCGACCCGCGCAGCGGAAATTCTTCGATGCGCGGCGCGTGGCTCGTTGCGACGTGCTGCTTCGGCCCGGAGATTCAGCAATCTGAAGAAAATCCCCCGGACCGATGCCGCCTCATCCAGAAGAGGGAGCTTGACAAGAGCCATTTGATTGATATATCACATTCTTGCATCCCAGAGGAGCCGCAACGCCGTTCATAGGCGCTTCGTGGCGATACTTCTTCATAGCTGCGACCGCTTAGCGCCATGCTGCCGGGGAGTCAGCCGCCTTCGCTCTGGACTGCATTATTAAGTAGCAGGAGACGAGATGCAAAGACGTGCGTTCCTGAAGCAATCGGCAATTGGGATAGGTGCTCTAGCCGGAGCTTGTGCAGGAGTGTTGAAAGCGGAAGATGCCATTGCAGAACCCGATTCGGTTTTGGCGGACGGCTCAAGCCAGCGTGGAAGAGGGAAAACGGAGAGTGAAGGCGAGATGTCCTGGGGAATCAACGCGGTTCTTCTCGGGGCTCCCTGGGAGAAAATTCCCTCCATCGATGAAATCCTCACTGATCGTGAGCACACTATCGTTATCAGCCAATTTTATCGCGTCGGCGGCGAGGATCGACCGGCTACGCCGACCGCATGTCACCTTGGCTATAGTAACGACGCGCTCTTTGTCGTGTGCCGCTGTTCGGAAGAAAATATGTCTTTCCCTTACTCCAATCTGGATGCGGGCTTGTGGCGCGAAGCGAATTGGCATTCATTACGCGGGCTGCCCTCCAACGCAAACAACTGGCCGCCGAATCCTGACGAAGTGGACTTCCTGATTCAACCTGATCCAGTCATTCCTTCGTATTATCACTTTGCAGCAACACCGCAGGGGCTGAAATACGGCTGCAACCGGGTCTTGAGCTCCAGCTCTAAAGTTACTGCCGACGAAGCAGCGTCTGCGCGACATTCTACGATCGCCGTCAGAAACGTAAGCGCATTCGAAGCGGATGTTACCCGAAGAGCAGGCGAATGGTTGGTTTCATTTCAAATACCTTGGGGAACATTAGGCGGGAAGCCGAAGTCCACACTGGGATTCTTGCCGATGCGCACAAGGTGGCGCGATGGTGAGTTCAGCAGCCCGGTGGCGATCGACATCAATGAGGGCATGCCCGTGGACGTGCTGATTGAAACCCACTTTTCCGGTACTGCGGAAGTCGACAACGCCCAGAGCAGCCTATGCCGGCTGCCCTCCGGCATATTCCGCTGGCAAAGGCCTGCACTGAGAACGTATCCCGACGCCGAAACATGCCGGCAAATCTGGGAAATGCAAGGATCGCTGAGCACTCCTACCGACAAGGACAGCCTTGGGCAGCGGCTATTCCTCACGCAGCGCTGGATGGAGATGATGATGCAGGAAGGATTTACGCCGCTTCCGCGGGCCTGGGGAATTCTCAAGTACGATCTGACGCTGGCTTTTTGCCGGCAAAGAGTGAACACCGCGCTCCAGAAGAACGATATGGAGCAGGCGTGCCTGTCACTCGACACCTATCTGAGCCAGATGAATAACATGTCGCGCTGGTGGTATGCCGACGGCTCGCCCGGCAACCTACTGACGGACGAGTGGAAGCCGGTGAAAAGCGCCGAAGGCCTGGAAGTGCAGGGCAAGACGCTCCTCATGCACTGCGTGGCGGGCGATCAGAAAATCGACCTGCGCCTTGCTCTGCCGTCGACGGGCGGCATACGAATTTACGGCAGCGAGGAGGGATACTGGAGGCCGGCGGATCTGCTGCCATTAGCGGCAACATTGACGCCTAGCTCTTGCTCCATCGATTTCACTGACGGCAAAGTCGTGGTCCACCGGGACCCGTTTTCGATATCGATTTTTGGCGCGGACGGTGCGGAGGCGATGCAAATCGGCGCCAATAGCCTCGCCTTCCGGTTTGGCCAGGACGGAAAGATACTCGGTGTGGATTTCAAGCACTCTCTCGACCGCGATGAACTTATTTATGGTTTCGGAGAAAAGTACGATCATTTCAACCACAACGGCAATGTACTCACCTTGTGGGGCACCGATGACTGGGTTGGGAACGGCGAGGGCATGGCGAATACGACTTACAAACCACTGCCTATTTTTCATAGTTCGCGCGGCTATATGGTTTTCGACAATTCCTCCTACCGCCTGAGAGCCGACATGGGCAAGACGGAGCCTGGCCAGTATCGGCTCACGCAGCCTGGCAATATTTTCGATTTTTATTTGTGGGTTGGTACGCCCGGAAAGACAATGCAATCCTATACAGCTCTGACCGGAAGAACCCCGGTACCGCCGAAATGGGCATTTGAACCGTGGATGGGGCGAGGCGGAGGCGCCTGGGCAGAAGATCGCCTCCACGATCCTGTGGCCCAGGAAGAAAGTTCGGCCCTTCGCTTTGCGGAGTTGGACATTCCCCATTCAGCAATTTATGCGGAAGGTCCGTCAGCGCTTTCACCGGAACTAAATCAGTTCATGGCAGCGCGCGGAATCCGGGTGCTGGGCTATTTCTGGCCGGAGATCGGACGCTCGAAGCAGCAATCGCTCCTGCCTGAGCTCACACCCGAGGAACTTCCCATCATGCATTGCGGAACCGAGTGTGCAACTGACGTGCTCTCGGACCAGGCGCTTTCGTATGTGGACTTCACCAATCCCCACGCTATGGAGCTCTGCCGGCGGGCGTTGCGTGAGGCTCTCGATCTTGGCGAGGCAGGAAGCATGGTCGATTTCGGTGACATGGTTCCGGATGACGCAACCTTCTATGACGGCCAGCACGGGGCCGAAATGCATAACTTCTACTACTATGACTACCATCGAACAATCAGCCAGGTTTTTCAAGAAAAACGTGGAAACGATTTTGTTCTATATGGCAGAGGAGCCGCGCCAGGCACACAAAGGTGGGTGGGTCAATTCGCCGGCGATCATCCGGCTAACTTTATCGGACTGAAACACGTTTTGACTGGAGCTCTCAACTTATGCACCTGCGGTTACTCGAACTGGGGCAGCGACCTTGGCGGATATTTCGGTTATCCGCAGCCCGCAGTCTACATGCGCTGGTTCCAGTTCGGATGTTTCAGCCCGTGGATGCGCCCTCACGGCACCGCGCCGCGTGAGCCGTGGTACTTCAGCGATGCGGCGGTGACAAACTATAAGTTCCTCGCCTGGACGCGCGAGAATATCCTGAATTACACGTACAACGCAGCCGTGATCGCACATGACACCGGGACCCCAATCATGCGCTCGATGCCGCTGGCCTTTCCCGGCGAGAAGGACGTGGCTTGTACGCCCGAGCAGTACATGTTCGGGCCGGAGTTGCTGGTTGCACCAGTGGTCACGGAAGATACGTTCAAGGTAATTACATTCCCTTCCGGGATTTGGACAAGCTTATGGGACGGAACGACCGTGAAAGGACCGATCACGCTTAAGGTTGACGCTCCGCTCGACACGATTCCCGTCTACTTAGCGCCGGGGGCAGTCATGCCGGTACGACTGAGTCCGGAGCTGCAATTCGGCAAAAGCATGACGGGGGGCCGCGTGGATGCGCTGGTGGTTACTTCATCAGATAAAGACAAAGAGGTCTGCTTTCTTAATGTGCTGGGCGAAGCGGCAAAAGTCACACTGCAATCCATGACCGGAGACATTCACTGGAGAATCGAGAATCTACCCGAGATGCTCTATCTGCTGGTTTATGGCACGGCTTCCGCATCTTCCGTGATGGTCGACGGGGCCGAGTTGCCGCGCGTGAAGGCAGCTGATTTTGGCTCGATGCAGGTCGGTTGGCTGGCAGACGTGGCGGGGAACCGGGTTGTAATTCATCTGCCGCCAGGCCAGGGTGAAGAGAGCGAATCAATCAGGGAGATTGCTGTGGTTTTCAATCCAGGCAAAGAATAGGATGCTTTGTGCGTCTGCGAACATCTAATTGACCTCTTAGTTGTTGTCGTGGAGTGGGAGTTGAACTTCGGTTTCAAGTCGCCGGTATTTCCATTCTCAACATGCTGTCGACCCGGCAGAAGGTGACCACGGCAAAGACTGGTGAAGCCTTTCCGCACTTCGCCGACGATCTCTGTTACTCAGCCGTCGACAAGACGGGGCTCAAAGGCGGGTGGTTTTCACCCTGAACTGGAGCTCCGGCGACAATATGCCCGGCTTTAATGCCGAAGAAAAAGGGCCGCAGGCGCAGAACCCAGATGCGGCGGCGGATCCCAGCGGAGCGCTAGCGTTTTATGACGCGGTGAATAAAGAACTCGGTGTGAAGCTCGAAAAAAGCAAGGCTTCCGGAGCCGGTCCTGGTGATCGAGCACATCGATGAGAACCAACTCATCAGCAACCAGTTGACCCAGGAAAAAACAGAGAGAACGACAGAGCGATTCTCTGATCGGAAAATGCCGAATGTCCTCCGGAAACGAAGAGACCTCGATCGCTCGCGGAATTAAGGCCTCAGCTGTCCCCGTGGCCTCGCGCTTCAGATTTGGGGTCGACCATTCACTGCGCGGGAACAAACAAGAGCGACACCGGCGCGCCGATACCGCCGATTTGTTCAATGTGGGTGAGCCGACCGTTTTTCGGATCGATGG
>JASHTS010000126.1 GCA_030040425.1 Acidobacteriaceae bacterium | reverse complement strand
GTCCATTTTTGATGTACATTGGTTCCGGTACTAAAGAATCGTTGCATGGGAGGGAAATTCTGCATGCCAGAACCGGCGGTCGCCCAGCGCGGCCCTTACGAGGTGGAGTTGGAAGCGGGCAAGAGTTACCTCTGGTGCGCCTGCGGCCGCAGCCAGACCCAGCCCTTCTGCGACGGCAGTCATGCCGGCACCGGCCTCACACCCGTACGCTTCGAGTGCACCACCTCCGGCACGCAGTTTCTCTGCGGCTGCAAGCATACCGGCGACAGGCCCTTCTGCGACGGCACCCATGACACGCTGGATTAACGCGCTGGCTGGACTAGCTCGCTGGATTGACACGCGAGGCGCCACCTGTCCGTAGCGCAGCGACCCCATTTCAATTCGCGCTCGGGACCTCCGTCGCGCTATCGATAACGCGGACCTCCACATCCTCCTTGCGGCTCTCAATCTTGAGCCCCAGTTGCTCATCGAGAACACGCTGCCACGCCGTCAACGCATCCGTTCCCAGTTCGGGATGGATGTCGACGCTAAAGTCGTAAACCCCATGGAGTCCCGTCCTGTCGAGAACCGGATTGGCCGGTCCGCCGGCTCTCACCGGCTCACTTGGGCTGGCTGCGGCAGGAATGGAGAATTGCACCGCGAGCAGATCGGCAAACTGGCGCATGTCGCCATGGAAATGAAAGCCCGCGCCTGGGTGCGCCTCACCCTCCGCGACCGGCTTGATCTTCGGACCATTCCTGCCTACCGTCAGTTCATACACGCGCATCGCGCGGGTCTCCGCATGCTGCTTCAGGCCGAACCGGTCCGCAAGCAGGCTCTGCAGCATCAGGTCTCCCTGTTCGCGCGTCGCGCCTGCTGCATAGCGCGTCTCAATGTCATACTCATTGCGGTCGAGCCACGGCGGCCCGATGACCTGGTCGAGCTGAAGCTTCCAGGCATCGGCAATCAGCCGCCTGAGCGTGGCGTTTCTGGCCGTGAGGCCCTCGGCAGTCCAGCTGATCTGGTTGTTGTAGTCCGGCCCCACCGTGTGCGCGCTGGGCCGAACCGAGGCCACATCGAAGGCCGGCCGAGCCGTCTGGCACCAGCCGATTGCCGCTGCGGCAAGCAACGCGCTTACGGCAATCATGCTTGGCAAGCGCGAATCGGGAGAGACACGCGGCAACCTCGACCATTTCAATCCGGCTTTCAGCGAGCCGATCTTCACCATCCCGCCGCCTCCGTTCTCACCGCATACAGCGCATGATGCGTCAAGATAAACAGCGTCTTTCGGTCCGCTCCGCCAAACACCAAGTCAATCGGCCGCTCCGGCACATCGATCCGTTCCAGCATCTTCCCCTCCGGCGAATACACCAGGATCTGCCCCGCGGCAATGTAGACCCGTCCGCGCTCATCCTCCACCACGCTTTCGCCGCCCGTCTCCGTAAACAGCTTGAAATCCATTACTGAACCCGTCGCCGTCACCGTTCCTTTGTAGGTTTTCTCCTCGTTCTCGGCGGTCACATAAAACGGCTTACCCGGGACAGCTCTTTCGAGTCCAAAGGTCCGCAGCAGGTCGGCCATCTTCGTGCCCCATTCCATGTGTCCCTGCACAAACTCGTCGCCCGCCGAAATGTACGCGCTCCCATCCGGCGCAACATACTGCCATCCGCGCGGGCTCGAGAACTGATGCAGCTCATACACGCCCGCCGGCAAATACTCCTCCGTCCGGCCGCGCTCCTTCGCCGCCTGTTGCCCAATCATCGTGATCTCGCCCACCGGCCCATCCGGCCTGAGCGCATACACCGTCCCTGCCCCGCTGCGCGACACCACCAGCAACTCCCCCGCCTTGTCGAAAGCCAGGTTCTCGGGCTCCAGCGGATCGCTCGCGATCACCTCCGCCTCGCGCGTATCTGCATTCCAGCGGTAAATCCGCTGCCAGTGCGTGTCTACAAAATAGAGATCGCCCTTCGCATCCACCGCGCCGCCGGAAATCGAGAAAAATCCATCCGCCAGCTTCTCCACCTTCGCGCCGGGAGCCAGTACCTCTGAAGCAACCGCCGGCGCTGCGCTCGTCGCTTCTCCGGTCATATCGAGCAGTGCAAACTCGCGCGCCCGCACTTCGGCGTGCTGCGTCGCGTCGAAGACCGAGTTATCGAACGACACCTTGCTGTTGCTGTCCACGTGCATATTGCGGATATGAATTCCGGCCGACTCCGACACTTTCACGGCATACGGAAACGGCGCATAGCTGCTGATCACGCGATATCCGTGATAATTCGCCAGCGTGATGTTCTTTGACCGGTCGATCTCGATCGGCAGTGCATCCGGGCTCTCGCCGCGTTCCTCCTCGGTCTGCAGCGCGTCCAGTTCCCAGTTTGCCGCGCCATCCAGCTTGATCTCGTTGCGCACATGATGCTCGCACGAGAGTTCGTACACAAATCCCGGTGTCGACGTATCGGAAATCAGCAGGCCCGCTTCGGCAAACGTGTCCGGCGTCCAGATATCCGCGAACGTCCCTCCTCCGCCATTCGTGATCCACAAACTCGGATACTGCGCATCCCACCGGTAGCGCGGATTCGGATCGCCCGTGTGCGTGCTGTTGTATGGATTCATCCGCCTGCCCTCCGCGTCGTTGGTCCCGTGACCGCCCAGAAAGCGCACGTCGTCCATCAGCGAGTCGGCTCCTGCCATCCACAGCGCGCCCACCGCGCGATCGTTGATCCCGCCCGTAAACAGCCCCATCCCGGTCACAATGTTGTGCCCGCCTTTCGGCGCCTCCAGCAGCGCGCGCGGTCCGCCCACGCCCTGAAACCCCGGGCTCTCATCCTTCAAATCGAACTGCGTCATGCTCGGATGCAGCCCGATCAGCACCGTATCCGGCCGCAGATGAATCGTGTCCGTCACCAGGTACCGTCCCATGGGGATATACAGCACCGGATGCTCTTCAATCGCTTTCTGGATCGCTGCCGTATCGTCCGTCACCCCATCGCCCTTCACGCCCAGCGTCTGCAGGTTCACCCAGGTCTCCGCCGGCGGCAGCGCGCGGATCGCATTTTCGCCGGCGTCGGGCAGCGCCTCCACAGCCTGCGCATCGAACTTCGTCTCGATGCTGCCCCAGTCCGCGGCGTTCTCGAGCATCAGTCCGTGCGAGAACTGCCTCACCACGTAGTTCTCAGCCGGCCCTGCAAACGTCTTCCCGCTCTCGCGCATTTCGGCAAAAACCTTCACATCCCGGCACGCGATGTCCTCGAGATTGATCTCCGTCCGCGCGTTGTTCTCATTGCCGAAGACAATCGCCGGCCCGCTGATCTCCTCGAACCGCGACCGCGCCACCCAGAGCTCTTCGGGATAATCGGGATCGATCGAGATGGCGTGCGGCACGTTGCGGAACGTGTCGTGAATCAGCGTCAGCCCTGCTTCGTGCTCGCTGATCGCCGCCTGGCTCTGCCCGTCGAAACTTGAATCGAGCAACGTGTACTGCCATCCCGGCGATGGCCTCACCGTCACAATGCCATATTGGCCGCCATGAAAGTGCAGGTCCTCGCCCTCGTTGCCAATGTCCTTGAGCGCCGCAAGCCCCGACCCGATCCAGAAGTCCATGTGCGCCAGATAACAATGCTGCGCCACGTGAAACCTTATCGCAACCGCTGCGGGATTTCCTTTCCCGATCTCGAAATCCACGTTGCTCATCGCCGAATAAAACGTGCCCGGGTTTGCATCGGGGATCGATGCATCCGGAGGCACCGTTCCCGCAATCGGCTCCGCCGGCCGGCCGGTGGCAAAATCGATGCGCGGCTCGCTGCGCGGTTTCCCGCCCGCAAACAGAAACATGTAGCCCAGCCCCTGCTGGTACCCCGGCGTGTTATCGGCGAGCACAAATACCGGCCGCGTCTCTCCGTACCCGATCACGCGCACTGCCGGCCACACGTAAATCGTCCGCGTCACCCGGTACCGTCCCGACGGGACAAACACAATCCCCTCGCCATGTTCTGCGGCGCGATCAATCGCCACCTGAATCGCCGCGCTATCGTCCGCCACGCCGTCCGCATGCACCGGAAATGAATCGGGAGTGAGATAGATCGCCTTGCGATCGTCGAGGCGCTGCGGATAATAGGACGCAGCCCAGGTCTGCACTGCAATGCCGAAGATTCCGGCGAAAATTAAGCAAGCCCAGAGCGCAACTTTTTTCATGGCGAGTCCAGCGGCCCTCCCCGCAGCCTCACAACATTCAGCCAGACGCGGCCGCCGCGCGTCAAGCGCGAATTCAATAAACAATCGATTGTTTATCTCCAGAGACTTTGAAACAGCCGCTGCGGTCCTCGCCGCCCTCGCGGATGTTCGCTCGGCGCAAAACAAAACCCTCACGCTCAGCGTGAGGGTCAGTCGATTGCAACAGCAGGTTTAATCTATCCGGCCTTCTCCAGCAGGCACAGCGAGAGATCCCGCCGCTCCACCATTTCGCGGGTGATTTCGAGATCGCGTACCCGCTTGTTCGACGGCAGGTGATACATCAGGTCGAGCATCAGCTCTTCGAGGATCATGCGCAGCCCCCGCGCGCCCACCTTGCGCGCCAGCGCCTCGCGCGCCACGGCGGTCACGGCATCGTTGGTAAAGTGCAGGCGCACGTTTTCATACTCGAACAGCCGCTGGTATTGCTTGAGGATCGCGTTGCGCGGCTTGGTAAGAATTTCAATCAGCGCCGCCTCGTCGAGCTCGTCGAGGATGCCCATCACCGGCAGCCGTCCCACGAACTCCGGAATCAATCCGTACTTGATCAAATCTTGTGGTTCAGTGCGGCGCAGCAGCTCGGTATCGCGATGCGAACGTGTGGTCGCTGCATCGGCTTCGGCATCCATGGTGCGGAAGCCCAGCGCCTTTTTGCCCACGCGCCGGCCCACCACGCGCTCCAGCCCCACAAACGCGCCGCCGCAGATGAAGAGAATGTTAGTGGTATCGACCGCCGTGAACTCCTGGTGAGGATGCTTTCTGCCGCCCTGCGGCGGCACATTGGCCACCGTGCCTTCAAGAATCTTCAAGAGCGCCTGCTGCACGCCTTCGCCGCTTACGTCGCGCGTGATGGAGGGGTTTTCGTCCTTGCGCCCGATCTTGTCGATCTCATCAATATAAATAATGCCTTGCTGGGTCCGCGTCACGTCGCCGTCGGCGGCCTGCAGCAGCTTGAGGATAATGTTTTCGACGTCCTCGCCCACATACCCGGCCTCGGTCAGCGTGGTCGCATCCACAATCGCGAAAGGCACGTCGAGCATCTTGGCCAGCGTATGCGCCAGCAGCGTCTTGCCCGAGCCCGTAGGTCCGATCAGCAGGATGTTCGATTTGGCCAGTTCCACTTCGTTGTTGCGCAGGCGATTCATCTGCACGCGCTTGTAGTGGTTGTAGACGGCAACGGCGAGCTTCTTCTTGGTCTGATCCTGGCCGATCACGTAATCGTCGAGAAAGCCCTTCACCTCCTGCGGCTTCGGCAGGTGGCCGGCCAGTGTCGTCGGCGCCGCCTCGCCGCGGTCGTCCTCGAGGATCGAGTTGCAGACCGCGACGCACTCGTCGCAGATGTAAGCGCGCGGATAGTCGCTGGGCGAAGAGATCAGCTTTGCCACCGCGTCCTGCGATTTATGGCAGAACGAACAGCGCAACGCTTCTTCAGGTCCCGTGCGCGTCTTCATTGTGTCTTCTCCCCTTGGACGAACTTCCCTTTGTCCTCTCCCCAATTCCTCTTACGCTACGTGCTGCATCTTGCTTTCCAGCCGGGCCAATCGCTCTGCAAGCTGGCTGTAATTTTCCCTCCGGTGCAGGGTGTCCATCACCTGAACGTGATTCCGGTCCATCGTGCCTTCCATCGACTCAATTTTCTTCTCGAGGGCTGTAAGCCGAGCATCGATCGAGCGGATCTCTGGCGTCGCGAAGTCCTGGATCAATTGCCGCCCCTCTTCGATGAACCCCATCGCTGATCCCGCTCCTTGTTCTCTCACTCTACGCCCGCGGCCGGTCGATAATCTCGTCCACGATCCCATACTCTTTGGCCTGCTCCGCGTTCATGATGAAGTCGCGCTCCACGTCCCGCTCGATGCGCTCCAGAGGCTGGCCTGTATGCTTAGCCATGAGTGTATTCGTTATTTCGCGAATGCGCAAAATCTCCCGGGCATGAATATCGATATCGGTCGCCTGCCCGCTCAACCCCCCCATCGACGGCTGATGGATCAGGATGCGCGAATTCGGCAGCGCAAACCGCTTCCCTTTGTTGCCGGCCAGCAGCAGAAACGCCCCCATGCTCGCCGCCTGCCCGATGCAATACGTAACCACGCTGTTCTTGATGAATTGCATGGTGTCGTAAATCGCCAGTCCCGCCGTAATCGATCCCCCCGGCGAGTTGATGTAGAGCGAAATGTCTTTCTCCGGGTCTTCCCCTTGCAGGAAAAGCATCTGCGCCACCACCAGGTTCGCAATCTGGTCGTCGATGGGCGTACCCAGAAAGATAATGTTATCCCGCAGCAGGCGCGAATAGATGTCGTAGGCGCGCTCGCCCCGACTCGTCTGCTCAACTACCATGGGTACTAAAGCCATATTTCTGTTTTTCCCGCCATGCCTGTTGGGCTAACGCTATGCCCCGTTTTCGTTTGCCGTGCCGGTCTGTTTTGACCCGCCGGCGCGCCTGGGCCGCAACGGTCTTCCGGGCCCTAACCCGGCAGCTTTTCCAATAACAGATTGGCGGTTTTCTCGCGCCTCAGCTGTTCCCGGATTCTAGCCATACCGCCGTCCTGCGTCAATCGCACTTTCAGGGTATCGAGGGGCTCACGTGCTTGCAGTGCAGCCATTTGCAGCTCCCGGTCCAGCTCCTCCTCGCTCACGTCCACCCTCTCTTCCCGGGCAATCCGGTCGAGCAGGATCCCGGTTTTTACCTCGGCCACGGCGGCCTCGCGCTGCGCGGCGCGGAGCCGCGCAAAGTCCATCTTGCGCATCTGCTCCGCACGCATGCCCTGGGCGGCAAGCGCGCGCAATCCCCGCTCCAGGCGGGTATCAATCTGGTCCTGCACCAGCGATTCCGGCACGGGGAAGGGAAATCGCTCAGCCAGTGCCGCAAACAACCGCTCCTTGGTCTCATTCTCCGCCGCACGCCGTTTGCGGCCGGCCAGGTGCTCGCGCACGCGCGCCTCCAGGTCGGCATAGCTCGCATAGTCGCCGATCTCCCGCGCGAATTCGTCGTCCAGTTCCGGCAGAGTGCGTTTCTTGATTCCCTTTACTTCGAGCTCGTAGCCTACCGTCTTGCCGGCGAGCTTGGGCTCGCCATAATCGGCCGGATACACTACTTCGGCCTTCAGCTCCTGGCCCACTTTTGCCCCGCGCAGCACGCTCGAAAATGCTTCGACCGTATCCTTTCCGCCTACCTCCACGAGCGAGTCCTCTCCGCTTACAGGCGGGGCCTCAGCATCTCCTTGCACCTCGCCCTTGTAGCGGATCTGCGCCCAGTCTCCATCCTTGAGCGGCCGGTCTTCCTCGACCGGCTCAATGGTCACCCGCGACTCGCGCAGTTGCTCGATCTCGCGCGCAAACTCTTCTTCCGTCACGTCTGCGGATGGCTTTTCGACCTTTACGCTCTGATAGCCTTCGATCGGGAACTCGGGAAGAAACTCGAAAACCGCTTTGGCCACCAGCGGCGCGCCCTCTTCCAGCTTGAGATCCGTCACCTGCGGCTGCCCCACCGGGCGCACGCCCTGCTCCTGCACTGCCTTGTTGAAGCGCTCAGGCAGCAGGGAGTCGATGACTTCCTTTCTGATCTCGTTGGCGAACTTGCGCCGGATCACCGTCTCCGGCACCTTGCCCGGACGGAATCCCGGGATGCGCGCATATTTGCGGTAGTTCGCCGTCACGCGGCGAAAGGCCTTCGACACCTCTTCGGCCGGCGCTTCCACCGCCAACTCGCGCGTGCACTCCGGATTGAGCACGGGCCCGTGCTGATGGCCAGCCTGCCCATGGCCTTCGTGTTCTTCGCCTTCGTGGGGTTGGCCTTCGGGTCTCGAATCCTGTCCCGCTCCGGCCGTTTCAGGGAGGGATTTGTCTTCGACGGTGCTCGGGGAGCTCAACGTTTCGCCTTCCGGGGGCGCGTGATGGGCGCCCGATCATGACACCCCATTCACGCACATGGGATGAATCTCTTTTGCGCCGGACGCACCCTCGCCGGGGCCTCCGCGCTTCCTTCTTGCTTCATCCGCCGCACTGCGCCGCCGCCTTTGCCGCTCGGGCGCACCTTCGGCCGGGGAAATCGCTCATTCCATGGTAAGAGGGTTTACCGAGGGGGTCAAACCGGCTGCGCGCACCCGCGGCACGCGCGCACCGTAATCGCCACGTAACCTCGCAAACACCTGATCGGAGTTGTCCCCTTTGGAACCCGCTGGCTTTACATGTCCGATAAACGAACACTTCCTGGCCCTTTCCTAAAACCGCAAAACCGGCCCCGTGGTAAATCGTGCATGGGTTGCGCCTCCCGGTGACTCAGTCGGCGCACTGATCCGATCCACCTGCACCCGCCAGGCAAAGATGGGCACAACCGGCACGTCCACACCTCCGCCCAGCGCATACGCGTAGGTCGTGTTCGAAACGCTCCCCATTCCCGCCGGGGGATTGTTCGCCGAGTGCTCGCCGCCGATGAGGACATGGCCGAAGATATGAAAGCCTGCCGCCTTGAGCGTAAATCGCGGCCCAAACAGAAACGTAGTGCTCCGCGCCACAGTGTTGGTCGCGCCCAGTCCGTAGTGGGCCAGGTCGCCTTCCACGCCCACAAACGGCTTCATTTCGATGTGCAGGTTGCCCTCCCATCCGTTCAACCCCGGTGTACCGGGCTCAAAGAGGTTGGCGCCCAGGCGGCTATAGTCGAAGGACGCGTCGCCTTTCGATTGCGCCTGGACGCTGCGCGGGCCGGCGGCCGCTAGTCCGCAGGCGAGCAAAGCCCAGCCGGCAAAAAAAACGAAGCGCGAGGCGAAGGAACGGCGGTCGAAAAAATGGCGAATGTGCATGAAGACACTCCTGATCGAATGAAATTGCGACCGTGGCCCTGGACTTGCAGATACATTGCAATCGCAGACCGCAATTCGTTGAGCGAGCGCAGCCGCGATGGCATTTTTATAGGGGATGGCAACGCCGCCGGATCGGTTGCCACAGGTTTGCACGGAGATGGACGTTCGATCGCTGCGATGCACTTCGTGGCAACGGCCGGAAGGCGCGCATTCTGAAGCCGCGCAAGACCCGTTTCCGCAGGAAGCAATGGCCTTCGAAGCTCAGTTATGCGCCGCCGCGCCCTGGTCTCCGTCCGGGTCCACCCATTCGGTGGCCATGTTGTCGTCTGTGATTACCCGGACGCCCTGCAGCCGGGCTGCCAGGCTCGCCCTCGATTCGAGATTGCTCCCCGGCTGGTCCAGTTGATCCGCCAGGTGAAGAACCTTTTCCATGGCCGCGCGCTGGGACGGATCGCGCAGATCGAAGACCGGCTGGCCATCGATGCGATAGGCGCTCAGCACTGCTCTCCACCTGTCCTTATCAAGGTGCAGCGGGCTATCGCTCACGGCCAGAAAGCTTGAAATGCGCAGCGCGTAAGGGAACTCACTGATCCCCGTCGCCAGCGCCTCACGCGAGAACGTGGTGTTGTAGAACAGGAAGCCGCCAGGATTCAGGTGCGCCCGGGCGAGGCGCAAAAACTCCACGGAGAGCAAATTCGTGCTGTTCGCGCGCCAGTTATAGGTTGTATTCATCACGATGTCGTCGAACCGCTGCGGATGTGCCACCAGCCAGCGCCGCCCGTCGTCGATCACGATGTGCACCTTGGGATTGGTGAGAAGGTTGGCCACCTCCGCGCGCTCGCGTATCAGGGGCAGGTACCCGGGGTTGATCTCCACGATGGTGAAGTCTTCGACGTCCGGATCGTTGGCCAACACCTGTGCCCACGATCCCGAGGCCAACCCGATCATCAGCACATGGCGCGGCGTCGGCCCCATGGCGGTCACGGCATAGACCCGGAACAGTCCGTTCGAGTCGTGCAGCAGACCGGTGTTGAAGCGCCCGTCATAAACCCCGCCCCCGAACACGGTCTCCACCTCGTAGGGCAGCTCCATCTTCCCCCGGTACACGGCAATCACGCCTTCCCGGTTCTCCACCGTCTCGGCAAAATGCATCTCCGGCTTGTACGTGTTCCGGAACAGAAGCCTTTCATACATGTTCGAAAACAGCGGCCCGGCGCAAGCGGCGAGCGCCACGCAGACAAGGCACTCGGCAGCAAGGAAGCCCTTTCTCGCGCGCGGCCCCGCAAACGCGGCAAACACAAAAGCGATCGCCACACCCAGCGCCAGCAGAAAAACCGAGGTGGCGCGGGTCGACCAATGGTCGAGAACCACAAACCCGACCAGAAAACTGCCCAGAGTCGAGCCCAGAATGTTGCTCAGGTAAAGCAGGCCCACCCCACGCCCGACCTTGTCTGCGGGATCGATCGTGGCGTGCGCCAGCAGCGGAAACAGCGCGCCCAGCAGCGCGGCGAAGGCGAAGATGGCGAACACCGGAACAATCAGCACGTGGCTCACCCACACGCCCAGCAGCGGCCCCATGAGAAAGGCGCCGATGCCCGCCAGCAGCGTCACCTCGGCGCCGGCCGCCATCGCCTTCCGGCTGTCGTTGCCCAGCTTGTCTCGGCTCGCTGACCGCACCGCGGAGGCTCCGTAGGCGATCCCGAAGAGGTAGTAGGCCAGCACCTGCGCAAAGCACTGCGCCGTTCCTCCCGATGCAAACGCATAGAGCCTGTACCAGACAATCTCGTAGGCCAGCGCCACAAAACCCGTGGTGCCCGCCAGCAGCATTCCCGCACCGAGGGGAATCGTCCGGTGCGGCTCGGCCGCCGTCTTGAATCTCGCTCGCGCGTCCCCTTCTGATTCTGCTGCTGCCGGCAGCCTCTGCAGCGCCAGGGCGCACGTGCCCACCACAACATTCAGGCAGACGGCCACGTGCACCGCTCCCGATTCGCCCAGCGCATGCATCAGGAAATGCGCGGCCAGCAGGCAGGCCAGCGCGGAGCCCAGCGTGTTCACGCTATATAGCAGGCCAACCGATTCGCCCACGTTTCCCGTGCGCCGGACAAAATGCTCGGAGAGCAGCGGCAGCGTGCACCCCATCAGCAGCGTGGGAACCAGCAGCAGAGCGAAGGCAACCACCCCGGTGGTCGCCAGCGATTTACCTGCCGTAAACGAGGCCACCCAATGAAAGAGCCCCAGCGAGCCCGCGCCAAATGCGCCTACGCACAATTCGGCTACGCCAAACAACGCCAGCAGCCGTGCATTTTTGCGGGCAGACACCACGCCCCCGGCCAGGCTGCCCAAACCCAGCCCCAGCATGAAGACCGTGACCACCAGCGTGACCGACTGCACGTTCGTGCCGAACAGGGTAAACAGCGTCCGCTGCCAGATGATTTGATAGAGGAGGGCAGGGAATCCCGAGACGAAAAACAGCAGGTAGTACATCCACGCCTGCGACCGTGTCCGCGCGCCGCCGGCTTGAGCGAGGTCAACACCAGGAGACGCTTGCGCAACCAGTAAGCCCACTTTCAACCTCAACTTGGCGTCGGATTAATTCATCCCCGGCCCGCGCATCCACGCGAAGCACACTCCGAGCGCCCACTTCTTCTCCATGCTTCCAAATCTTCCGCGCCCCATCCCATCCAACAAACAGGGGTAGCCGATGGCCCATTAGTTGAAGGAGTTATCGGCGATACATGCATGGAGAGTGAGAGTTCGCCTGGAAGGGGCACGGGAGCCAAAAGCCCGCCCCCCCACTCCTGCCCGTTCGGACCGGTCCTCGGCGAAACTGGAAAGCGGCAGGAGCAGCGGCTTTCAGGCCACTGGCGGCCTGCGGAACCACCGGCTTTCGGACTCGTAGAACCCGTCCGGCAGACCGCGAGGCGCCGCGTTGCAACTTTCAAATTTTCTTGACAACAGCCGAAAATGGCCGTCAAGATGCAAGCATAACCCCCGCACACCGCGTTTCCCCGGGTACCGTCTTCGAGGGCCTCCGGATGGCTTCGAGCATTCTTCATTTCGGAGAAGAGCTTTCCCATCGCTTTCCTATTCTCAGGAATGCGGGATTTTCCATCCATCGATGCGAATCTTTCCTCGAGTTTCGCGATGCCCTTCAATCCGGGTTCGTACACGATGCCGTCTCCCTCTCCGACCTCGAAGAGGGCGCCACCCCGCTCGCCGCTCTTGCCGCCCGCACCCATTCGACCGCTCCCTTGATCCTCTTCCGCACACGGAGCGTGGTCGCGTTCACCGCCGGCGGCGAGCCTGCCGTGACCACGGCGCTTCCCGAGGCGGGATTCGATTTAATCGTTCCGCCTTTCGCCTCCGCGCGCGCGTGGGTCGGCGACGTCGCGTCCCTCATTGCCCGAAGCCGCTCCATCCTCCGCCAGTCGCAAAGGTTTCGGGAGCAATCCGCCTTGCTTCGGCAGGATGCGGAGTCCGAGAGAGAAAAATCCCGCGCCGAGCGTGAGCGGGCGCAACGGGAATGTGCGCGGAAGGGCGTGCTCTCCACCGGCTGGCCCGTCCTCATCGACAGGTTCTTGTGTTGCACCAACTGCGGCGCAGAGTTTGTCTTCAGCGCCGCGGAACAGTTGTTTTTTGAAGAGCGCGGGTTCCTGAACGATCCCAAGCGCTGCAAAAAATGCAGGGCCGAGCACAGAAGCGGAGTCCCATGGACCCGCCGCGGAACCAGCATTACCTGCGCCGAGTGCGGAATGTTGACCAGGGTTCCCTTCAAGCCGAACCGGGGCATCCCGGTGTTGTGCCGCGCGTGCTTCCAGAGGCATCGGACGACGGTCTGAGCCCTCCTGCTCTCTTCCGGCAATTCTTTTCGTAAACTTCGGCGGGCGCTTGAGCGCTCCGTCCTCGCGCTGCGTCCCGCAACATGAAGTCCCGGAACGCGGAATCCCAACCACCCCTCGTGAGCACGGCCTCTTGAAGCGGATGAAAAAGCGGCGTATCCGAGGAGCGCTTGTCCAAAGTCAAGGCGACCATCGGGGAGCGGCGACGCCGCCCGAAATCCCGCGGACACTCGATTTCGTGATCCGCCGTAGAATCAATCCGCAGTCAAAAAGGAGAACTCCTCGCATGAGTCTGCGTCCCGCCTTCATCGCTCTTCTCGCCGCCTTCGCGCCCATTGCTGCCGCGGCGCAAGCCCAGCCGCTCCGCGTAGCTATCGTCGGACTCGAGCACGGCCACGTCGAAGGCTTCCTCCACGCCCTGCCCAGTCATGGCAACGTTCAGCTGGTCGGCGTCGCCGACGCCGACGCGGCGCTGCTTGCAAAATACAGCCAGGAATTCGACCTGCCCAAAACTATCCTTTACAAGTCTGAAGCCAACATGATCGAGCGCACCCATCCCCAAGCCGTGCTTGTCTACACGCCCATCAGCGAGCATCGCCACGCCATCGGCATCGCCGCGCAATACGGCGTCTCCGTGATGGTGGAGAAACCGCTGACCATCTCGCTCGATGATGCGCTCGCCATCCGCCAGATCGCGCGCTACCACAAAATCCATGTCCTGGTAAACTACGAGACCACCTGGTATGCGAGCAACAAGGCGGCCTACGACGAGCTGCGCCAGGGACAACTCGGCGAGGTGCGCCGCGTGGTCATCAACGACGGCCACCAGGGCCCCAAAGAGATCGGCGTGCAGCCCGAGTTTCTTGCCTGGCTCACCGACCCCGCGCAGAACGGCGCCGGCGCGCTCTACGACTTCGGCTGCTATGGGGTCGACCTGATGACCTGGCTCATGCGCGGCGAAACCCCGCTCACCGTGACCGCCATCACCAACCACGACAAGCCCGAGATCTACCCGCGCGTGGACGACGACGCGACCATCGTCCTCCAGTACCCGCACGCGCAAGTGGTGATTCAGGCCTCATGGAACTGGCCCTTCAGCCGCAAGGATATGGAAGTTTACGGCGCAACCGGCTATGCCATCACCGTTGGCGCAGACCAGCTTCGCCTGCGTCACGAGCACGACCATGACGAGCAGCTCGTCACGGCTCCGCACCTTTCCGGGCCGGAGAGCAACTCGCTCGACTATCTCGCCGCCGTCCTCGACGGCCGGGTCAAAGACCAGGGCGACCTGAGCGCGCTCGACACCAACGTGATCGTGATGCAGATTCTCGACGCCGCCCGCACCTCGGCGAAAGAAGGCCGCGCTGTGCGCCTGGAAAAACTCGGGGAGTGAATCCGTCTGCCGGCTTGCTGACTTGTCAACCTGCGGTCACACCGAGCCCGAGACTGGCCCAGAGCCTGAGTGTCGGCTCGGATTGATTGATGGTGTAGAAATGCAGCCCCGGCGCGCCGCCGCGCAAAAGCGTCTCGCAGAGGCGCGTCACCACGCCCACACCGAAGTCGAGCAAGGCCGGCTTATCCTCCTGCAGCTCTTCGAGCCGCAGCCGCACCCAGCGCGGCAAATCCGCGCCGCACCCCGCGCAGAAGCGCTGCGCGTTGGCGCAGCTTGTAATGGGCATGATGCCGGGCACAATGGGAATCGCGATCCCGGCGCGCGCGCACCGCTCCAGAAAGTCGAAGTAGGCGTCGGCGTTATAGAAGAGCTGCGTCAGCGCCGAGTCCGCGCCCGCCTCCACCTTGCGCCGGAAGTTCTCGAAGTCCGCGCCCGGGTTCTGTGCTTGCGGATGCATCTCCGGATACGCGGCCACCTCGATCCGGAACCAGTCCCCGTGCGTCTCGCGAATAAAGCTCACCAGCTCGTTGGCGTAGTGGAACTCGCCCGGCGCCGAGGCGCTCATCGCCGTGGCCGGCAGATCGCCGCGCAGCGCGACGATGCGCTTGACGCCTGCGGCCCGGTAGCGCTCGAGTTGCGCTGCAATATTGGCGCTCGTCGAGCCTACGCAGGTCAGGTGCGGCGCCACCTCCACACCGGTGTGCTCGACAACCGTGAGCAGCGTCTCGTACGTGCCATCCTGGTTCGACCCGCCCGCTCCATGCGTCACCGAGAAATAATCGGGCTTGAGCGCAGCCAGCTGCTTCAGCACCGCCGGCAGCTTGGCCAGCGCCTCCGGAGTCCGGGGTGGAAACAGCTCGAACGAGAATGAAAGTGGCGACTTCATGATGAGTGAACAGTGAACAGGGGTGAGGCTCAGAGGAGTTTTTCTGATCCCTGTTCCTTGTTCCCTGATCCCTAGTATCTGTAATGCTCCGCCTTGTACGGACCCTCCACGGGCACACCGATGTAGTCCGCCTGTTTCTGCGAAAGCTGGGTCAGCTTCACGCCGATTTTTTCGAGGTGCAGCCGCGCCACTTCTTCATCGAGCTTCTTGGGCAGCGTGTACACGGCTACTTTGTAGGTGTCCTTGTTGCGCCACAGATCGATCTGCGCCAGCGTCTGGTTGGTAAAGCTGTTGCTCATCACAAAGCTCGGGTGGCCCGTGGCGCAGCCCAGGTTCACCAGGCGTCCTTCGGCGAGAACAAAGATCTCGTGACCGTCGGGAAAGGTGTACTTATCTACCTGCGGCTTGATGTTTGTCTTGGTCACATCCTTTTCCGCGTTGAGACGGTCCATCTGGATCTCGTTATCGAAGTGGCCGATGTTGCAGACGATGGCCTGGTCCTTCATCTTCTTCATGTGCTCGAGGGTGATGATGTCCGTGTTTCCGGTGCAGGTCACGTAAATATCGCCGCGCCCCAGCGTGTCTTCGAGCGTGGTCACCTCGAAGCCTTCCATTGCCGCCTGCAGCGCGTTGATGGGATCGATCTCGGTCACGATCACGCGCGCGCCCATGCCGCGCAGCGAGTGGCTCGACCCCTTGCCCACGTCGCCGTAACCGCAGATCACGGCTACTTTGCCCGCCATCATCACGTCAGTGGCGCGCTTGATGCCGTCCGCCAGGCTCTCGCGGCATCCATATAAATTGTCGAACTTGCTTTTGGTCACGGAGTCGTTCACGTTGATCGCCGGCACCAGCAGCTTGCCGGCTTCCATCATCTTGTAGAGCCGGTGCACGCCCGTCGTGGTCTCCTCGCTCACCCCGCGCCATTCCCTGGCCACCTTGTGCCAATGCTGCGGATCGTCTGCATGCACGCGCTTGAGCAGTTGCTTGATTACGTGCTCCTCGTGGTTGCCGCTGGGCGCGTTCACCCATCCGTCGCCCTCTTCGAGCTCGTAGCCCTTGTGAATCAGCAGCGTCACATCGCCGCCATCGTCAACCACCAGTTGCGGCCCCAATCCGCCAGCGTGATTGAGCGCCTGGTACGTGCACCACCAGTACTCCTCCAGCGTCTCGCCCTTCCACGCGAACACCGGCACGCCGGTGGCGGCGATGGCGGCGGCGGCGTGGTCCTGCGTGGAGAAGATGTTGCAGCTCGCCCAGCGCACCTCCGCGCCCAGCGAGGTCAGCGTCTCGATCAGCACCGCCGTCTGGATGGTCATGTGCAGGGAGCCTGTCACGCGCACGCCCTTGAGCGGCTGCAGCGGCGCATACTTGTGCCGGATCGCCATCAGGCCCGGCATCTCCTGTTCGGCAATCGCGATCTCTTTCCGGCCCCACTCGGCCAGACCCAGATCGGCCACTTTGTATCCCAGCTCCGTCACTTCCAGGGTTGTCGCCATCTTCGATCTTCTCCTTATCTCGTTCACGAATCAGGGTTTGTCGATCGCTTTTGCTCGTCCCGCGTTCGGGCCGAAGGGGAGCACAGCTTCCATCGTCCCATCGTGATATAATGATATGTATCAGAAAAATGAAATGCCGTCAATGCCCTCCATTGTAAAAACCCTGCGCGTGGCCGCCGACCCCAACCGCCTCCGCATTCTCCTTCTTTTGGACGGAGAGGAGCTTTCGGTTGCCGAGCTGCAGGAGATCCTCTCCATGGGGCAGAGCACCATCTCCACCCATCTTTCCCAGCTCAAGCAGGCCGGGCTGGTGGAAGACCGGCGCACCGGCAAGAATAATCTCTACCGCCGCCGTCCTGCGGATGGCGGACCTCTGGACAGGATTCTCGCGCAGGCTGTCGCGGATATCCCGGAAGCGGCCGGCGACCGGTCCGCCCGCGGGCGCGTGCTGCGCAAGCGCCAGGACAAGACACGCGCCTTTTTCGATTCCGTTGCCGGCCGGCTCAACCGCAACTACGTTCCCGGCAAGTCCTGGAAGTCGCTCGCCGAGGCCCTGCTGCGGCTGCTCCCGCCCGTCACCATCGCCGACCTGGGCGCCGGCGAGGGGAGCTTCGCGCTCCTGCTTGCGCAGCGCGCCAGGCGCGTCATCGCCGTCGACGCATCGGCGCGCATGATCGACGTGGGCCGCGAAGAAGCGCGGCGCAACGGGATCGCCAACGTCGACTTCCGCCTCGGCGACATCGAGGATGTGCCCATCGGCGCCGGCGAAGTGGACCTTGTCTTCTTTTCGCAGTCGCTGCATCACGCGCTGCATCCGGAGCGCGCCCTCGCCGAAGCCGCGCGGATTCTCGCGCCCGGCGGCCGCGTGGTTATCCTCGACCTCGCGCGGCACCGCTTTGAAGAGGCGCGCGAGCTTTACGCCGACGAGTGGCTCGGCTTTTCGGAATCAGACCTCGAAACCATGCTCGCCCGCGCCGACTTCACGCAGATCGAAACCACGCTCGTCGACAAGGAAGCGGAGCCGCCGCATTTTCAGACGCTGCTGGCCGTGGCGGAAAAGGCAGGGAAGAGGGCGTAGGGGTCAGGGGTCAGGGGTCAGGGAAAGAGGCTTGGGGAACGGGCGCTCGCATGTTGGCTTATGGAGTGAGTGGAAGCGCCGAAAAGTCCGCGTAAAAGGTTGCGAAAATGCGCGGATGTTTGCTCCTCCGGTTGCGGTTCGCGGAGGGGTACACCTGCGGGACCACCCCGCTGCGCACACAGGCTGCGAGAAAGGTTCGCGTGGGCGCGCACAGTCCGCTCGAAATCCCAGAGAGAGCGCTTTTCGCGCCTTATTCGGTGCCGATTGCGCGCAGATTGCATATTTCCGGCGTGGTTTTTCGCAGGGATTCGCGCCTGAGACCTCGGGCACCTTGCGTGGTTTCCCATGCCCACCCTTGCGCAAAGGCGTGCAAGGATGGGGTAATCGGCTTAGGCGGG
>JASHTS010000125.1 GCA_030040425.1 Acidobacteriaceae bacterium | reverse complement strand
ACGTTGTCGATGCCGCGCAGATCGGCCGTGGTGCCGGAGTCTTCCATCGCCCACTGGGCGTAGGTGCTACCGTATGTAACAGCAAGGAGTCCAAGGAGAAGAAGGGGCCGGCGCATACACCTTCAGTGTAGGTCACCGGCATTTTGCACGCGGGTTTCAAACGGGTCCTTTTCTTGCATGGCACCGGGCCGCTCTCCGGCTTCCCTGAACTTTTTCCGCGTTCCCGCGTAATTCTCTGCATCCCGATCCGCGCCTGCGTGCGGATAAGAAGGTAGAAGCGCAGCCCATGGCCCGCGACTGGCAGCCCGAGTTCGAGCAACTCATAGACGAGCACCAGTCGATGGTCTTCTCGCTGGCGCTGCGCATGACGGGAGATCGCGGACTGGCGGAAGAGATTGCGCAGGATGTTTTTCTGGAGCTGGACAAGCATCTGGGAAGAATGGAAAGTCCGCTGCATTGCTGCTTCTGGCTGCGGCGCGTAACCGTGAACCGGGCGGCCGATGCGCTGCGCCGGCGGCGGGTACGCGGCGTGGATCTGTGGGTGGAGCTCAATGAGAATCACGGCGCGCCGGAGCAGGAAGGCAATTCGCCGCTGGCAGCGCGGCTCGAACGGTTGATGGCCACGCTGCCCGGGCCGCAGCGCGCGGCGCTGATTTTGCGCTACCAGGAGGATTTGACGCCCGAAGAGATTGCGCAGACGCTGGATGCACCGCTGGCCACGGTAAAGAGCAACCTGCAGCGCGGGCTGAAGCTGCTGCGGGCGAAGGCGGAGAATCATCTGAAGGAGTTCATGCGTGGGACCTGAGCGAAGGGACGATGCGGGACCGAGAAACGAGCCGGGCAGCGACTTTGAGCGCGAGCTGCGCCAGGCGCTGGAGCGGCGGCCCGCGCCTCCCAGCCTGAAGGGAAAGGTTCTGAACCGGAGGCGGCGGCAGAACACGGAACGGCTGCGGCATCGCGTGATTTTTCTTGAAAGGCTGGCGGCAAGCCTTGTGCTGGCCGCTGCGCTAGGCGGGGCGTTTGCGTGGCGCAGCGCGGTGGAGCGGCGCAGAGGCGAGCGGGCGCGCGCAGAGGTGTTCACGGCGCTGCGCATCGCCAGCCATGCGCTGGACGCGATGAACGCGCAGCTCGCGAATCGGGAGCAGGATTCGAAATAGCGGGAAAAGCGAAGGAGAAGGTTCGTGATGAGGAAGATTATTTTGATGATTGTGCCGACGGTGCTGGGGCTCGTTGTTCCGGTGACGGCGCAGACGGGGTCGAGCCCATCGCCGTTTCCCCTGGAGCCGGCGGTTGAGAAGGAGCTGGCGGCGAAGGCCTCCGACGTGACCGAGGTGACGCTGGGCAAGAACATGCTTGCTTTCGCGGCCAAGTTCATGAATGACAAGGACGGCGACGATGCGGCCACGCGGCAGCTCATTCAGGGGCTGGATGGGATTTACGTGCGCGATTACGAGTTCGACAAGGAAGGCGAGTACTCGCCGGACGAGGTGGACAAGCTGCGCCAGTATTTCGAGACCAGCGAGTGGACGCCGATGGTGCGCGACCGCGAGAAGAAGAACGGCGAATCGACCGACGTGATGGTGAAGATGGTCAACGGCGAGCCGCACGGCATGTTCATTTTGTCGGCGGAGCCCAAGGAGCTGAGCATCGTGCTGATCCTGGGTCCCATTCGCATGGACCAGCTGGGCGCGCTCAAGGGACTTGGCGGATTGAGCCAATTGGGCGACGTGCAAAAGAATGTGCAAGAGAAGGACAAAGCGGACAAGAGAGCCAAGGAAGGCGGTACGCAATGAGACGCCTGGGTTGGGTTGCGTGGCTGGTGCCGGTTCTTTTGGTTGTTCTCGTGGTGCCGGCGGTGGTGCTGGCCCGGAGCGGCGGAGGGTTCGACGGCGTGGTGAGCTCCATGGAGAATCGCTACCATGCCCATGCCACGCGCATTCCGCTGCTTTGCGTCGTGAGCCTGGTGGCGCGCAAGGCCACGCAGGGCGGCGTGAGCGGGCTGCACGTGGCCGAGTTCGACAATTTTTCCGCGCAAGTGGATGGGGACGAGCTGAACCGCATGGTCGAAGAGAAGCTTGGCCAGGGATGGGAACGGATCGTGCGCGAGACAAATCACCGCAACGGCGAGCAGACGCTGATCTTCGCGCATCCCGAAGGCAGCCGCATGGGCCTCTTTGTGCTGGATCTCGACGGGCACGAGATGGACGTGGTGCAGGTTTCCGTGGATCCCGATCACCTGAACGACACCATCGGTCGATACAGCCATCACGATCAGGACAAGTCCGACTGAGGCGATTTGAATTCGCATTGCGGCGGCGCGAGCCGTGCCCGCCATTGCCGCGCCGACGCGGAGCGTTTTCGAGAATTCGCTGAACTGGGCGCCATGTGTGACCGAACCGCCGAAAAGCAACCGCAGAACCTTCGACTTCGCAGGTGCGCAAAACGCACCGGCTCCGCTCAGGACGACAACGGCCTTCTTGATCGGAAATCTACCGCCTGCCGCCTAGACTAGTGGGGGTGGGCGACGCGGCATCCACTTCGAAACTTTCTTATCGCGGGCGGATTGCGCCGTCGCCCACGGGGTTTCTGCACGCGGGGCACGCACGGACATTCTTCACGGCATTCGAGCGGGCGCGCGCGGCCGGCGGCACACTGGTGCTGCGCATGGAGGATCTCGATCCCGAGCGGAGCCGACGCGTTTATGCCGAAGCGGCGATCGAAGACCTGCGCTGGCTGGGCATTGATTGGCAGGAGGGTCCGGATGCGGGTGGGGCGTATGCGCCCTACGCGCAGAGCGAGCGGGGCGGGGTTTATCGCGCCGCCTGGCGCACATTGGTGGAGCGCGGGTTTCTTTTTCCGTGCCGCTGCTCGCGCAAGGATCTGGCCGCGGCAACGGGGGCGCCGCATGAAGCCGACGACGATGAGCCGCTGTATCCGGGAACGTGCCGTTCCCTGCCACTGCCGTTGCCTGGAGCACCATTGCATGGAGCGGATTTTTGGACGGAGAATGTGGCTGGGGGAGCCGGCGTCAACTGGCGGTTTCGCGTGCCGGATGGCGAGGCAATCGAGTTTGTGGACGCGAACCTGGGACCGCAGCGGTTCGTGGCCGGCGCGGACTTCGGCGATTTTGTCGTCATGCGGCGCGATGGCGCTGCGAGCTATCAGCTTGCCTGTGTGGTGGATGATGCCCAGATGCGCATCACCGAGGTGGTGCGGGGGGCCGACCTGCTTAAATCTACGGCGCGGCAAATTCTGCTCAACCGCGCGCTGGGCTACGAGAATCCTGCGTGGTTCCATTGCGCGCTGGTCGCAGATCGCAACGGACGGCGGCTGGCAAAGCGGCACGACGCGCTGAGCGTGCGCACGCTGCGGGAGCGCGGACTTACAGCGTTCAATGTTCTCTCGGGCGAACTTCCAATTGAGGGCCACAGCTAATTCTGTTCTTTGTTACTCGGGTTTCCAAAGTTGTCTTGCATGCGCTCAATGTTTTGACACGCCCGACGGCGCTGGCCTCGTCGGGTAGTCGCTGAAAGTTGAGTAGTCAACCGTTACCTCTTCCCCGGCGGAAATATCCCGAATCGCGAGGAAGGTGTAGTTGTCGTCGCACCGTGAGTTCGGCCGTTTCGATTCATTTAGGAACCACGCCGGTGTAAGTCGATTAAAGGAAATTGGGCAGCCATAGAAGTCACCCTCGATGATCGCGAAGTCATCATATACTTTCCTGAGAGGCCCATTTTTTGGGATAGACGATTTGGTGATCCAGATCACCTCTTCATTCTCACCGGCAAAGATTGGCATTCCTTTAGGAATCCGTTTGATTGCGAATACCCCGACGCCGGAGCGATG
>JASHTS010000124.1 GCA_030040425.1 Acidobacteriaceae bacterium | reverse complement strand
AGTACGGGCGCATCGATCTGCATATTGCGGACGACGTCAAGAATGCGGCCATTGCGCGGGCCAAGGCGCTTGCAGCCGGAGACGCCGTGTTTACAGGCATGCCGATTCTGCGCACGGAGACGCTCGATGGCGTGAAGTTCTATCTAGACAATCCCGAGGCGAAGTCGAAGCCGAACGCGGCCGAGACGTGGCTGCTGCTGCGCGCCAGCGGCACCGAGCCGCTGCTGCGCATTTATACCGAGTCGTGCTCGAAGGAGTCGGTGGCGAAATTGCTCGAGGCTGCGCGGAAGTTTGCAATGGGGGGATGAGCCTCACGCCAGGTGGATCGAGAATAGGCCCGAGCGTTTATTGCCAGGTTTCATCCTCACAGGGCACAAATTGATACCACTGCACGCGCAATAGACCCAGGCGTAACTCGATACACATCGGCACGCCGATCGAGGCGCGGCGGTACACAGAGGCCGACACCTCCAGGGTTTGCGGCTCCAGTTCCGGACCCCACGGAGCAAGCTCGATATGGTACGAGGCGCCGCGGTGATAGGTCTCGTATTGGCCTTCGACCATTGCTGTGTAGTACGCCGGGGTTGACCTGTCAGGCGCACTGTCGAGCGTGGCGGCAAAGCCCCAACCAACAAAGGACCCTAGGAAAAACATTCCGAATATGGTGGACCAGAATTTCGGGTTCTTCCGCGCGGGGCCAAAGATGAGCACGCAGCACAAGAGCCCGATCAGCACCGCGAATTCGACCATCTTGACGGTTTCGACAAAATGGATATCGAGGTTCCCGAGGAGCGGACCGGCCCCGCACGCGAAGAAAGCAAAGTCGAGATCGGTGCGCGGATCGCGCTTCGGCCTGATAAGCCCATAGAGCAGCGGCTCCCGATTGACCAGGAAAATCAGCACGCCGGGAAGCAGCAGCAACACAGCCGCCGATGCCAGGCGCAAGGCTCCGCCGCCGAAATAGAAGCCGACAGCCGCCGCAACCGCGAGCGCCGAGAGCCCGATGTTCGCTGTCGTCGGGTCGAGTTTCGGTGGCGCCGTCTCGGACGCCGGCTGGGGTTCCTGAGATGACATTATGCTCGCGCTCTAAAGAGGAGAATCGGATGCAGCCATTTTACGCGGCTTTGAGCTCAAGGATGATGGCGGCGCCTTTGGGCTCAAGATTGACCGCCATCGCGCGGCCATTGTTGTCTTTGAGCAGCGTGGCGCACAGGCTCAGGCCAAGGCTCGAGTCTTCTGCGTCAGCGGGCGCGGCGGCAAAGGGATCGAAGGCGCGCTCGGGATTGGCAAAGCTCGGCCCCGAGTGGCCGACGAGAATCTGCACGCGGTCGCCTTCGCTGGCCGCTTCGACGCGGATGGTCTTCGGCTCCTCGAAGGATGGCGCGGGATTTTCGACGGCGTCCATGGCAAACTGCAGGCAATGGCGCACGGCCTGGCGCAACTGGTGCGGGCTGCAGAGCACGCGCGGCAACGCGGGCGCAATGTTCAGCCGGAACTCGATGGAGCGGCTCAGGAACTCGGAGCGATGCAGCTCGCCCATATCGGAGAGCAGCTCGGAGACGGAGACCGCGGCCTGCTGGTCGCCGAAGGGCCGCGCGATGCGCGCCAGGCTTTCGAGCGTGGAGCGCATGTGCCGCGCCTCGGCCAGAATCGCATCCAGAGCCTTGCGATCCTGCGCCGGCAACGCGGAGGTTTCCCCGAGCAGCGTGGCGTAGCCGAGCACCACTGTCAGCGGGTTGTTGAGCTCGTGGGTGACGTTGGCCGCAAGCTGGCCGAGGTGCGAGAACTTCTCCGAGTCGACGAGCTTCTCCATCATGATGGTCTGGCTGCGGGTGGCCTGCAGCCGGCCGGCAAGCAACTCGAGAGGCAGCAGATCGTCGAGCCGCAGCGGCTCGGATTTGCGGCCCGGCATAATCTTGCCCGCGCGCATTCCGGCAAGCAGGAGCGCGCCTTCCGTCGATGCCCGGCTGGCGATGGGCACGGCCAGCACGGAGGTGAACCGCAGCCGTTTCAGGTCATCGCCGGGCCTTAGCCAGGGGTCGAGATCGAGACGCACCGTCAGGCTTTGCTCAACCGCGGAGGGCGACGAGCCGGCGGAAAGAAAGCCGGACGCCGGAATCCGCCGGGCCAGCTCGGCGAGCGCCTTGGCGGTGGCGGCATCCAGACCGGCTGAGCCGGCCAGCCGAAACTTGCCGGCGTCGTGCAGGAGCAGCGCCGCCTGCCGAAAGCGGCTGTGCTCCGCCACCACTTCGCAGATTTCGCTTCCCTGGTGATCGAAATCCTCGACGCGCCGGTGCGCCAGCACCAGGTTCGAGTAAGCCTCGAGCTCGCGTCTTGCCCGCCGCTCCCGCTCCTGCGCGGCCTGGTTCGAGGCCAGCTCGTCTTCAAGAGCGAGCACGATCATGCCCAGCGCCGCCAGCCCCTTGCCCATTTCCAAGACGCGGCTGAGCTCAGGATGCGTTGCGGGAGTTTGCGCGATGGCCGGAATGGCCTCAAGAATGTCGAACGACCACGCCGCAAAGCCGGCCACGCTCAAGAGCACGCCGGGGGAAAAGCGGCGATAGACGAAGACGATGAACATGGCGGCCAGAAGCAGGTTGGCCGCTTCCACAAGCGTGAGCGTCCGCGCCGCCCCGGCGACGAAGAAGGTCCAGAATGCGATGCATCCCAGCGCGGCGCAGGTGGACATCCCCACCCAGGAAGGCATGATGTTCGGCTCCGCGCCCCAGGAAAGCGCCGAGCACAGGCAGATGAGGCCGAGCGCGGAAAACAGCAGAAGAGACGGTCCCCGCGGTTCTACGCCGCCGTAGACGCCGTAAAGGAGGATGGAATAGACGACCAGCGGCAGGATGTAAGGAATGACATAAAAAATCTGGAACCTGCCCATGCGGAACTTGAGCGGCGAAAGCGAGGCCAGAAACAGCGCCGAGCTGATCTGGATGGAGCATTGTCCGGCTGCCAGAAGCCAGGGATGCTGGAGCTCCCGGCCGGCCGCGAAAAAGCGCAGCCCGGCAAGCAGAGAAAAAAAGAAGCCGAGGAACCAGAGGAGGGTACGCGCATCGCGATAGCGCAGATAGAGATACCCGAAGGCGGGAAGCAAAAGTGCCGTGAGGAAAAGCGCTGGTGTATAACCTATATCGGGCATGAGAGCCGAAATTCTCCTTCTATTTCAGGGCCCGGCAAAGTAGATTCCTGCGATTCCATATCGGGATGGGCGCTTGAATCACCGGTTTCCAGCTCTCCGTAAACGCACGACGGGGCCGATTTTAGGCGCGCAATCCCTCAGGGTAAATTCTTCATTCTCCCCGCGAGGCTGTACATGCGTCTAAAGTTGCAGGAGAGTTGAGTCTCTGCGATCTCTCGTTCCGGCCGGAATCCGGCGCACCGTCCCTTGAAAACCGCAGGCGCCCGGCCGAAAATGACCCAAGTGGCCGCACCCCGGTGCGCGCCAGCCCCGGAGGAGTTAAACCAATGCGCACCCCCAGCCGCATCGTTTTTCTGGTCCTGACTTTCGCCGCTTCGGCGTGCCTTTCCGCTGCTGCGGCGCAGGACAAGGACAGCTTCACGCCCATGCCTCTCGACTCCGGCTTCGGTCCCATGAATCTCGACCAGCCCGCCGTTCCCGTCGATCAGATCGTCAAGCAGTTTTCAGAGAAAGAGCAGGAGTTTCAGAACGCACTCGACCATTACACCTATCGCCGCACCGCGAGCGTGCAGACGATCGATGACGACACGCATAAAGTGAGCGGCCAGTATTACGAAGTCGACGACGTGATCTTCGATCCCAGCGGCGACCGCACGGAAAAGGTGGTGTACGCGCCGGCCAGCACTCTCGATCAGGGAGGAATCCTCATGACTCCCACCGATCTCCAGGACATCCAGCGCAACTACACCTTCGTGCTGACCCCCGACAATCTTTCCCAGTATGACGTGAAATACATAGGGCGGCAGAGGATCGACCAGGTGGACTGCTACGTCTTCGACGTGGCGCCCAAGATCATCGATAAGAAAATTCGCCGCTTCGAGGGCCGCATCTGGGTGGACGCGAGCGCACTGCAGATCGTCGTCTCCGACGGCCGCATGGTTCCCGACGACACGCGGCGCGGCAATGCGGATCTGCATCCGCCGTTCATCACCTGGCGCCAGCAGATCGACGGCCAGTATTGGTTCCCTGTTTATACCAAGGGCGAGGGCATGCTCCACTTCGCCGGGGGCAACGGCTACATGAACGAGGACGTGCACATCCGGGAGACCGTGAAATACGCCGATTACAAGCGCTTCGGCACCACGACGACCATCCTTTACAACGGCCAGGACATTACCAACAATGGACAACAGCCACAGCCGGGCACGCAGTCGAGCACGCAGCCGAAGCAGAAATAAGTCCGATCGCGCAGCGAATGCCTTAGGCGGCGCCTCTCGATCGGGAGCGGTGGGTTGGATTGAAAGGACCCTTTTTCAGGGGCTGAAAGCCCCCAGAATTTTGCAAGGCGACTGTGGCCCGGCTGAAGCCGTGCCCTTGTTACAAGGCCCATTTTCGTGAATGGCCGAGTTTGAAAGAAACATCTCTGAAGCTCTTACCCAAAAGCGACCGCAGATTCTTCACTCACCACCCCCCAAAGCGGGCTGCGCTTGGGGCCCCGTTCGTTCAGAATGACAGCGGTTATGGTGTCAGAAGTTTGAGGGACAAGGCACCAGAGCCGCCTCAGTTCGCAATCTCCAGCACCTGGAAGCTGCCCTTCACGGGAGTCTGCACCAGCGTTCCAATGCCGCCGGGCTTGTCCAGCGGGACGCCCAGGTAATCCGTTACCGAATAGAGAGCGCCCGTCTCCGCATCCACGGCGAGTTCGCCAGCGCGCTGCCGGGTGGGCAGCGTCTGAATCACCGCGTAGGAGTCGGTCACGTCCTGGCGAATGATGGTCATGCTCCCCTCCGCACCGCCGTTGGCGGTGAAGATGAGGCCGCGCTCCTGATCGTAGCCGACCGCATCCACTCCCGGCCCGATGGGCAGCGTGGTGACTTTGTTGCCGTCCATCGCGTTCATCACCACCAGCCTGCGGTTGCCGCAGGCCACAAACAGGCGCATGTGCGCGTTGTCCATGGCCAGGCTGGTGGGGTCCGCGCACTCCGGGCTCAGGCTGAAGACGCTCAGGTGGCCGTCAGCCGGATTGTCGGCACGCACGCCGGCCGTCCAGTCGAGCGCCACCGGCGCCGGGGGTTTTGGCGCTTCCGGGCCCGTCTCCGGGCTCGTCTCCGAGCCCGCCTCCGGGCTCGATCCCGCGGCCGGTTTCACGCCGGCTTCGCTCCCCGACGGATCGCGCACCAGCGCCGCCACGGCCTGCGCATCGAAGCGGTACACCGCGTTGCGGTCCGTTGCGCTGATGTACACATTGTCGTTCTCGTCGCCCACGGAAAAGCCCAGCAGGCCGGGAAGGGAAATCTCTCCGATGACCGTCTCCGTCTGCGTGTCGATGACGGTCACCTTCGACTCGGTGTGCGCCTCTGCCGGCGGGCCCTCGCGCGCGGGCGGCCTTCGCCGAGTCGGCTGTTCCATCTGCGCCTCTGCGGGGGTTTCCGCAGGCGGGTTCGCGCGCACCACAAACAGCAGCTTGGTCAACGGGTCGTAGACCATGGAGCGCGGATTCGCCCCCGTATCGATCTCCGCCACCTTTTTGAGCGTCTGCCGGTCGAAGACCGCCACCTTGCCCTGCCCGCCATCGCTGATGAACCCCAGTTGCCCGGTATCGTCGAGCACCACCTGGCGCGCCTCGTAAAAACCGCCGATCGTCCCCAGGAGAGCGCCCGTGCTCGCGTCGACCACCTGCACCGTGGTGCCGTGCGCGATATAGAGCCGGTCAGCCTGCGAGTCCATGGTCAGGTAGTCCCACGTGCCCGTTCCGCCGATGTACCAGGTGTCTTTGATGAAGAAGGGGTGACTGGGCAGATCGGTGGCCTGCGGCACCGTCTGCGCGTGCAGGCCGGCGCAGGCTGCGAGCGAAATGAGGAAAAGCCTTCTCATTGCGCGGACACCCTTGCAAGGTTAGACGAACTCGCCTTACCTGAAAAGACGAGGCAGAAGCTGCTTTTGCTTAGAGTCTGTCTCGTCCATGCTCAAGGCAAGAATCGGACCGCAGGGCCTGAAGGCCGAGTCTGTGTCGCGTCTCCTTTGGCGCGACTGAAGTCGTGCCCTGACACTTCGAGCTTCTTGGGGAGAATTTTCTCTCCGCTTGCAAAATTGTGCCCTGGTTCAAACCGTTTGCGCATCCAAATCTAAATTCTTACCAGCTCGCGCTGGATCGCGCCCGTCACCCACGCCTTGCCCGGCGCGGTCATCATGTTCACCTCGCTGCGCACGCCGAACTCGGGCAGATACACGCCCGGCTCGACGGAAAAACAGGTGTGCGGCAAAATGCGCCGCTGGTCGTGGGTCTCGAGATTGTCGAGGTGCGCGCCCGCGCCATGGATCTCCGGGCCGATGTTGTGCCCGGTGCGATGGGTGAAGAACTCGCCCAGGCCGGCCGCGCGAATCACGCCTCGCGCCGCGTCGTCCGCCTCGAAGCCGCGGATCGGCTTGCCCGCGGCGAAGGCGCCTTCGATGGCTGCAATGGCGGCGTCGCGCGCGGCGCGCACGGTCTCAAAGACCTGGAGCTCGCGCGCTGCGGGCTCGCGTCCCACGACGCCCGTCCAGGTGATGTCGTAAAACACCGCGCCCGGCTTGTTGACGCGGCCCCAGATATCGATGAGCACGAAGTCGCCTTCGCGGATGGGCAAAGAGCGCTCGGCGGTGGGCTCATAGTGCGAGTCGGAGCAGTTTGCGTTCACGCTCACGTTGGGCGAGTTCTCCCACACAAGGCCTTCGCGCCGCATGGCTTCGCTCAGCCACTGCATGTGATCGAACTCGGTCAAACCGCCCGCGCTGCCGTTTGCCGGGCGCAGCCGCCGGCCCATCTCCTTCCATCCTTCGGCGAGGAGGGCGTCAATGGCCCGCTGCGCCACGGCGTGGCTCGCCCGCTGCTCTTCGCTCAGCGTGGCTTCAAACTGGCTGACGAGATCGGCCGAGCTGACGATCTCTTTGCCGATGGAGCGCAGAAACTCGACCGTTCCCGCATCCACCATGGAGACATACATGATGTCGTTGTTGGGCGAGTACTGCATGGCCAGCCGCCGCGCGCCGGCGAGCAGCATGGCCAGGCCGCCGTGCAGCTCCTGCCAGCTTGAATAGAGCGCCTTCGCGCCGGGGAGCGCGTCCAGCCTGCCCTGCTCGATGCGATGCACCAGCTTGCCCGGCTCGCCCTTGGCGGGCACAAAGTAATACCAGCGCCGCGTGATGTGCGCTTTTTCGTCGAGGCCGAGGATGTGCGCGGCGATGGGATCGCGATGGTGATGATCGTAGAAGAGCCAGCCATCGAAGCCGGCTTCGCGCAGTGCGGCCTGGATTGCGTCGAGTTGCATAGGGGCATTTTACGCGTTCGCGGCGCAGGCTCGCGCATGGCGGGGAAGATCACGCGAGGTAAATCTATCGGGATGCAGCCAGAGTGGCGCCGCGGAGATTCCAGCAAAAAAACAAAGAGGCAACCGCAGATTCTTCGCTTACCACCCCCAAACGGACGAAGGTTGGGGGCCCCTTGCGCTCAGAATGACATCGGTATATCTGTCGAGAACTTCCGGGACGGGATGCTAGAGCGCCGCCAGCGCCGCCTGCTCGTTCGCAAACAGCTCCGCGTACTTGGTGATGCCCACCATGGTGAAGACTTTGGTGAAGTGCGCGGAGAGCCCGAAGGCGTATACCTTCTGCTCGGAGTTCGAGGCTTCGATGAGCAGTTGAATAATGAGCGCGATGCCGCTCGAGTTGATGTAATCGACCTTGGTGAAATCGAGCAGGATCAGCTTGGTCGTGGACTTCGGAAGCGACTGGTAGGTGCCCAGCACCGCGTCCTTCGAAGTGCTGGCGATATCGCCCTCAAAGCGCAGCACGGCAACGGCGTGCCCCGCCGGCGTGGTGAGCTGGTCAACGCGTGACTTGGTTTCGCTCTGCACTGGTCGATTGCCTCCGGTTTCCTCTGCTCGGTACGCTCCCGGCCTGCCTGCGGCCAGTCTACCGTACGAGCGCCCCGATTTCCCTCGTTAACCATTCCGCAGGGGCTAACGCCCGTTCTCGTTTTTGCGCCACTTGCGGCCCGGCTGAAGCCGTTCCCTGGTTACAAAACCTTCTTCGGACAAATCTTTCAACGAACCCCAAGATCGTGGCCTTTCCCAAACCGTTGAAACTGCCTATCGCCCTCTAGCCGGCGCCTCAATCCGTATCCTTGTCCAGCCGGATCACCAGCCGGACATAACTGCTCTTTCCATCGGAGCCGGCCACCCACTCGGCTTCATCCACCAGCGCCTGGATCAGGAACATGCCCATGCCGCGCGGGTCTTCCTCGCCATGCATCTTGCGGTCGATGTCCGGTTTTGCCGGCTGCGTGGTCATGCCCTTGCCGTCGTCGATCACCTTCACTTCGAGAGCGTCTTCGCCCGCGGAAAGCACCACCCCCACGGAAAGCTTCTCATTCAGCCGGTTGCCGTGCTCGATGGCGTTGATGCAGGCCTCGGCCACGGCCGTCTTCAGGTCCTCGATGCGATCCTCGCGAAAGCCCATCAGCTTGGCCACTGCTGCCGCCGTGCTCATAGCCACCTTCTCGAAACCGAGCCGCGAAGGCAGCCGGACCTCGACCGTGGGCGTCTTCTTTGTGATCATGCCGGCATCTCCGTTCCGATCTCCGGTCCGATCTCCGGTACACGGCACAGAGCCAGTGCGGTCATGTCGTCTCCCTGCGGACTTCCTTGAGAGAACTCATCGATGGCTGTCCACAATGCATCGAGAATACCATTCGCATTTCGAGCCGGGCAGGTAGAAAATTGATGCAGAAGGCGTTCCGGACCAAACTCCTCATCGCCCCGGAACACCTCCGTCAGCCCGTCGGTATAGAGCAGCAGACGCCCACCCTCATGCAGCAGGCTGCGCTCGCTTGCATAGCGCATGCCGGGAAGCAGGCCCAGCGGCGTGCCGGCCGCCTCGAACTGCCGCGGCGGCGAGCCCGGCTCAAAGAGGAACCCGGGATTATGCCCCGCGTTCACCACCTCGATCTCACCTGCCTCCGGGCTCAGCCTGAGAAAGATCGCCGTCACGTATTTTCGCCGCGCCTCTTCGCCGTCGGACCAATGGTGCTGGTTCAGGCGGGTGGCGAGCTCGTCCAGCGGCAGCCCCGTGGCGGCAATGCCGCGAAAGGCGGCGCGGAATCCGGTCGACATGATGGCCGAGGCCAGTCCTTTGCCGGCCACGTCAGCCACCACCATCAGCAGGCTGCCGTCGGGTTGGCCCACGATGTCAAGGTAATCTCCGCCCACCTCGTAGCAGGTGTCGGAGCGGAAACCGACGGAGTAGCCGGGAATCGCGGGCAACTGCTGCGGCAGCAGGGAGCGCTGAATCTGCCGCGCGGCCTCGAGATCCTGCTGCAGTCGCGCGAACTCGAGGTTGCGCTTGTGGTTGCGCGCATTCTCAAGCGCCACGGCAGCCTGCAACGCCAGGCCTTCGAGGAAATCGGCCTCGTAAAGCGTCAGCGCTCTGCCATCCGGCGATAAAACCACCAGCTCCGCCATGCGTTTTCCGTCGCGATCGTCGAGCGAGAGGCGCAGCGCCGCTGCGCTTGCCTCCGGCTCGGGCATCACGCCGAAGCTCAGCCCCGTGCCGGGAAACGACGCGCCGTCCATCTCCAGCTCGCGCACCACGATGCGCAGCACCGTTTC
>JASHTS010000123.1 GCA_030040425.1 Acidobacteriaceae bacterium | reverse complement strand
GGGCACGCGGATTTTATACTGAAGTTTCCATGTCCTACGCCGCGGCCATTGAACAACTGAACGCGCTGACGCCCGAGCTCTACACGCGCGCGGGCCATCCGCGGCACAAGTTTTCGCTGGACGAGATTCGCATTCTTCTCGTCGAGCTCGGCGACCCGCACAAACAGTTCCCTTCCGTGCTGATTGCGGGCACCAACGGCAAGGGATCGACGGCGGCCACGCTGGCTTCGATTCTGCAGGCCGCCGGAGTGCGCACCGGTCTTTATACCTCGCCCCATCTCCAGAGAGCGAACGAGCGCATCCGCATGGAGGGCGCGGAGATCGACGATGACGCCTTTGCGCGCAGTTTTTTCCTGGTTCTGGATGGGGCGCACCGGCTGGTGGAGCAAGGCAGGCTGCCGCAGTTTCCCAGCTACTTTGAGATTCTGACTGCGCAAGCGTTTTTGCGCTTTGCCGAGGCGCGCGCGGAGATGGCGGTACTGGAAGTGGGGATGGGTGGACGACTGGATGCGACCAACGTGGTCGAGCCACTGCTGTCGATCATTACCGACATTTCTCTCGATCACATGGAGTGGCTGGGCGAGACGATTGCGCAGATCGCGCGCGAGAAGGCGGGCATTCTGCGCCAGGGGGGAACGATGATCACGCTGCCGCAGCATCCGGAGGCGAACCAGGTGCTGGGCGAAGTGGCAACGGAGCTCGATGTGAGAGCGGTGAGCGCGGTGCCGTATATGCCGGCAACGGCCCAGGTCGAGGGCGCGTACAGGATAGAAGCGCTGGGCGCGGAGATTTCCGTCGATTCGCCGCTCCGGGGCGTGCACCAACACCGCAACCTGGCGCTTGCCGTGGCCGCGGCCGTGGAGCTTAAACGCAGTTTTGGATTTCCCGTGACGCCGGCAGCGCTCGAGGCGGGGATTCAGCAGACGCGCTGGCCGGGACGGCTGGAGCGGATTGAGGCCGACGGCGTGGAATGGATTCTGGACGTGGCGCACAACCCGGCCGGCATGTGGGCGCTGCGCGCCGGATTGCGGGCGTTTCTCAAGGAGAGCCAGCCGCACGCAGTTGTGTTCAGTTGCCTGCGCGATAAGCCCGTACGCGAGATGACGCAGATTCTGTTTCCGCTTTTTGAGCGGGTGATCCTGGCGCCGATGCAGGCGGCGCGCGCGGCGTCGATGGAGGATTTGCTGGCAGCGGCGCGGGCCACGGGAACGCCGGCTACCGCGGCGGACAGCGTGCGCGAGGCGGTGCGCACGGCGAGCGAGCGAGCGGCCGGCGGAGTGGCGGTGATCTGCGGATCGGTGTACCTGGTGGGTGAGGCGCGCGGAATTCTGCTGCGCGGGAAGAATGAACAGGGATGAGACGGCGGCCCAATCCAATTCCCCGGCTTTATCGGTGGTGCTCGAACATTGTGCAGGCGCCGGCCATCTTCTTGGCAACGGGCGGATGCGGCTCGCTGGCGCTGCTGGTGTCATTGTTCGATAAGTCCGGGCGCGCGCAGCACCGCATCGCACAGGCGTGGGCGCGCGCGTGCGTGTGGATTTCAGGCGCGCGGGTGACAGTGCGCAGCGCGGAGCGGCTGGCCGCGCATCCGGCAGCGGTGTATGCAGCCAATCACACCTCCTACATGGACACGCCGGTGGTGTTCGCAGCGCTGCCGTTTCAGTTCCGCATCCTGGCGAAGAAGGGTCTTTGGAGCTGGGCATTCATCGGGTGGTATCTGAACCGCTCGGGGCAGATTCCCATCGACACAGAAAATACCCACGCCACGCTCTCCAGCCTGGGTGCGGGGGTGCGCACGCTGCGCGCGGGGATGCCGCTGTTTGTGTTTCCTGAGGGCGGGCGGACGCCGAACGGCGAGCTGCAGCCGTTTCTTGCCGGGGCGGCGTACCTGGCCATTCGCGCGCAGGTTCCGCTGGTGCCCATCGCGCTGGAAGGGGTGTACGATCTGTTGCCCATTCACACGCATCATTTTTATCCCGGCCCGGTGACGCTTTGCGTGGGCGAGCCGATAGCGACCAAGGGCATGACGGTGCGGCAGACCGAGGAGCTGACGGCACGGGTCAAGACGGCGATTGAGGCGATGCTGGAGCCCGAGCGCGCACGGGCGACGGCCGGGAAAGAAACGCCCACGCCGGTGCCGTGAAGGGCGGACTACCACAACCGGATCAGCGCCCAGATATCGAAGATGCCATGCGCGAGGATAATCGGCGTAGCTTTGAGCGTGCGGGCGTAATAGAAGGCGAAAATGAAAAACTGGAAGGAGAGCGAAAAGGCCCCGGCCCAACCGTAGTAGAGGTGGTACGAGGTTTGAAGAACCACGCTTACCGCGGCAGCCAGCATCCAGGAACCCGTGAGTCCCGCAATCTCGGTCATCAAATAGGCGCGAACCGTGAGCTCCTCAAAGAAGGGATTGATCAAGGAGAAGGGGATCGCCGCCAGAGGAGGATGGCCGAAAATTTGGTGCGGCGTAGGGCCATTATGGGCTAATGGAAAGAAGGCGTGTTGAAGAAGATGGATGCATTGGAAGCCGACCGCATAGCTGAAGTATGAAAGAAAGGCGACGCCGACGCCAGTGCCGAGGTCGCGCAGCGACCAGCGCAGGCCGAGGTGCGAAAGGCGGAGATTGCGGCGCGCCAGAACGTAGCCAAGAAGGAGGAGCGACGTGCCTTCTTGAACCATGCCGTCGATCCATCGCAACGATCCAATCTGCGAGTGGGCGTCTGGACCGGATTGCAATAGGGCCGTGCTTCTGAAGATGGGGCCTGCAAACGCGACCAGGAGAACTAAGGAAAGCTCGAACCAGCGCCGGCGGGCATCGGGTCGCCCGGGAGTTGGCGGCGCTTCAGCCGGGGAAATCCCCTGGGGAGTGACGATCAGTTCTTCGGGCATCGCTCCTAAAGTACACCGGGTGGGCGACCGCGGGGGAAAGCGGGGCTGAGAGCGAGGCGGAGAATCTATTAACTAAATAGTAATAGTTTAGAATTAAACCAGTTTCGCCAGCGTGCCTATTGGTGAAACTGCGCCATCTGCGCGCCCCGCGTCTCCTCCCTCGAGGCGTGCAAGGTACACTTGTCATCGCATGGTGCGCATCGCCATTCCGCAGCCCAGTGTCGACCCGGAGTACAACGGGCGGGCGCTGCCGCCATATGTAAAGGCGCTCGAGGCAGCCGGCGCCGAGGCGGTGGTGGTGCCGCTGGACGAGGCGCAGGAACGCGTAGCCTGGATGCTTGCCGGGGTACAGGGGATCCTGCTGCCGGGGAGCCGGTTTGACGTAGACCCACAGCGCTATGGCGAGCAGCGGATTCCCACATGCGGGCCGGACGACCCGGCGCGCACGGCCGTGGACGAACTGCTGCTGCAGGAGGGGTTCAACCTGCGCAAGCCGATTTTGGCGATCTGCCACGGAGCGCAGACGCTGAACGTCTGGCGGAATGGGTCGCTGATTCAGGATCTGCAGACCGCGGTGAATCATCAGCCGGGGCGCACCGTGGTGGAGGCGCATCCGGTCGAGATTCGCGCCGGGTCGCGGCTGGCGGGGCTGATGGCGGAGACGGACAGCGCGCGGGAAGACGACCAGGCGCAGGTGAACTCCAGCCATCACCAGGCCATTCGCGTGCCGGGGGACCAATTGCGGGTGAGCGCGGTGTCGCCGGGCGATGGAGTGATCGAGGCTGTGGAGCTCGATTCAGCGGAGCATTTTGTGCTGGGAGTGCAGTGGCACCCGGAACGGACCTGGGCGGAAAGCACGCTTTCGCGGGCCATCTTTCGGCGGCTGGTGCGGGAGGCTGAGGCGTGGCAGCCGCCGCGGGTTGAAGCATCGGCTCCGGCATCGGCGACGCGGAAATGAGCGAGGCGCAGGAGCGAGCGCTCGGAGCCTCCGAAGCAGGCGCGCGGCTGAATGCATTGCTCGCCGCAGCGGGAGTCGAGCCGGTGGAGGAACCGACGGCGGCGCGATTTGCCGCCTATCTTGCGCTGCTCCAGCGCTGGAATTCGAAGATCAATCTGACGGCTGTGCGCGATGAGGATGGGATTCTCGCGCGGCATTTTGTGGAGTCGATCGCCTGCGCGCGTGCGCTGCCCAAAGGGATTCGGACTCTGCTCGATTATGGGTCGGGTGCGGGGCTGCCGGGAATTCCGATTGCCCTGTGCCGGCCGGAGATCGGGGTGACGCTGGCGGAGTCGCAGGGCAAGAAGGCGGCGTTTTTGCGCGAGGCGGTGCGGGCGCTGGGGATTACGGCGAAGGTCTTTGAGGGACGGGCGGAGACTCTTGCCGAACGGTTCGATTGCGTTGTGCTGCGGGCCGTGGATCGGATGAGAGAGGCAGTCCAAGTGGCAAGCCGGTTGGCACGGGAGGACGGCTGGGTGGCGGCGATGACAACGAGAAACGGGGTTGCGGAGGTCGCAGAGGCTGGCGGAGATCGCTTCCGATGGGAGAGCCCGGTGTGGCTACGGGAGGGGAAAGACCGCGTGCTGGCGCTGGGCCGCAAGGCGGGGAAAGAGTTAAATCTATGATAATAAATTTGTTACAGGAATGAGAGTGGGGAGACCCTTGACCCGGCTTAGCTCTTCTTGCGCTGCCGATTTCAAACGGAAGCGCGGCATACCGCTCGGTAAATGATTTGCCGCGCATAGGTCGGCCGGGTGACTTTGGTGTTCCACGTGGAACTATGATCGCTTCCGGCGGCCCGTTTCACGTGGAACAGTGCAAAAGCGTGAGAATTGCTTCGGTTCCAAAGCGGGAAATCGGCGTGATTCCAGTCTGCCCAAGGATCGAGTTTTCCACCGCACATCGATTTTGGAGCTGGCTACAGCGCCATTCCCGGTGCGTCGGGCAATTGCCTCGCACGAAACGGCTTGCGCTTCGGAGCGCCGGGGCGTCGCGAAGAGCTTTCCACAGCGCGGGCAAGTTCTCCACAATCGAATCGGGTGCTTGCCCGGGGCGCTTGCGCTTTAAGCTGGAAGACCATGGGCAAAGTACTCGGCGTGGTCAACCAAAAAGGGGGCGTCGGCAAGACCACGACGGCAATTAACCTAGCGGCGTGTCTCGCGCTTGAGGGGCTGAAGATTCTGCTGGCCGATTGTGATCCCCAGGCCAATGCTTCTTCCGGACTAGGGCTGCAGCGGGACGACAACCGGCACTCGATCTACGACGTGATGGTGGGCAACAGCACGGCGGATCAGGTGATTTTGCCCACGGAAATCGAGCAACTGAAGCTGTTGCCGGGCTCGAAAAACCTGACCGGCGCGAATATCGAGCTGGCGAATGCGGAGGATCGCGCGGTTCGGCTGAGGAATGCCTTAGGCCCGGTCCGGGAATCGTACGACCTGGTGGTTCTCGATTGCCCGCCGGCCTTGGATCTGCTGACGGTGAACGTGCTCTCCGCGGCGGAGATGCTGATTGTGCCCATGCAGGCCGAGTATTTTGCGCTGGAGGGGATCTCGGAGCTGGTTTCGACGCTGGAGCGCGTGCGATCGGCGTTCAATCGGGCGCTGACCATCGAGGGCGTGCTGCTGACCATGTATGACGACCGCACCAACCTGGCGCAGCAGGTGACGGAGACGCTGCGGGAGTATTTCAAGGAGCGGCTCTACCGGACGGTGATTCCTCGCAACGTGCGACTGGCGGAGGCACCCAGCCATGGAAAGCCGGTGGCGCTATACGATGCGCGCTCGCGGGGCGCGGAGGCTTATTTCGAGCTGGCGCGGGAGTTCCTGGAGCGCAACGGGATCGAAAGCCCGCGCAGCCAGGAGCGCAAGGCGCAGAACGCAGAGTGGGCGGCGACCGCGAAAGTGCGCTTCTGGCCCTACTCTTCGTGAGCGACGCTCCGGCGCTTTTGCGTTTCGGAAAAGAGCATTGTCTGACTTGAAAATATCTGCCCTGGCTGAATTGAAGGAAGAACGAAGATGACAACGATGGCCACCGATCCAAAACGGCGGGCGCTGGGCAAGGGCCTGGATTCCCTGTTGCCGCGAGCGCATGCGCCGGCTGAGCCTTTGATTGAGACCGAAGGGGGAAAACCGCGGGAGATTCCCCTGGAGCTAATCGATCGCAATCCTTACCAGACGCGCACGCAGGTGGACGACGAACGGCTGGCGGAGCTGGCTGCCTCGATCACCGCCAACGGCGTGGTGCAGCCGGTGCTGGTGCGGCCGCTCCAGAACGGGCGCTTTCAGCTGATTGCCGGCGAGCGGCGCTGGCGGGCTTCCGAGCGGGCGGGCAAGAAGACTATTCCGGCGATTTTGCGCCAGGTCTCCGACGAGCAGGCGATGGAAATCACCATCGTCGAGAACCTGCAGCGGGCTGACCTGAACCCCATGGAGCAGGCGCGAGCCTTCGAGCGGCTATCGCGCGAGTTTCACATGACGCAGGAACAGATGGCGCAGCGCACCGGCAAGGATCGAGCCAGCGTGGCGAACTTTCTGCGGCTGCTGAAACTGCCCAGCGGCGTGCAGGCGCGGGTGGAGGCAGGCGAGCTGAGCTTCGGCCACGCGCGGGCGCTGCTGGCTTTCGAGCATGCGGAGGAAATGGAAAAGACGGCACAGCGGGCAGTATCACTTTCGCTTTCTGTTCGCCAATTGGAGAGCTACGTGCAGGGCTTGCTGCATCCGGAACGCAAGGAGAAACCGGAGGGCAAACCGGAGCCGCCGGTGGACCCCAATGTGCGCGAGGCGCAGGTGCAGTTGCAGCGAGCGCTGGGTTTGAAGGTGACCATCGAGGACCGGGATGGGCGGGGCAAGGTGATTATCGAGTATGCGCGGCTGGAGGATTTTGATCGGCTGCTGGAGCAGATTACGGGAAGCC
>JASHTS010000122.1 GCA_030040425.1 Acidobacteriaceae bacterium | reverse complement strand
CGTAGATGTAACCGTCGCGAACCATCGTCCCCAACGATTATACGGCGAAGAAGATTTGCTCTGGGAGATGACGGAGGAACACACGGCCCATGAGGACTCGCAGTGGGCCCGGGGGTGGGCAAATTGGGGCAAGCCCGAGAGGGCTAAACCGTGACCGGCATGCGCCGTTCGATGGCGTAAATCAGGTCTTTTGCGTGCAATTTGAGCTTTTTCAAACGTACTTCTTCAAGTTGTTCGTCTGTGCTGAGATACGGTTTCTGCAGCAATTCTTCCAACCGCTGAGCGTAGCGATGATGTTCGGCATGCAGGCGATCGATTTCTTCGCTCAGCGTGGCGCCCTTTACTTCATCCATCAAGCACCTCCTTCAACGGCGGACCCAGGTATTTGGAGGCAGGGTCGCCGCTTTTCCACGAACATTTACATATAGCTCCGCTGCACATCGGTACGCAAGCGGGAAATCGACGAAAGTAACACTCGGTGTGTGGATTTCGGGAAGAAAACGCCCCGCGGCGTGACGGCAGTCACGTGCAGGCAGGCAGATTGCGACAGTGAAGATCGCATTTCCCCCGCTTTAGGGCTCAAATGAGATGGAGAGTCATGAGAACCGCATCTTCTTCAGGATCAGCATAATAACCCGAGCGAACGCCAGTCTGCATGAAGTTTTGCGCCTCGTAAAAGCGAATAGCCGTCCGGTTCGAAGTGCGCACCTCCAGGTGCAGATCGCGGATGCCCGAAGTGCGCAACCGGGTGACCAACGATGCCAGCAACCGGCGGCCGATTCCCCGGCGCTGCGCGGCCTGCGCAACGGCAATCGATTCGAGCTCGGCCTCGGGCGCGACGAGACTGGCGACGATGAAGCCGAGAATTCCCCAGCTATGGGCGTCGCGGGCGGCAAGGGCGATGCGCGGGCGGGAGATCCGATCCGGGAGAATATCTCCGACGGACAGAATTTCCTCGAAGTGCGCGCGGGACCAGTGCGGAGCCTCTTCGAGCATCTCTACGATGCCCAGAACGACTTCGAGGTCGGCGCCATCGAGAGGGCGAATCTCGAGGTCCGCAGGATCGAATTTCATCGCTCGCGGGTCTCCTTGCGCGGGCCCGAGCTTCGGACGCCGGCTAGGCCGGGGTCGGAGAAGATCTCGGCGTCTGAGCGGCGCAAATAATGCCCGTCGAGGAGGGCGAGATCGACCGCGGCACCGGCGGCGAGGCGCGACTCGCCTAATCGAAGTGCATCGGAAGCAAGCGGCGCTGCGGTGCGGACAGTCTGCGTCGACGGCCAGGCGGAAGCAAGCAAGCCGGCCGCAGCTTCGTCGCAAACCGCGATGCGCACCGGCGGCGGCAGCGTCCGAAACTCAGCCGGTCCGGCAAGGATTTCAATCGCGTCCCGTCCCGCGCTCTCCAGACGAAGAAAAATCTCGCCGCGCTGTGCGTCGATCGCCGCAGAAGGCACCCCGGCTTTGCGCGCCAGCACCAGCAGTCTCGACAGCGGGACAACGGGAATCTCCCCGGCCTGCGCCAGACCCTTCACGGCGCTCAGGCCCACGCGCACGCCCGTGAAACTCCCCGGCCCGTGCACGGCCACGATCCCACCCAGATCGCCGAGCGTGGCGCCTGAAGACCCAAGCAGCGCAGCAACCGCGGAGACCAGCGTCGCCGAATACGTGCGGCCGGCCAGCTCCGTTTCGCCCAGAATTTCGAGATCGCGCCCGGCGAGCCGGCCAAGCGCGACCGAACCCGAAGGCCCGCAGGTGTCGATCGCGAGAAGCGGCGCGCCGAATTGAAGTCGCGAGTCCGGGGTCATGGTCTCCTGCGGGTCAATACAGGTGCCTTGGGCACGTTCTTAGGGCCCCTGCTTAGGGCAAGTACTTAGGCCGCATTCCTAAAGTATCGCGTGAGCGGTTGGATGAACGAATTCTCACCCAAATCTTCGCCCGCCGGGCCAAGACCGATTTGGAAGGGTTGGCCCGCCGCCAGCCTCGAACCGGTTGCATAAATGCGCTGTGGCAGGCCGCGCCAGGCAGGTTAGGGAGCAGGCCAGGGCTTCAACCCTGACTGCCGCAAAGGCCACACAAGCATCGGGGCGTTGGCCCTGAGGGACGTTTTGATTGCGTCTCCGGATCATCTATGCAACCAGCTACTTTCCGATCCTTTCCGCGATCTGCGGTCACTCGGAACGCAGTCTCAACTTTCAGTGTGCTCTCCTGTGGTTGGACTTTCGGATTAACCGTGGCTATGATCGATAGCCGGTAAAAGTTATCCATTTTCAGAATGGAGAGCTCTATGAAGCGTGAGCGCGCTTTGCAGGTCGTTCTGGTCCTGGTGGGCTTGTTTTATTTCGGTTGGATCTACTTCCTGTTCGGGACTCTGTGGCACTCGAGATGGCTTCAAGAAAATCAGGAGGCCATGCCGATGTTCCTGAGCCTTAACATGGTGCTCGGTGCCTTTCTCTTGCTGGCCGTTAAGCGACCTTCCAGGCATCGCTCCCTGATCGCTTATGGAGGTTGGTCAAGCCTTGCCCATGCGGGCACCATGGCAATCCAAGCCGCGGAGGCCTGGGCGCACGGAATTCACCGGGGGCCCTGGGACGTTGTGATCATTGGCCTGATCGGAATCGTCCTCCTGGCACTGCTTCCCGGAAAACAACCAGCGCCGGCCCGTGCCGCCCTTGCCGGTGAGCCGCGCTTTGCCGAGCGCTAGGGGACCCGGTCCGCCGTAGCGCGCTCTAAGATTCATCGAGGAGCTAGTTTCCCGGCCGGCACGCCCACGTTGTCCGCCGATCCGCCGTTGGCGGGGATCGACGCGCTGGGCGCAAGCATGGCGAGTGCGCAGGTCTGCTCGTCCGGTATGAAGTTGTAGTTGCCGCTGACGGCGTCGCCGATGAGGAGGCGCCCATGCACCTGATAGGGCGTGGCGCTGCCGGGATCGAGGGTATTGTTCGGCCGGATCGCGAGGTTGAGAGGATGATCCTGCGCGTCGATTTTGACGACGGCGCCGGAGGGTCCGGCGACCACGGTGTAGGGATACGCGCGCGCAGAGTCGGGTCCGCAGCCCAGGATGGCCGACTCGGGAAAGAACTGCACGCTGAAGCCGGTGGGTGCGGCGTAGATGCCCTGCATGCGGATGCCGGGTGGCGTGGGCGGGCCTTTGTCGCCGCCAAATGCTGTTTTGAGCAGATCGGTTTGCATGGTCTGAATGCCTACGCCCGCGCCCTTTGAGGTGAGATTGATGGCGGGACAGGTGGCGCGCCTGGGCACGAAGACGGTCTGCGGAGGTGTGTAGTCGCCGGCCACGTATCTGGTATCGGTGGTGGTCTTGGAGTCGATGGTGCCGTCGTTCATGTTTTGGTAGTACTTGGTGGTTTCGGTGGTCTCAGTATGGCCGGGCGTGCCACTGCCGCCGGTGGATCCGCCGGCGATGACGCCGTCTATGGTCACCTGTC
>JASHTS010000121.1 GCA_030040425.1 Acidobacteriaceae bacterium | reverse complement strand
GCCGGCGCGCAGACTGATCCGACAGGGCCGGCACACGGCGATTTTCGCGTGGTGCGCGGAGGCGGGCTGGACTATCGCAAGTCGAAAACCGGCACCATCTATCCCGCCAGGTCGCCGTACTTCATGCGCTCAGCCAACCGCGCCAGCATAGCGCCGCGCTTCGCGTCGAAGGAAGGGAACATCGGCTTCCGCGTGGTACAGGCGCCCATGCCCACGCCCCATCCTTCGCCCGCATCCCAGTTCTTCTTCAGGACCGACGTTAAGCAGACGCCCGTGGAGGCGACAGGCCCCGATCCCGAGAAGCCGTTTTATCGCGTGCACGCGCTGTTTCCGGATCTGCGTGGACAATCGATGCCGGAGGTAGGCTGGCGCGCGGGGCTGGCGCGGGGATTGGGTGTGAACTACCACAACTCGGCCATCCAGGTGCTTGCCAACGGCGACGTGGTGGCCGCGTATTACAACTCGCCGGACAAGGAAGACGACCCCGACCAGACGGTCATGGTGATGCGCCGCCGCGCCGGCTCTGAGGATTGGGATATGCCTGAGCCGTGGCCCGCTTTTGCCGATGCCGCCTGTGCCGCTCCGGTCTTCTGGAATGAAGACGGGCGCTTGTGGCTCTTCTGGGGATTTCCCCGGCTCATCGGCGCGCCGCCCTTCGCGTATACCACCTCAAGCGACGATGGCGCCTCGTGGGCCGCGATTCAATTCCCGCATCTCGTTGGACCGGTCGGCCGCTATGTTTCGCAGCCCATCAACTCGATTGTGCGGGCCAGGGACGGGACCATCTACATGCCCACTGACTCGACGGGCACCGACGCGGAAGGCAACGGCGCCATCTCCGTCGTCTGGGCCTCGCGCGACAATGGCGTGACCTGGTATGACACCGGCGGGCGCACGGCCGGCCGGCACACCACGCTGGTGATGGCGCGCAATGGCGATCTTCTGGGCTTCGGAGGCAAGAACTCCGCCATCGACGGGAAGATGCCGCTGGCCACCAGCTCGGACGGCGGCAAGACCTGGGTGAAATCGAAGACGTTTTTCGATCCGCTGGAGAGCGGCGAGCGGCCGAGCGTGATCCGGCTGGCCTCCGGACGGCTGTTTTTCGTGGCGGATTTCAATCCCAACCACGAAAAGCACATTCACAAGGACGGGGCCTACGTCGCGCTCTCCGAGGACGATGGCAAGACGTGGAAGCTGAAGAGGCTGCCCTCCGACATCCTCACCGTGGGCTACGTGACCGCCACGCAGGGCGCTGACGGCGTGATTCACATTGCCACTTCAAAGAACACCGTCAACTACGAGATTGAGCTGAACGAGGCCTGGGTGCTTTCCGATTCCGAAGCCGCGACGCCCGAGCCCGATTCGATAGCACAGGTGGAGCGCCACCGCGAGAACTGGCCCGACGGGAAACCGAAGGCCGAGTGGGGCTGGGGTCGCGCGAGCGACGGCGAGATTCTGCTGGAAGGTCCGCAGACGTTCTACTACGAAGACGGCAAAGTACAATGGTCTGCCCGGTTTCATCTGGGCCGCAAAATTGGCGATGAGGTTTTTTATCGCAAAGACGGCACCAGGAAATGGATGAAGAGCTACGGCGCCGACGGTGCATGGACGTGGCGGACGTACGATGAGACAGGCAAGCAACTCGCCGAATCGCACTGGCGCGGTAAGACGCTGCTCGACGCCAGCTTCGCCGAAGGGAAATGACCTGGGAAAAGCGCGCCCTATTGCGCCGGCTGGTTGCGAAGAACTTCGATGGTTTCGTCCAGACCGGACTCCCACGAAGAAAGCTGCAGGCCGAAGCGGTCTCCGAGTTTTTCATTCGAGAGAATGGAGTTGCGCGGGCGCGCGGCGGGCGTGGGGTGGTCCTTGGCGGCGATGGGGATCAACTGCGGCGCCCTGATGTCGAGCTGCGAGGCAGCCAGGGCGAAGATCGCATCGGCAAAGCCGAACCAGGAGGTCGAGCCGCCGCAGGTCATGTGATAAACACCGGCCCAATCGCTCGCGGCGCCGAAACGGCCGGTAAGAACGCCGCCCACGATTATCTGCGTAGCGCGCGCCAGGCCCATGGTGGTGGTGGGCGCGCCCACCTGATCGTCCACAATGGAGAGCTTGTCGCGCTCCCGCGCCATGCGCAGCATGGTGAGCAGAAAATTGTGCCCGTACGGTCCATAGACCCAGCTGGTGCGGAAGATGAGATATTCGCCGCCGACGCTTTGAATCGCCTGCTCGCCGGCGAGCTTCGAGACTCCGTACGCATTCAGGGGTTTCGTGGGGTCGGTCTCCACCCACGGCTCCGGCTTGGCGCCGTCGAAGACGTAGTCGGTGGAGAAATGCACCAGCAGAGCATTCCGTCTGCGCGCTTCTTCGGCCAGAATGCGCGGGGCCTCGGCATTCACGGCGCGGGCAAGCTGCTTCTCGGTCTCGGCGCGGTCGACGGCCGTGTAGGCGGCCGCGTTCAGGATCACGTCCGGCTGCACGCGGCGCACGTAGGTGCGAAGCTGCTCGGGCTGCGCCAGGTCGACGAGGCTGCGGTCGGCGCCGAGGACGCTGCCGAATCCTTTGAAGACGCGGTAAAGTTCGCGGCCCAACTGGCCGCCCGCGCCGAGGATGAGCGTGCGCAAAGTGCTCTGCGGGCTATCTGTCGCGTCTTCGCCAACGAATTCGGTCATGGCGGCCAATCCAGTGGTCGGGCCTGTGTCTTTGAGAATTCTAACCGGCTGCGGGGGCAGTGGTCGCGCAGAGCCGCGAGGTCGCGCGAAAATCCGATTCCCCGTACAATTTAAGGGAGAGCCTTGCCATGCATCGCGCATACATGGACGCCAACGCAACAACGCCTCTGCTTCCCGAGGTGATGGAGGCCATGCGCCCCTTCTGGATGGAGGATTTCGGCAATGCCTCGTCCATTCATCGCCAGGGGCAGCGGGCGCGAACGGCGGTCGACCGCGCGCGCGAGGCGCTGGCGGAGTTCTTCTACTGCCGCGAGTCGGAGGTGGTTTTCAACTCCGGCGGCACCGAGGGAGACAACACCGCGCTCTTCGGGCTGGTTCGCCCCGGCGACCACCTGATCACCACGGCGATCGAGCACTCCGCGGTCCTGCGCGCGGCCGAGCGCCTCGAAGAGCATGGCGCGGAGGTCACCTTCGTGCCGCCGCTCGCGAACGGGCTCATCGATCCGGCAGCCATCCGCGAGGCGATCCGGCCGAATACGCGGCTGATCAGCGTGATGCTGGCCAACAATGAAACGGGCGTGCTGCAGCCGGTGGAAGAGATGGGAAAGATTGCCGCCGAGACCGGAGTCTTCTTCCACATCGATGCGGTGCAGGGCGCGGGCAAGGTGGCCTTCGATGTGCGGCGCTTCGGCTGCCAACTGCTTTCGATCAGCGCGCACAAGATGCATGGGCCCAAGGGCGTGGGCGCGCTGTACGTGCGGCGGGGAACGCCGCTGGAGCCGCTGGTGGTGGGCGGAAGCCATGAACGGCGCCAGCGCGCAGGCACCGAGAATGTCCCCGGGATTGTGGGCCTGGGCAGGGCCGCGGAGCTGGCGATGGCATGCCTCGAAGACGGGACGATTGCGCGCATGACCGGCCTGCGCGATCGCCTGGAGAAGGGAATCCTCAAGCTTTCCGACACCGGCGTCAACGGCGGCGGCGCGCCGCGCGTGGCCAACACCACCAATATCCGCTTCGAGCAGGTGGAAGGCGAGGCGTTGGTGATCGCGCTGGACCTGAAGGGTGTGGCCGTGAGCGGCGGATCGGCGTGCCACTCGGGATCGACCGAGCCGAGCCATGTATTGATGGCGATGGGACTCGACAAGAATGCCGCGCGCGCCAGCCTGCGCTTCAGCCTCTTGCGCACGGCAACCGAGGCCGACGTGGATCAGGTGCTGAGCGTGGTTCCGGAAGCCGTGGAGCATTTGCGGGCCATCTCGCCGGTCGCGGCGGGAACGGCCGGTTAGCGGAGTCAGCGGAGCAGGCGGCGTTAGCGGAGTTTGCGGAGTTAGCCGAAGAGAACGCGTGCACCGGAACTAACTCCGCTGACACCGCTGACTGCGCTAAACCCGCTCAAGAGAGATCATGACTGAGAACGCGACCATCGCCGTAGCCATGTCCGGAGGGGTTGACTCCTCGACGGTGGCGGCGATCCTTGCCCGCGCGGGGAACTCGGTGGTCGGCCTCACGCTGCAGCTCTGGGATCAGACGCGGCTGGCCGGCAGGCATGGCATTCCCGACGCGCCGAAGGCCGGGCGCTGCTGCTCGTTGGATGATGTGTATGACGCGCGCCGCGTGGCCGAGCACCTGGGCATTCCCTATTACGTGGTCAACCAGGAGGATCGCTTCGAGCGCGATGTGGTGCGGCCGTTTGTCGACGAATACCTCGCCGGGCGCACGCCGGTTCCGTGCTCGCTGTGCAACAACCACATCAAGTTCGATCAGCTTCTCAAGACGGCGCGCAGCATTGGCGCCGAGCGCATCGCCACCGGCCACTACGCGGTGAATGAGTACGATGCCGGGCGTGGGCGCTGGATTCTCAAGCGTCCCGCTGACCGGGCCAAGGACCAGACCTACTTTCTCTTTGGCCTCACGCAGGAACAGCTCGCGCACACGCTGTTTCCGCTGGGAGCGATGGCCAAGCCGGAGGTGCGCGCGCTGGCGCGGCAGCACGGGCTGAAGCTGGCGGAGAAGCCCGATTCGCAGGAGATCTGCTTCGTTCCCGGCGGGGACTACAAGCGCTTTCTGGCTGCTTATCTCGAAGAGCAGGGTGAGCCCGCGCCGGAGACAGCGGGAGAACTTGTCTCTGCGAGCGGCGAAGTGATCGGCACGCACGAGGGCATCTTCCACTTTACCGTGGGGCAGCGCAAGGGGCTCGGCGTGGCCTCGCCCACGCCGCTTTACGTGCTCAACATCGATGCCGCGAGCCATCGCGTGACGGTGGGCGCCGACGCCGAGCTCGCTCACCGCGAGCTGCGCGCGCAGCGCGTGAACTGGATCAGCATTCCCTCGCTTACCGGCCCGATGCGCGTGCGCGCGAAGATCCGGCACCGGCACGAGCCCGCGTGGGCCACGCTGGAGCCGGCAACGGGAGCCGATGGGAGCCGAGCCGAAGCGAACGATGCCGTGCTCGTCACCTTCGACGAGCCGCAGCGTGCGGTCACACCGGGGCAGTCAGCCGTTTTCTATGACGGGGATGAAGTGGTCGGCGGGGGATGGATCGTCTGAAGAGAAGCCGCCGCGATTCCGCGGCTCCGGCAAGCAATTTCTAAACAAACGTCTGCGGCTCGCGGGGTTTGCCGGCGGGGCGCGGCTGCGCGCCGTTGTGCGAGCGCAGCACATCGACCACGGCTTTGGCCGCGGCCAGAACGCCGGTGATCTGGCGCATGGGCCTGGCCACGCTTTCGGTGGTGAACGCCACCGCGCGGTCGGCCGCATCGAGCACCGTTGTGGCCACATGATCGATTCGCGCAGCCTGGCGGCGCGTGCTCTCGATGATTCCCGAGGTCACGGACTTCACATCGTCCGATTGCGTGCGCAGAGTGTGCGCGAGCTCGGCGAGATCGGTGGTGGTCTGTTCGATTCTGGGTGCGACGCGGACGAACATCTCGCGCGCATCCTTGTAGAACGGCATCACGGACGACCGCATCTCCTCGAGCTGTTTCTGCGTAGACGCAGCCGCCTTGCGCAGGCCGAAAAAGATGGCCAGCAGCACAAACGCCTGCACCAGGAGAGCCAGGGCGATCAAACCGGCAATCACCAGCAGAATGACCTGAGATTGTGGATCCGACATGGTCATTATCCCGCGCAGGGACATTCAATCCCGCACGGCCTCCTCGACGAAAGGCCCGTCGCGCCACGAAGTGAGCCCAGCTGGCGGCTTGCCGGCGCGATTCCTCCGCCCGCCGGCGTCCAGGCACGATTCCAGATCGGATATCGGTCCGGGCCGCAGGCGCTCCGCTCAGTACTCGTGCGTCTCGTTCGCTGCCGTCGTAGATTTGTACGCCTGGCGTCCGGCGTCGACGGCCGCCGTCACCCGGCCCGTCTGGTCCGCGACTAGATTCTTGCCGCGCTCCACAAATTCTTCCCATTGCGCGCGCCCGCGATCGATGGCCTCGCGGCCCCGATCCACGTACTCGCTCACCTGCTCCTTGCCTTTATCCACAAGCGCACTCACTTGCTCTTTGCTCTTGTCCACGAAAGCGCTTACCTCTTCGGCCGCCTGGCGGGTCTTGGCGCGCAGATAATCGGTTCCTTCCCGGGTGGCGTTGGCGAGATCTTCGCGGGTCTCCTTGCCGCTCTTGGGCGCATACAGAATGCCCACCAGGGCGCCGACGCCCAATCCGGCCAGGAACCACGCCAGTCCATTCGATCTGGATTCGTCTGTCATAACAAATATCTCCCTTCATCCCGCTCCAAGGATGCCTGAGCGTATCAAAACTCTCCAGTTTACCGCAAATGCCTTTGGATTACCTCGAAGACGGTAAATCACGATTTCAGTGCGACTTGGCGTGTCCTTCCCCGGCCTCTGCGCATTGGACGCGAGGGAATGACAGGGAGTTGCAACAAGCCGGGCGCGGAAGGCCCGGACGAGCTCCCGATCCCCAGGTCATTTCCATGCAAAGAAGGCAGGAATGGCGTGCGTCGGAAAGACCTGCGTCTCGCCTGTGAGGGGCAATCAGCCGCCGCAGGTGCGCGCCAGCACCTCGGCAAAATGCACTGCCTGCCGGTGCGCAAGCTGCGCGATCTGCTCGCGGCAACTGAAGCCGTCGGTGACCAGGATGGTGGCCGATGGAGCGGCTTCGATGCTGGGCAGCAAGTCCTGGCCGGCGATGGTCTGCGAAACCTCGAACTTGCCGGCTTCGAATCCGAACGGCCCGGCCATGCCGCAGCAGCCGGCTTCGATGAGCTCGACCGAAGCGCCGGCCCGGCGCAGGAGGGAGATCTCGCTCTGCGGGCCGCCGAAGATGGCCTTGTGATGACAATGGCCATGCACCAGAATGTGTGCGCCTTCGAGCGAGTCCGAAGCGCGGCCGGAGGGAAAATCCGGCGCTTCGGTGGCCAGCCAGTCGGCCAGCAGCCAGGTTTGCTCACTGAGCCTCTTCGCGCGCGCATCGCGTGGCAGAAGCTCGAGCAGCTCGTCCTTGAAAACGCTGGCGCAACTCGGCTCGAGAAAGATGAAGGGCCGCCCGGCATCGATGTGCGCAGCGGTGCGCTCGAGGACGCGCACAAGATATGCGCGTGCGCCGGTGAGGAGGCCAAAGTCGTAAAGCGGGCGGCCGCAACAGAGACGATCTTGCGGCACCTCGACTTGAAATCCGGCGCTGGCAAGAACCGTCTCCGCCGCGGCCAGCGCCTGCGGATAGTAGTAGTTGTTCCAGGTATCGGGCCAGAGAAGGACTGGCCGTCCCGGCAACTGCGCTTCGCGCGAAAAGTTTCCGCGTGTGCGAACGATGTTGCGGCTTCTACGGAAACTCTTCGCCGCCAGCCGCGGCATTTGCCGCTCCGGAGCCACACCGGTCAGGCGCTTGACCAGCGGCGCCGTCAGCGCGCCGGTGAGAACCGCGTTGGTAAGCGCGGGCGCGAGCGCACCTAGACGGGCCAGCCTGTCTGCATAGCCGAAGAGGAAGTGGCGGAGCGGCCGCATCCTGCCTTTGTAGTGCTGCGCGAGGAACTCCGCTTTGTAAGCCGCCATATCCACCTGCACCGGACACTCGGACTTGCACGCCTTGCAGCTCAGGCAAAGGTCGAGCGCCTCGCGCACGGTGCGGCTTTGAAATCCTTCGTCGCGCAGCGAGCCGGCAAGCATCTCCCAGAGCAAATGTGCGCGCCCGCGCGTGGAGTGCATCTCTTCGCCGGTGGCGCGATAACTGGGGCACATCACGCCGCCGTGCATGGCGCGGCATGCGCCCACGCCCACGCAGCGCTCGGTTGCGCGCTCGAGGGAGCCGTCGTCGCGCGCGAAGGAAAAATGCTTTTCCGGCTCGGCGGTCACCGACCCGCCGGGCCCCGGCGGGTTGTAGCGAAGATTTTCGAGCGGATCGTAAACGCGCACGGCATCCGCGAGCTTGCCGGGATTCATGCGGTTGGCCGGGTCCCACAACATTTTGAATTGACGGAAGGCTTCGATGAGCTCGGGGCCGAACATCTTCCCCAGCAGCGCTGAGCGCGCTTGCCCGTCGCCGTGCTCGCCGCTGAAGGAACCGCCGAAAGAAACAACCGCATCGGCTGCGCGCTCAAGGAACTCGCGGAATCGCCGCTGCCCCTCGATGGAGCGGAAATCGAAGTTGATGCGCGTGTGCACGCACCCCTGCCCATAGTGGCCATAGAGCGGGCTGCGGTAGCCGTACTCAGCCATGAGAGCGGTAATGGCGCGCAGATAGCCGCCCAGCTTCTCCGGCGGAACCGCCGCGTCTTCCCAGCCTTCCCAGCGGTCGGGCTCGCCGGGCACGAAGACCATGGCGCCCAGCGCCGACTCGCGCACGTGCCACACGCGCCTGGCCTCCTCGGGCGTGCAGATGTGGGCGACGGGAGCATGCGGCCACTGCTGCGATTCGCGGGCCACGCGCCCGGCCTTGGCGCGCGCCTCCTCCGCTGACCACGCGCCCATCTCCAGCAGAAGAAATCCCACGCCGGCCGGGAGCTGATCGAGTTCCCTGAGTGCCAGCCCTTTACGGCGCATGAACTCCACCAGCAGATGATCGAAGCCCTCGAGTCCGATGGGGCTGTGCTGGAGCGCGAGCGGAACCGCATCGGCGGCAAGAAATGGGTCGTCGAATCCGAGAACGGTGAGCACGCGGAAGGGCGGGCTGGCCGTGAGGTTCAGGGTGGCCGCGACAATGTTGGCGCAGGTGCCCTCCGAGCCGACCAGCGCGCGCGCCACGTGAAAATTGTTTTCCGGCAGAAGCTGGTCGAGGTTATAGCCGGAGACACGGCGGGGAATGCGCGGAAATTTTGCGCGTATCCGATCGGCATAGGCGTCGCGAATGCGGACCAGGCCGGAATAAATCTCGCCGACGCGCCCGCCCTCATGAACCAGCGCATCGAGCTTCTCTCCCGGCGTGGCGCCGACGGTGAGGCGCGTGCCGTCAAAGAGTACGACATCGAGCGATTCCACGTTGTCCGCGACCTTGCCGCCCAAAAGGCCGTGCACGCCACAACTATTGTTGCCCATCATGCCGCCCAGGGTGCAGCGCGAGTGCGTCGCCGGATCGGGCGCGTAGGTGAGGTGATGCGCCTCCGCGGCGTCGCGCAAACGGTCAAGCACGATGCCGGGCTCGACGCGCGCCAGCCTGGCCTCGGGATCGATCGAAGTGAGCGCGTGCATGTGGCGCGAATAGTCGAAGACCACGGCCACATTCACGCACTGGCCGGCAAGGCTGGTGCCTGCGCCGCGCGGCAATACCGCGGCTCCCGTTGCCCGGCATGCGGCCAGCCCCGCTTCCACGTCCGCCGCATCGCGCGGAAAGACCACGCCGATGGGCAACTGGCGGTAATTCGAGGCATCGGCGGCATACAGCGCGCGCGAGCCCAAGTCGAAGCGGACTTCGCCGCGAAGATTTTTTTGGAGCAGGGATTCAAGCTCGCGATGCGCCGAGAAGCGCTCATGCTCGAGCGGGCCGGTGAGGATGGAAAATGGCGAAGTACCCACGAAGGAATGGTAGCGCGTCGATCAACGGCAAGGTGGCGCGCCGCGTCAGCGCGACGGCCACTCCTCCACCACCACGCCCAGATCGTTGAGCTGGCGGATGGCGGCTTCCTCATTGCGCCGCACCAGGATGCGGTCTTTGCGGGGAGCCTCGGGCGACTCGGCGATGGCGATCACCCGGCCATAGGGCCAGGCGCTCGAGGGAATGGCGGACACCGCCTTGGCCAGATCGGAGGGACGGAGCTGCAGCTCCTGCCTGCGCGCCGACGCGGGGCGCAGGAACGTTCCTTCGGTCGCCGGGCTGGGGTTGGCATCCGCCAGCACGATGCGCAAGGTGATCATGTCGGGGCCCACGGCGAGAAACGGATTGGCCCACTGCGCCGGCTCGTGCACATCGATGTAGAGGCTCTTGGTGGGCACGGGAATCTGTTCGAGCGCGGCGCGTTCCTGGTCGCGCTCCGTAGCTGCCGCCTGCGCCTGTTTTTCGGCCTTGACGGCATCGCGCGCAACGCCCTCCACGGCCTGCTCTTCCCGGTGGCACGCAATCAGAGAAAGGGGAAGGAGAAGAAGGAGCGCCAGAAAACCCCTGAAGTGAGCACGCGTTGCCACCTATCCAGAATATCAGCAGAGAAGAAAACTTACTTCGGCAGAAGGCTGTGTGCGATGGAATCCAGGACCCCATTGAGAAAGTTGATGGATTCGGGCGCGGAGTAGCGGCGGCTGATTTCGAGCGCTTCGTTGAGCACCACGGGGAAAGGCGTGGATTTGAACCCAAGCATCTCGGCAACGGCCATGCGCAGCAGGTTGCGGTCTACGGCGGGCATGCGCTCCAGGCGCCAGTTGGTGGAGTGCGCCTGAATCAGCTCGTCGATCTTTTGCCGCTCGGCCACGGCCACGCGGAACAGGTCTTCGGCAAAGCCGCGGACCTGGGGCGCAACCTCGCCGGCGGAGTTCCAGAATGTGGCGCGAACCTGGTCCGGGGTCTGCCGCCCGAGATCCGCCTGAAAGAGCATCTGCATGGCCAGCTCGCGCGCCTTGCGCCGGCCCGAAGCGCGACGCGGTCCCGAAGTCAAGCCCGACCGCCGGCTGTGAGCTTGCGCCGGAGGCTCACCATCTCAATGGCCGCGGCTGCGGCCTCAAAGCCCTTGTTGCCCGCTTTGATGCCGGCCCGGTTGAGGGCCTGCTCCAGGGTTTCGCAGGTGAGCACGCCGAAGCTGTGGGGAATGCCCGTATCCTGCTGCGATTGACCGATGCCGCGCGCGACTTCGTTGTAAATGGCCTCGTAGTGCGCGGTCTCGCCGCGCAGCAGGCAGCCCAGCGCGATAATCGCGTCCACCTGGCCGAGGTGGGCAAGGGTGCGCGCCGCGGCCGGAATCTCCCACGCTCCGGGTACGCGCACCACCTGAATCTCCGTGCGGCGGGCGCCGCTGCGCAGAAGGGCATCGAGCGCGCCCTCGAGCAAGCGATCGGTGATCACGGCGTTCCAGCGGGAGACCACGACAGCAAACTTCATGCCCTCCGCCGAAAGATCGCCCTCAAGAGCAACGGGCTTGCCCTTCACGGGATCGCTCCAGGCCCAGAAGCTGAGCGCCAATCCCGGCTCCGGCTCCACGGTGAAGAGGCGCGATTTCCATTGCGTCTCTTCTATCGGCGCGAGACGGGCAACGGCCGCGTCGCCGCCCTGCGCGCGCAGCCAGGCCTCGGCCGCCTGATGCGCGGCATCGAGCGAGGTGACTTCGACCAGGATCTCCGCGATCGAAGGCATCTTTCCCAGAACCAGCTCGAGATTGCCGAGCGGGGCAAGAAAGGACGCCCCGCGGCTCCCCTCCTCGTCCCATCCCTTGCCGGGCGCAAAGCCGAGAGCGGCGAGAAAGGCGTTCAGCCGCTCGAAGGCCGCCGCGTCCGCAACGGGCCGCAAAAAGGAGATGCCCTTCACCATGCATCGATTTTATCGTGCAATCTTGTCGCGCATGGAGCACGCGGCTTGCGACCGGCTTAGGTAACCGAGCGCGGCTTGACCGCGATGGCGGTGGCCGGCACGATGGTGGCCGACGGATTCGGATTCACGCAGCCGGCGTCCACGCCGCCATCGGCCACGGGCAGGCATGCGGGCAGATTGGGGCTGACCTGCTGCGCGTCCTTGGGAGGTGACGCCGAGCCGATGGTGGTGGGAATGCTGATGTAGTGGATCTCGTTGTCTCCTGCCGTGGAGACAAAGAAAGTGGTGTCGTCGGGAGAGAATACCCCCACCAGGGGGGCGGTGATGACGCCGCAACTGCTGCAGTCAGTCAGCGTCACGTAATTCAGCGCGCCCGCGGTTCCGCCCGGAGCGGGAACGTAGAACGGAAGCGCGGCATTTGTGGTTGTGCTTGCGCCGGCCGAAGGAGAGTAGGTAATGAAGGCCAGGCCCGCTGCCACCGTCTGCGAAGCTGTCACCTGCGGCACGGCGCCTGTCACCACCTGGTCGACCGCCGCGGCGTTCACGCCGCTGATGCTGGTCTGGTTATTTGTGCTGGCGATGGTGAGCGGACTCAGTGTCTGCACGCCCGTGGTGGCGTTGGTTGCGCTCGGACATTGGAGCGGGGTCAGGACGCCGTTGTTATTGGTGGTCGGAATGGTGACCGCAAGGTCATTGAGCGTGATTCCACCGCCTGCCGTGGCCGCCGCGCCGAGAATGTGCTGCCCATCGGTGGTGGCGCCCAGAACGTCCGATTGCACGGGCTGGGAGTCGCCCTGCGGATAAAACTGGATACTCGCATTGTTGCTTACCGTTCCGCTCGGGCACCAGGTGTGAGCGGTGGTGGGATTGCCTCGCAGATAGGCGCCGACGGCCGGGACGGTGATCGCCGGCGTCTGCGCCATCAAGGGCAATGCAGTGTTGGGCTCGGTGGAGCAGGTGGGCAGGTCAGCCGCCGGCACCGGGCTCGGCGGCAGCGGTTCCACCGTCCAGCCGGTGTTGGCGTTGTAGACGTAAAGCGTATCCGTGTGGCCGGTGATCAGCGGCGCGGCGCAGCCGGCAGGCGAATTGAATTGCGAGTTGTCCACGACGTAAAGCGTCTGCGAGTCCGGAGTCCACTCCGCGGCCACGCCCATGCCGCCGAAGGTGGTGGCGACGGCGCCGCTGGTGTTGTAAAGATAGAACAAGTGCCGCGCCTGATCGTTGATAAGAAGCTGCGAGGCATTGGGCGAAACCGCGAGCACCACGCCGGGCACGGTGGCATCGGCCTTGGTGAGCGTGCTGCTGGCCGTGGAGTAGACCATCAACTCGCGCGGCGAACCGAAGTAGAGACTCGTGCCCGCGCGGTCCATGATCATGGAGTTGGGCACATAAGGCATGCGCACGCTGGAGCCGACCGTCCCGCTGAGCAGCTCGATGGGCACGATGTATTGCGACTCACCCGGAGAAGAAAACCACGCAAACTCGCTGGCCGTGCCGGGAACCGTGACGTTGACGGGGTTTGAGGAGATGGGCAGCCCGGTTCCGTTCAGACCGACCTCGTTGATGGGCGCGGGATTACACGTGCTTGGCTGGCAAACGGCATTCAGCGACGCGGTACCCGGAAAACTGGTCGCAATGGTGCCGCCGGAGCCGGCCGTCACATCGATGGGGTTGGTGGACTGGAAGGTAAGCGCGAGGCCGGTGATAGGGCATCCGTCCGGAGGACAATCGGTGACGTTCGTGTCGTGGACGACGGTGGTAAGGTTTTGCGGCGCGCCCTGTGCGATGGTTCCCGAAGTCGATCCATTCGCCAGCGAAACGCTGATGGATGCCGGCGGGCAAGTGGAGAAATATCCTGCCGAGGAGCCGGACCCTGCGATCGATGCCGTGATGACGGTGGTGCCGGGCTGCTCGGCGGTGATCTGATTGGTGGTCGAGTTGATGGAAGCCACCGACGCCGTTCCCACGCTGAAGTTCATGGTGCCGATCGAGTTTTCACAGTCCGGAACCGAGCCTGAGCCCGGCGCGCAGAGCAGCGTTTGCGTGCCGCCGTTATCGTAGTAGGCCTGGGAGTCGAGCTGCGCGATCTGGCCCTGCGAGAGACAACCCGAGGGACCAACGAGGCTGATGGACGTAATGGGAGCGTGCACGTGCACGGCCACGGGATTCGAGGTGACCGAATCGGCGGTTGCGGTGATATAGGCAACGCCATAGGGAAGGCCGTTGGTCGAGGGCAGAGGGTTGGGATAGTAGCAGTAGGTGTAATCGGGAATGCCGCCGCCCGTATTGCGGTTCCAGGTGCCCGCGCAGATGTTGCCGCTGGGCGAGATATCGACCAGCTGATTGTTGGTGGTGCCGTACTCATAGCTCTTGGAGCTCACGCTGGCGGTTGCGCCGGTGCACGTGTAGGCGGTTGGCGATTGCGCCTGAATCGTCTGCCCGTACGCCAGGGAGATGCCCGCAATCTGCGGCTGCATGGTGATGGAATAAACCGCGGTGTTGAGAATGCCGTAACCCGAGGTCACGGCGCAATATTTCGCCGCCGGGTTACGCGTACAGCCGGAAAGGGTGATGCCCGCCGGAACGGCCAGGCACAGCAGACTGACAAGCGTCAAAAACCGCCGCATTGGTCCTCCCCGTTCCGCGCAGAAATCCACGAAACGGTCTCGTCACAGCACGAGAAACTGGGTTGAGTTGGTGCCGCCCGCCTCCATGCGCCACGATGGGCGCGAAGACAGGCCGCCGCTATACCTAGCCCAAATATCCGGCCCCGGCCGCCAGTTTCCGCGCAGCCGGGAGGGCCATAGAAGCTGCTCCAGAACTCCAAAGAAAAAGTGTATCAGGACGCGCCCACCTCTCGAGCAGCCTGAGAGTTTCCGTGCCATAACGGGAGATTTTACAAGGCGGTTTCTTCTCAAGGAAACAGCCACGGAGCCGCATCCGTCTCCACTCAAGGCAACTTTGCATCGGCTCCGGCACGGCTTGAAACTCTTCCTCCATAGACTCCGCCGGCGCAGGATGGAGAGCAGGAAACCGTCTGGCGCAGCCGGATCAAGAGCCAGGCGGCATATAGCGCGCGAACCACCCCGCGGCGCGCTCCAGAACGTCGCGCTGGTGTTCCGGATTCACAAAGCCATGCCCTTCGTTGGGGTAAACCACGAACTGGGTTGGAACATGCAGGTCGCGCAGCGCGTGCCAGAACTCGAACGACTGCGGCGCGGGGCACTCGCCGTCGCGATCTCCCACCACGATCAGGGTCGGCGTGCGCGCCTGCCTGATGAAATCGATGGCGGAGCTCTTGGCGTAGACCGCAGGATCGTCGTAAACCGAAGCGCCAAAATAGGGAATCATCCATTGGTCGATCGAGTTTTCGCCGTAGTAGCTGAGCCAGTCGGAGATGCCCGCCCCCGCCACGGCGGCTTTGAAGCGGTGCGTCTGCGTTACCGCAAACATGGTCATAAATCCGCCGTAGCTCCAGCCGTCGAGACCCACGCGGTTGGGATCGATGGGATATTTCGCCTCCACGGCGTCTACTCCAGCGAGGATGTCGCGTAAATCGCCGTAGCCGAAATCCTTCCGGTTGGCCTGCGTAAACGCTTCCCCCTGTCCATAGCTGCCGCGGGGATTGGGCAGGAAGACAAAATAGCCGAGCAACGAGAACATCTCCGGGCTGAGCGGCCCGCCGAATCCCCAGCGCGGAATCGCTGCCGCAGCCGGCCCGCCATGCACTTCGACAATCAGCGGATACTTCTGCGCGTGGTTGAAATCCTTGGGCAAGATGAGCCAGCCCTGCACATGGAACGGGCCGCTGGTCCACTCGAGGGAGACCGATTTGCCCCACTGCGGCTCGACTCCGTCATTGAAATGCGTAAGTTGCTGCACGCCTTGGAGGCCGGATGCCGTGGCCGCGCCCACGCTTGCCGCATAAATTTCCGGAGGCTGGTCGAAGGTGCTCGCGTGAAAGACAAACACAGTGTGCACCGCGTTCGAGGAAAGGCTCATCTCCATGCGCCCGTCGCCTACCTGCCCGGGAATGGAGAAGATGGGCTGGCCGAAGCTGGTGGTTTCGCTCGCGCTTGCCGGGCCGCCCTTTGCGTGAAGCAGGATGAGCCGCGCGTCGCCTCCGGCCTGTTCGTTCACAAAGAGGTGCTCGTCGTCTCCCCACTCGATCCATTCGGCCGTCGCAGAACGCCGGGGCGTCAGATCGCGGGGATCTCCGCCGTGCGCGTCGATCGCCCACACGTCGCCTCCGGTCACTCCCTGGTCGCTCATCAGTCCGCCGATGAAGGCAATGAGTTTTCCGTTCGGCGACCAGCGGGGCACGGCAATCTGCAAACCGTGCAGCGGCCCGGTTACATCGGCCGGCGCCAGAATGGCCTGCGGCGCCTGGCCAATTGCCTGCGTGTAGAGCTTCGCCACCCACCAGTTGTTTTCGCCCGGCGGATCGGCGGCGACGTAGGCGAGAGATTTCGAATCCGGCGACCAGTCGAATTCAAACACGTGCAGGCTGGCGGGCGAAACGAACATGGGCGCCGCCGGCTGGAGCGCATGGACATCGGCCATCGCGAGCCGTTGAATCTCGATGTGGTCTTCGCCAATCACGCCGGAAGGCAATGGCTCGGCGGCCAGGGCCCCGGCGGGCCGCGTGGCGCCTTCCACGTAGAGAAACGCAATGTGCGCGCCGTCCGGCGAAAAGGCCGGCGAATCCACGTAGCCCTTGAGCGTGGTCAGCCGCCGCGCCGGGCCCCCATCCACGGGCGCGAGATAGAGATCGGTCTGCACGCCGGGGCTGGCGCAGTCGGAAAAGAACGCCAGCGCCGCCGAATCCGGCGACCAGACCAAGTCGTCTTCGCTGCAGGTTTGGTTCTCCGAAGCGGCGGTGATGCGCCGGCTCCTGGCCACATCGTCGATGGCAGCCACGCGAATTTCGCCGCTCGTGTGCCATGCAAGCTGCTTGCCGTCAGGAGAGATAGCCACCTGGCCGATGGGCTGGCCGCGATGCATGCTGCGGAGCAACTCCCCGATGCGCTCCTGGGTGTGCTCGGCCGAAGGCGATTGCGCTGCCTGCTGCGCGCGGGCAGGCAGAAGCACCAGGACAGAAAGCAGCAGGACGCGGGCGAGCGTTTTGGAAACCGGCTGGAAATGCATGCAGAGATACTAGCAGCCGGCGCGAGAGAGCGGGCGCCGCTCGCGAGTCAACCTCGCGCTCACGCAGGAAAGACGCCGGCTCCTGCCTTTGCGCCAATGTTCGCAAGCCTTTACTGGCCGAAATTTTTCCGGCGCGGGTTTGCAGATAATTTCCCTGGTTCGCGCTACGATCGATTTGTCGATCGATTTTGTTTTGTTGATCGATATTGTTGAGAGGCGCAAGAAGCTTCGCGACAAGCGGCCGAGAGCGATGGGCATGGTCTGCATGGGCCATGCCCTTTTTCTTTCAACTCCGGCAGGAAGGTGCGCGTGAGGGTAGGAGAACAATTGCGGCAGATCTGGCGTCATGCCCGTGGCAACGGGCACACGGCGCTTGCGCGGCCGGAGGAGCGCACGGAGTTCGCCGCCGAGGCCGAGGCCATGCGCAGGACGCTGGCGCTGCCTTCGATCGTCAGCCCGCTGCATTTTCCCGGCCGTCATCTGCCCAAGCCCACGCCCATCAACCTGCGGCGCTTTGCCGAGACGCCCATCGTGCGCCGCGCCATCAACGTGATCAAGGATCGCATCGCCGCCATGGACTGGCAGGTGCGCATCCGCCGCGGCTTCGACCGGGAAGATGTCGCCTTCGCCGAGCGCAAACTGCGCGCCCTGCGGCGCACGCTCGAAGAGCCCAATCCGGCGGACAGTTTTCGCACGCTGATGGAGCAGGCCATTGAAGACGCGCTCACCGGCGGATTCGGCGCCATCGAGATGGAGCCCACCGGCGACCCGGAGCGCCCGGCGATGCTCTGGCCCGTCGACGGCGCGTCGATCCGGATCAATGCGCGCTGGGACGGTGAGGAAGATTCGCCACGCTACGCGCAGGCCGTCGCCGGGCAGCTTGAATCCGACGCCATCGAGCTGCGCGACGACCAGCTCCTCTATATCCGCATGAACCCGCGCAGTTTCACGCCTTTCGGACTCGGTCCGCTCGAAGTTGCCTTCGAGACCGTGAATCAGTTCCTGAGCGCGCACCGCTTCGCCGGCAAGCTGGCCGCCAATTCCGTGGCGCAATATGCGCTCTGGCTCAATGAAGCCACGCCCGCGCAGCACGACCGCCTGATCCGCTGGTGGCAGGACGAGATTGAAGGCACAGGCCGCGTGCCGCTGCTCTCCACGGAACAAAAGCCGGAAGTGCTCCGCTTTGCGCAGGGAACCGACGCCGACCTGCGCCTGGCCTGGCAGGAGTTCCTGATCCGCATGGTGGCCAACGCCTTCGGGCTGCCGCCGCTCATGCTGGGCCTTGAAAACGATGTGAATCAGTCCACCGCTTCGGAGATGGCGGATGAGGCCTTTCGCGGGGCCATCTCGCCGCTGGCCATGCTGCTGGCCCATCACATCAGCCGCGATCT
>JASHTS010000120.1 GCA_030040425.1 Acidobacteriaceae bacterium | reverse complement strand
GCCGTATAGTCCGACGAGGTGAACCCGCCATTTGTGGGATAAGTGTTTATGCTTCCGATCCGCGTGTAGCCAACGTGAAGGTCGATAAACGTGGTCGGATTCAACGTAATGATGTCGCCAACCGCGAAGTAGGGATCATCGTCTTGATCGTTGGCTTGCGACATCCATAGCCAGGGGCTCTTCGGGCCCCAGACGTTTACACCTGACGCGGTGCCATCCTGAATTCCCCCAGAGAGATAGAAGGAGTTGTTCCCAAAATTAAAGTCTAGCCTCGAATCGAAATTGTTGCGAGTGGTGGGAGCAGTACCGCTATAAAAGTAGTTGTTATTGCCATAGACATCGCCCGTGCGGTTTGGCTCCGGAAATGCCTGAAGGTACTTCAGGCCATATTGGTCCGGACCATCTCCTCCAATCATAGTTTGGACCTTCGAACCGCAACCATACGAACTGCAATTTGTACTGGCAGGGTATAACGCCCTTTGAAAGACACCGTTACCGAGCGACGTCACGTCAAATGGGTTATAGACAGTGGCGGGCTCTGGAACACCGTTGGCGTCAATCAGCGTCGCGCCGTAATCTCCTTGCCGCTGAAGATCGGTTGGAACTGTGGCGAGTCCGCTAGCAGGCTGAGTGAACCAGAGACGATCAAAGGAGGCAAAGAAGAATACTTTGTTTACCCCGTTGAAGAGCTTGGGAAGAATCACCGGACCCCCGATGCTGCCTCCAGCTTCGTCGACGCGATATTTTTGGCGCGGAATACTCTGGATGTTATTGGCAAGCCCGTTCGCATTCAATTGCTCATTGCGCAAGTTGTAGAAGAGATCGCCGTGAAAATTATTCGTGCCGCTCTTGGTGACCATCTGGATGACGGCCTGGCCCCCGCCGAGATCGGCAGAGAGATCGTTCGCAGCCACGGTGACTTCCTGCAGGGCGTCCCGATTGGGCATGACGGCAATTGAATGCCAGCCGGAGTCCTGCACCGGAACCCCATCCAGCTGTATGTCATCCATTCCGATCTCGCCGCCGTTCACTCTGATCTCGGAATACCCGATACGATCCTCGTAACCCACACCCAGATTTTCGTCGTTGTACATGCCCGGGGCCGGCACCACGCCCGCCTGCAGGGTTGCATAGTACAGCGGATCATCGTTGATATTGGGCAAGTTTTTAATTTCTTCGGTTTCGATCGTTCCCGTCACCGACGAGCTTTCGGTTTGCATTTGCGCATTAGAGGCCGCAACCTGAACCACCTGACTTGTAGCACCCACTGCCAGTTTGGGGTTGACTTGCACCGTAACACCTGTTCCCACCGCAATGTCGCTTACACGGTAGGTTTCGAATCCCGGTGCATCAACTGAAAGTGCATATCGACCGGCGGCGAGGTAAGGGATGGTGTAATCGCCCACGGCGCCGGACCGCGTATTCACTTTTTCGTTCGTAAGTTGGTTCGTTGCTGTGACAACCGCGTTGGGAATAACCGCGCCGCTCTGATCGGTGACAGTGCCGGTAATGGTGCTGTTCCTGACTTGCGCCCAAGCCGCACCGGCAGTGAGCGAGAAAGCGAGAAGGGCGATTGAAACCTTGACAATTCGCATCATTGCCAGCCAATGTGTCCAAAACTTCCTTGCTTTCATCTGGTCCTCCATCTGTGCTGAATTCACCGCTGAGCCTGTATTGCGAAGCCCACAACTGAAAGATCAGCTACGAGCAGCCAAATTCAATTCTTCGCGGCCGGGTAAGTCTGGAACTGTGTGTCGGGAACTGCTTCGTTTCCGGTTCACGACTCGGTCCCCTGCCACGCGTTCAACCGCATTCTTTCTAGGTTGCCGCTGGTTTCGAAAGATCGCTGGGCAGGGGGCAGTACCGGGCGAACTCTTCAACTGGCGGAGCAACTTCAAAGGCGCTTCTCCTGACGAGTCTCGGGCATGACATGTGATATATCAAGATTGTGGAAACTGTCAACAGAAAAAATCGGGCATCTTTCTTACTCGCCTACGATCATTTGGGGGAATCTGCGAACTTAGTGATTCTGCACGATGTTATGAAAGATGGTTCTCTCGTTGGCATTGCGTCCCCCGACCCTTCACATGCCGGTTCTGGTCAGTTGTGCGGATTGCACCGTGCAGTCCCTTATCTCCGGGCGACTCCAAATCAAACATTAATTGACATATCAAGAATGGGCGGCGTAATCTGATTCAACCAGTTTGAGAGGTTCGGCGAAGCGTCCATACTCATCCAGGATTTGCTCAAACTATGGGACTGACTGCCTTGGTGCGGCGCGCCTTAGGGTTCGGGCCGCGAGGCAAGCCACCTGACTATACTCGACAATCAACATCTCCGCCCCGGTTTGGCGCCGCGGCGAACCGTGATTCACGCCGGTACGCGGAGGACGGCCGGGAGCATTTCGACGTATAGGGGTCTCGCCAAAATCGGATTCGCTGTGGTTGCCTGCCTGGGCGCAGGCATCTTGGTCGTGTGCCCCAGCGCATGGGCGGCGGCATGCACGGGCCCGGCTTCGCTGGAGACACGGGTTCATGCCCGTCCGAACGCCGGCTCCTATGCCGATCTGGGCTTCTGGTTTTATCAGAATCACCAGGCGGCGTGCGCGGCCGAGGCCTACCGGTCAGGGCTGAAGCTGGCGCCAAACTCGGCGCGGCTCACCCTCGATCTGGCCATGGCCTACCGAGATGCCGGTATGCTGGAGGAGGCGGAGCAGACGCTGAGCCATGGCCTGGATGTGAATCCCGGCTCCGATGCATTGACTGCGGCGCTGGTCTCTGTCTATGACCAAACGAACTATGCGGCCGCGAACGAACTGGCGGAAAAGATCGCCCGCGAAAAACCCAACGATCTGGAAGCGCAGCGGATCTATCTCCGCAGTCTGGTGATGCTCGGCGACAGCGAGCACGCCGTGCCTCTCGCGCGCAAACTGCTGGCGCAAGCCCCCCATGATGCCGATTTGTTGAACTTGAACGGCGTGCTGGAAAAGAAAGCGGGAGACTACCAGTCGGCCCGTAAACATCTGGAAGAGGCGGTGGCGCTCAGCCCCAACGACCCAAACCCACGCGTGAACCTGGGCCTGGTCCTGGAAGAAATGAACGATCCCGCCGGCGCCAAGGTTCAGCTGGAAAAGGCCCTCGCGCTGGGCAGGGACGAAGCGCAGATCCACTTCGAGCTGGCCAAGATTATGCACAGTTTGGGCGAAACGGAAGCTGCGCAGCGCGAGTTGGCGCTCTCTCAGCAGAAGCGGCAGCAGGAGTCGGACTGGGCGATTGCCGTATCCAGGGCAGCCGAAGCTGCAGAGGCGGTAAAGGCGGGAGATAACCAGAAGGCGGCCGGGCTTTATCGGCAGGCCTGCGCCGCCGATCCGCAGAACGCCGGGCTGGCCTACGAGTTGGCGCTGGTTCTGGACAATCTGGGCGACCGAGCGGGTGAACGAGCGGCGCTGGAACAGGCCATCCAGGTGAATCCCCGCTATGTTCCGGCGCAGTATCAGCTCGGGTCCCTTGATTTACAGGTTGGGGACAACGCCGGTGCTGAGCGTCAGTTCCGGTTAACCGTTGACGAGGTCCCGGACAATGCCCAGGCGTGGATGGGGCTGGTGGCCGCGTTGGGCGCCGAAGCCCGCTTTGAGGAAGCGCGCAAGGTCATGGTCACCGCGCTCCGGCTCGATCCGAAGAATGCGGCAACTCTCAACTTTCTGCTGGGCGGCGCCCTTTATGCCGCGGGCCGATTCGAAGAAGCTGCTGCGCCGCTCAAAGAGGCTGTCCGTCTTAACCCGGAGGATCTGCAGGCGCATCTGCTGCTGGGCACGGTGCTGGCGCAACTCGGTCGCAACCAGGAAGCGAGTGCGGAGTGGAATGCCGCTCTGAAAATCGATCCTCACTCGAAGGCCGCGCTCGACGGACAGGCCAAAGGCCTCATCGCCGCCGGGGATTACGCGTCCGTGATCCGCAAATTGCGCAGCGTGGAGCGCGATGACAAACTAACCTTCGATCTGGCTATCGCGTACAGAGATACGGGGATGCTGGACGAAGCTGAGCAGACGCTGAGGCAAGGCTTGGACGCCGATCCCGGCTCCGACGCGTTGACCTCAAATCTGGTTTCTATGTACATCGTGACCAACTACACGGCCGCGACCGAGTTGGCGGAAAAGTTCGCCGCTCAGAAACCCAACGATCTGGAAGCTCAGCGGATTTATCTGCGGACGCTAGTGGCCGACGACAGCAGTCACGCCCTGCCTCTCGCACGTAAACTGCTGGCGCAGGCCCCGCACGATGCCGATTTGCTGAACTTGAATGGCCAACTGGAGATGAATGCAGGAGACGATCAGACCGCCCGTATGCATCTTGAAGAAGCGGTGGCGCTCGACCCCAAGGACTCTGACCCGCGCGTGAACCTGGGCCTTGTCCTGGCGAGACTGAACGATCCGGCCGGAGCCAAGATTCAGTTGGAAAAGGCCCTCGCGCTAAACAACGACGAACCGTGGGTCCATTACGAGCTGGCCATGGTTCTGCGCACTCTGGGCGATACACAGGGGGCAAAGCAGCAGATAAAGCTCTTCCAGCAAGAGAAGACGCTGGAATCGGATCGGGCCGTTGCCGTGATCGAGGGGGCACAAGCTAGGGACGCCGCGAAGGCGGGAGATTACCAGAAGGCCGCCGAGCTATATCGGCAACTGGCGTTCGCCCTGGACAATCTGGGAGATCGGGCGGCTGAACGAGCCGCGCTGGAGCAGGCGATCCAGATTGGCTACAAGAATCTATGGGCCGGCGACAAGTCCGGCGCCGAGCGGCAGTTTCGGCTGACCATCCAGCAGGCCCCGGACGACGCCCAGGCGTGGGTGGGGCTGGCCGCTGCGTTGGGCGCCGAATCCCGTTTTGAGGAGGCGCGCAAAGCCGCAGAAACCGCGCTGAAGCTCGATCCGGACAATGCAACTGCTCTCAACCTAAGCCGGCAGCTGGCTGCCGATCAAAACCGGCACTAGCCATTCAGGAATTCGCGGGAGAATGTGGTCCATAAGGAACAACAGGGAAGCAGGTCTTTGGACGCGCCGCCAGATCTTGAGGACCGCTCCTGCAGCTCTGGCGCCGGCGCTCCTTCGCGGCGGATTCTTCCGCGGACCGGGGGTTGCTGTCCCGGCGCAAAAACTCTTGCCTGCCTTCTCCCGCTTTGTCGATGTGGCGCGAGCTGCAGGTCTCATCTCGACGATCATCTACGGCGAACCCGACAGCTGCACTTACATCATCGAGTCCATGGCCACCGGCTGCGCTTTTTTCGATTACGACAACGATGGCTGGATGGACATTTTCATTCTCGGCGGACGCACGCTCGAGGGAACGCCTCCCGGTTCAGGCAACCGGCTTTACCACAACAATCGCGACGGCACATTTACCGACGTGACAGCCAAATCCGGACTGGCCGATCGAGACGGAGAACAGGGCTGGGCGCAGGGCGTCTGTGTCGGTGACTATAACAACGACGGATGGGAAGATCTCTTCCTCACCTACTACGGCCAGAATCGCCTCTACCACAACAATGGCGACGGGACATTCACCAATGTGACCGCAGAGGCCGGCCTGCTTCATCCCACAACCCGCTATAACACCGGTTGCACCTTCGTGGATTACAACCGCGACGGCCACCTCGATCTCTTTGTGTCCAACTATCTCGAAATCGATCTGGCCACGGCGCCCAAGCCCTCGGTTGACGTGCCCAACTGCAATTACGCCGGCGTGGCCGTCTTTTGCGGCCCGCGGGGCCTGCCCTTTGCGCACCAATACCTCTACCGCAACAACGGTGACGGCACGTTTACTGACGTTTCCGCGGAGTCCGGCGTTGCCGCACTGAATGGATCGTATTGTCTGACGGCGGTGAGCATCGACGCCGACGAAGACGGCTGGCCCGACATCTTCGTGGCCTGCGACATGACCCCTTCTTTCCTGCTGATGAACAACGGTGACGGTACATTCCGCGAGGAGGCGCTGCTTCGCGGCATCGCTCTCAGCGGCGAAGGCCAGGAAGTGGGTGGCATGGGCGTGGCCGTGGGTGACTACAATCTTGACGGCCACACCGATATCGTGAGGACGCACTACTACAACCAGGCTACGGGCCTCTACCGCAACAATGGCAAAGGCGACTTCGACGATGTGACGGTGGAAGCCAGGTTGAACACGGAAACACGCTTTGTCTGCTACGGCGCCGGCATCGTGGATCTGGACAACGACGGCTGGCCCGACATTCTGATCACAACGGGCGCCCTATACCCAGAGGCGGCCCGCGCCAACCCAACACTCTTTCCTTTGCGCACTCCACGTATCCTGTTTCGTAACCGAGGCGATGGGACCTTTGTTGAGATGGGCGCAGATGCAGGTCCGGGCATTGAAGCGGCGCATTGCAGTCGCGGCGCAGCCTTCGGCGACTTCGATAACGACGGCGACATGGACGTGCTCATCATGAACCTGAATGAGCCGCCCACTTTGCTGCGCAACGACGCTCCCTCCGGCAACCACTGGATCAAAGTCCGCCTGGAGGGCACCAAAAGCAACTGCAGCGCCATTGGTGCGCGGGTGGTGGTGCGCTACGGCGGCAAAGTGCAGGTGCAGGAGGTCGTGAGCGGGTGCAGCTTTCTCTCTTCCAACGATCCGCGCCTTCACTTCGGGCTTGGTGCGGCTACCACTGCAGACATTGAGGTTCGCTGGCCGTCGGGGCTTGTGGAGCACGCGCACAATGCGTCCGCCAACCAGTTGCTCACGTTGCGCGAGGGCGAGGGACGAGTCAAAGGCCGGCCATTCCGGCAAAGCGCCACTCAAGACGAAAACGAGCAGCGCATCTGAATCAGGGATTGATATCGGAGGACGTTCATTGAGAACGATCGTGGCGATTGGCGTGGTTTTCCGGCCCCTTTTCGCGCCAACGTTCTCGGTGGCCCACCAAAGGGGAATCATGAAGTGCTCTCACCGCCGTGCCGTGCTTGGAATCACGCCGATTGTGTCTTTACTTCTTTCTTGCCAGTCTATCCCAGGTTTCTCGCAACTTCAGAAGTCCGCGCAAGTCGAGAGGCCATGGATGAACACGAAGCTTTCGCCTGACGAGCGAGCCGATTTGGTCATGAAAGACATGACGCTCGACGAGAAGATCCAGCTTCTGCATGGAAACGGGATGCCGATGTTTGATCCGCTTACCCCCGTGACTGCCATGTCCAACCGCGGTGGCGGCTACGTGATCGGGATTCCACGGCTGGGAATTCCTGCCATCGATATGTGCGACGCGGCTTACGGTGTCCGGGGCAGTGGAACAAACGGGCGCTATTCGACAGCCTTGCCCGCGGATGTGGCGTTGGCGGCAAGCTGGGATACGGCGGCGGCATTTGACTACGGCGCGCTCATCGGGCGTGAGCTTCGGGCGCAGGGATACAATATGTCGCTGGGCGGCGGCGTGGATCTTACGCGCGATCCGCGCAACGGACGGACCTTTGAGTATCTGGGTGAAGATCCCGTGCTTGCCGGAACCATGGCGGCCAAGCTGATACAAGGAACCGAGTCGCAGCACATCCTGGGCGACATCAAACACTATGCGTTCAACGATCAGGAGAGCGGACGCGGCGCGGCCGACGTTCATATCGGCGAGCGGGCGGCGCGGGAAAGCGACTTGCTCGCCTTTGAGATTGGCGTCGAGCAGGGCTATCCCGCCGGTGTCATGTGCGCATATAACCGCGTAAATGGCCTCTTTTCCTGTGAGAACAGTTATCTGCTTAAAGAAGTGCTGAAACACGACTGGAAATTCCCGGGATTTGTGCTTTCGGATTGGGGTGGTACCCACAGTCTTGAAAAAGCTTCGGCCGCGGGACTGGATCACGAGGAAGGTGGATCGTTCTTTTATGGAGAGCGTTATAAAGCCGCGGTGCAATCGGGAAGCATTCCCATGTCGGAATTGGACGAGCACGTACACCGCATTCTGCGCTCCATGTTTGCCGCGGGAATCATCGATTATCCGCAGCGGCGTAGCGTCGTTGATCCCTTTGCAGGCCTCGTCGTCGCGCGGACGATTGAGGAAGACGCGATTGTTCTGCTCAAGAATGAACGAGGCACGCTGCCGCTTGATGCTCGAAAGATTCAATCGATTGCGGTCATTGGGGCACATTCCGATGTGGGCATGATTTCGGGCGGCGGTTCGGCGCAGGTCGATCCTCCGGGAGAAAATGCCTTTGTCGCTTCGGCCCAGGCCCCCACTCCCCCGAACGTGGAAGTCTGGTTTCCCACTTCGCCCTTGAAGGCAATTCAGGAAAGGGCGCCCCACGCAGCCGTCCAATACAATTCCGGCACCGACCCCGCAGCGGCTGCCGCAATGGCGAAACGCGCGGATGTGGCCATCGTCTTCGCCTATCAATGGGAGAGCGAAGGTAAAGACCTGCCCAATCTCTCGTTGCCATTGCATCAGGACGACCTCATCGCCCAGGTGGCGGCGGCCAATCCGCACACCATCGTGGTGCTGGAAACCGGCAGCCCAGTGACGATGCCTTGGGTTAATGCGCCTGCAGCGATTCTGGAGGCATGGTACGCGGGCAGCGACGGGGCCAATGCCGTCGCCAATGTTCTTTTCGGTACGGTCAATCCGAGCGGAAAGCTGCCCAACACCTTCCCGGAGAGTGAAGCTGATCTGCCCCGCCCAACTCTCGTCAAGCCGCCGCTGGCGTCGGTTCGCTTTTCAGGTCCGGTTTCACCGCTCGAGCGGGCAGCAGGGCTGCCGCCATTCACGGTCGATTACAACGAAGGTGTCGAAGTCGGCTATAAGTGGTATGACGCGGAGAAAAAGTCTGTGCTGTTCCCCTTCGGCTATGGGCTTTCTTACTCAAGCTATCGCTACTCGGACCTGACCGTCACTTCAGGGAAAACCATCACGGCGACGTTTACGCTGGCGAATACCGGCGCTCGTGCGGGTGCCGAGATCGCGGAGATCTATGCGTCACTGCCAGCCGGTGCCCAGGAACCTCCCAAACGATTGGTAGGTTGGAGCAAAGTGAGACTAAACGCGGGAGAACAACGCACCGTGACGGTCGAAATGGATCCGAAGTATCTGTCTATTTTTGACGTACAGAAGGATCAGTGGATGCTTGTTCCGGGAGACTACACGATCCTGGTTGGGGGCTCGTCGCAGGACCTCCCGCTGAGAACTGTTGTTCATCTGAGATAGATCGCCATCATTCTTGAACGATAGAATTGCCGGCGGCACGGCTGGTGTCGTGGCCGCTGAAAAAGAGCCGCACCTAGAATCGGTAATACCGGTAAGGATTGTCACCCATAGGAAAGTCAGTGCGGTAGTCGGGGTGATAGTAACCGACTTCAGTTCCTTCGGGCATGGCTGTGGGCGGCAGACTCAACAAGCGACTTGGAATGGGCGGTTCGCAATCATGACCGGATCGATCCCCATTCGGACCGGTCCACATGCGATCCGGATTGAGAACGGTTTTGCGCGGCTCAAAAATCCTGCTGTCCACTGCGAAACTGGCGCCCAGATTGGCCAGCAATTGGGCCACCGTGCGCGTGGCGCGCCAGCGCGTGTAACGAAAATATGTTTTCTGATCGGCCTCAAAACGATCCGGGTCCACCTGACAGAAGATGGCGATGCCTTTTCCCACGGTCTTGCGGCCAAGCAGTCCGTCCGCACCGATCTCTGCGCCATCAATCAGAATCCAGGCAGGACTGTCCATGAAGGTACGCCAACGAAGATCGGACGCGGTCAGACCTTTTGCCTGGGGCCAGTCAGGCGCGGAAAGCGAGCCTGCAAAATCGGCTTCCACCCGGTTCAATGCAGTGCCAAGCCCCCCGCTTGCCTGTGCACGCGGTAAAAAGAATGCTCGGCCCCCTTGCTCCAGATAGGCGTTGAGCGCGGCTGGATCAAGACTCGCATCCGCGCCGACGAGCACAAGCCCGGTGTCCGCATCCAACGCGTCCGACCGCTGATACTCCACCCCAACCTTATCCAGCCACGCCGCACCAGCATCGCCGCCGACATACACCACCTTGCCGGCTCGCAGCGTCAGGGGCGCATGCAAAGCGTAATCCACTATGCGCCCGGCCGTAAGCCGCGCGGCCGGGTCCAAGGCCACATGATCTTCCAGGTCCAGCGTGCACAGAATCACCCGTCCCTTGCCGTAATTCAACTCCATCAGCGGCGAATATGCCAGGTCGAACTCGCATTCGAGCAGCGGAGTCCAGCCGCTGCGGTGAGGTTTCTCAATGGCCGCACTGGTGACCCCACCGCGATTGCCCCAGTGCCATCCTGCATAGGGCTGATCGCCTTCATTGCCTCTGTGAAAGTCGCCAACGTATTCCGGATACGCGGCAATCAGCGTGCTGCCGCCCGTCCAGTCACGCAGGTCGTCGGCATCGATGCCTTGCCCAAAAGAGGAATTGGGAATGGGAAAGACACGCCGGCTCACCTTCGGGCAGACCCGCCACCCGAGCGCTTCGTTCAACCATGTCGGATTTTGTGCGAAGATCAGTACGCGGCCGCCAGTGCCCACGTACTCCTCCAATCGGGCAGCTAACGCTGGATCATCTTGCAAGCCGTTGCGTCCGATGACCACCAACGGCGCCGCGCCAATCCAGGTGTTGGGCGTATAGCCCACGTCCGTCAGCATCTTGCCGGTCACGCCGTGCGGATCCACAACCGCGATGTTTCCCTCGGCCGCTTGCTGTGCGCCGAAGATCCGAAAGCCAAAGGTATCGTGGTGCGTTGTCTCGCCAATGGTTGCCGTGAGCGTGATCTCGCCGTCGACCTTGCTGTTGTTCCTCACCTCGGGCGTTTGGATGTCGATCGCAATCTTGCGAATCTCTGAAACCGCCAGATTGCCGCGAAGCTCGCCTTTGCCCACGGTATTCCCGCCGACGGTGGCAACCCAGGTCCCTCTGAAATCCTGGGGCAGACGCATATCGTTAATCAGGACGATCTGCTTCTGGAACTTCTCTCCATCGCGGAAATGGTGGTCTTTGGCGGTGTATGCCTCAGGCGGACCGGCGATCCACGCCAGGGTCGGGAAGTTGACCTCCTCCAGTTGGTCCTGTATCCACGACCAGGTGCGCAGTCCTCCCGGCAGCCCCGCAGTGCGCCAGCTTCTCCAAGTGTTTGTGCGGTAAAGAGCCTGGATTTTGTGGTTGTCAGGGAATGGATCCAAATGGTCCTGGAAGCTCTTGTAGAGCATTCCTCCCCGGAACTGGTTATGAAGATACTCCCGGTACTCTGTGCCTTCCGAGGTATAGGCGTCTGTGCCGAAGTAAATGGCGGCGAACTCCGTCAACAACGGCTCGCTAGTGATGTTTGTGGTAAAGCCGTCGCGCCCGCGAAGGAACGTGCATTCCACCGGAGTGCCGAATTCAGTCATGGTGATCGGCATCTCGCCATTCTCCGCCCACCCGCTCAACCATTCTTCGCGTTCCTGGAGGGGCAGCAAATCCAGGTAGCAATTTGCCGAATGCACGTCGCCCGTATCCGATCCCTCATGGCTGTAATAGACCCTTGTGGCGTCCAGTTTCTTAATCTCCGTAAACATCTCCCGGGCATTGGCCAGAAGTTGCTGCCAGCGCGGATCGCTTACTTCCCAGCCATGGCGGCCCATGTGACGCGGATCCAGATCAACTGCGTTGTTGAAAAAATTCGCACCTGCGATCCACATCACCGCAGACGGATGCTTGCGGTAGTGGCGTATCCACACGGCAGCGCGTTCCAGCGCGCGTTGCTGGTTCTGTTCCCAGATGAAATTTCCGGTTGGGTCTCTCATGTAGCGGTTGGCGTCGAGGACATAGACCGCTGTCAAGTAGCCTTTATGATCCGCCCGGTCAAGTTCCGGTCCGGCATCTGAGTCGTCCCCGCGGGTGTCCGGATTCCAGGTTCCGAGCTCCCTAAAATTGTCTCCAACCTGGCCGAGTGATCCCTTGTAAAAGCACGGCTGCCGAAGGTGGATCACGGTGCCGTTGAGGTAAAACTGCCGGCCTTCGATCCAGAACTCCCGGAAGCCAAACTCCTGGTTATACTGGTCATCCACTCCAGCCCCGGTTACGGTCAGCCGGAGGGTGTAGAGTTCGGGCTGATCCACGTCCCAAAGGCGGGGATTCGCCCAGGGCCAGGAGGCAGTGATGGTCTGTGTCGGTTTAGCCTTTACCGCCGCATCCGCCACGAAGCTCTTTTCCACCGTCCCTTTTTCGTCGAGCATCTCCGCGAGAAAATGCACTTGACCCGTCTGCGTGAGACCACGGAGATCGACGTCCAGCGAGACATCGTTCTTCCGAGTGGAAGTGCGGAGGAAGACGTCGCCTACGCAAGCCGCGGATAAGCGGCTTTCCAAATAAACGCTCCCGGTCACACCCCGGGTCTTCAGTTTGGCCGCGCTGTAGGTGACGGCCATGAAAGCGTTCTGCCAGAAGTGTCCGACCATTTGAGAATCCGCGATCGCTGCCACCAGCACCCGCACAGTCGCCGTTTTGCCTGGCGTTACCGCACACGTAATCTCTACAGAGCCCCACGGCCAGGGGACTTGTCCGCACTCTTGGCCATTGACATAAACGATCCCCTCCGTGCACAAGCGGTCAAAGCCTAGGCTGATCACTCGCCCCTGCCAATCGGCGGGGATCGGCACCTCGCGCTCATACCAGGCGCTGGCGACCGCTGCCCCATCATATGCGTCCCATTGCGGACCGCTGCCAAAGGCCACGAAATCGGAAGTCTTCGCTTCGTCTCGGCGAATCCCCCAGTTGCCCGGCACATGGATATACGCCCACCCCACCTTCGGTGGACCGGCTTCTCCAGCGACGGCAGGCGCAAAGCGCCAAATACCGTCAAGAGATACCCGAAACCGTTTTGCATTCACCGTTACAACGCTCGTCTCGTCCCAGTTCAGTCTCGCGCCCGCCGGCAACACTGCGTCTGCAGACCGCGAGTCTGCCAGTGCCGACGGCGCAACCAGCGTGGCACCGGCCAGGGCCGCGGTGGAGGTCTGGATGAATCGGCGGCGCGTCACGTGATCGCTTGCCCGGGGATGCTTCGGCGTGTTTCTACGGTTCACGAGTTTTACTCCTGACAATGCTGCATTCCTGCATGGATTCGGGCAGAGCCTGCACGAGAAGGCATCAGTGCGGCTGCGGCCACTCCCCGCATTGATTGCGATGTTTTGATATATCAGGAGACTCGTGCCTGTCAAGTCCCGCTTATCGAGCGGCGATCTCACGTTGCCTGTGCGGAGAACTGTGGGCTCATGCGTCGCTCGTCCCCAAGATTCTCATGATTCGAACACCACCATTTGATGTCCTTCGACCGATGGCACGGCCGTCTTCGCGTAGTGATTGAGGAAGATAAACTTCAAACTCTGGCGCTGCGGAGCGAGGTAGACTTGCAGAGGTTCCTTATCCGTGCTCAGCGTGACCTTCAGGCTCGCGAGGGGATCGCTTCCTCAACGATGTCTAGATCTGGAGCTCGGCTCCATCGATTTATTCCAAGTGTGTTAGCTTCCGCCCAGTTTTTCTTCACATGTTAGCTCGGCGCACCCGGAAATTGCGGAATCGCAGCGCCTTCCAGATTTCGGGAACTTCACAGTTCTCTCTAATGATCTAAATAGAAAGAGGAATCGGTCTCAGCGGGGGTCGAGTAGGTTCACTGCATACCGGGTGAGAGAAGGCAAGTGACCACGGGGCCTGACGGGCGCGCGTTCAGCAAAAGATCCTTCTCGGTCCGCAGGTTTTCTTCAAGCAGCAACGTTCTGCGGAAGTTCGAGCCGGCCCAACGGTAGCGCCGGGCATGGCTCCTGTGGCCCTGACCATTCGACGCGTGCCAACTCGATGACAGAGATGCTCGGTCAACTGCGGAGCTTATCTTCTGCTCTTGCCCAGACCATTCTTTGACTTGGTCCCATTTCCCACAAGATTCTTGTGGTTCAACCGCCAGCTGTCTTTTCTGTCATAGTTCGAGAGACGCTTCAGGACCTGGTCGAGACCATACTGAACGTGGGCGCGCATGGCCGTATCGGCCACCAGCACGTCGCCGCTGCATAACGTCTCGGCCAGGGTGGAGTGGAACTGCCTATGTCCTGCTCGCTGGGCACCCGTACCCGGGTGCCGATCCGGGGACGGCTTTCCACAAGTCCCTCCGTCTCCAGGCACTTGAGGGCTTCGGTGATGGGCAGAAAGCTCATGTTGAGCCGCTCGGCAAGCCGCCTCCGCGAAAGCACGTCCCCGATCGAAAGATCGCCGCTGAGGATCTCATCGCGAATCTGCTGGT
>JASHTS010000119.1 GCA_030040425.1 Acidobacteriaceae bacterium | reverse complement strand
GCGGAGAGCTCGCCGATCTCGACCGGCTTGGGCGAGAGGAAGCCGATCTGATCAATGTCATAGGATTTGGAGTTGGACATGAGGCGAATGCGCTGGCCCTTGCGCATGGTGCCCTGCATCACGCGCGTCAGCACGATGACGCCGCGGTAGGAGTCGAACCAGGAATCGAATATGAGCGCCTGGAGCGGGGCTTCCGCGTCTCCTGCCGGTGCGGGAAGGCGATGCACGATGGCTTCGAGGACATCAGCAACCCCCTGGCCGGTTTTGGCGCTGACGGGGATGGCGTCGGTCGCATCGAGGCCGACGGCCTGCTCGATGGCCTCCTGGGTGCGGGTGATGTCGGCCGAGGGCAGGTCGATTTTGTTGATGACGGGGATGATCTCGAGGCCGTGGTTGATGGCGAGATAGGCGTTGGCGAGGGTCTGCGCCTCCACTCCCTGGCTGGCATCGACCACCAGCAGAGCGCCCTCGCAAGAGGCGAGAGAGCGCGAGACCTCGTAGCTGAAGTCCACGTGGCCGGGCGTGTCAATGAGATTGAGCTGGTAAGTCTGGCCGTCTTTGGCTGTATACATCATGCGCACGGCGTGGGCCTTGATGGTGATGCCGCGCTCGCGCTCGAGGTCCATCGAGTCCAGTACCTGCGCCTGCATTTCGCGGTCGCTCAGCGCACCGGTCAGCTCCAGAAGACGGTCCGAGAGCGTCGACTTGCCGTGGTCGATGTGCGCAATGATGGCGAAATTGCGAACGAAGCGGGAGTCCATTGAGCGAGGGAAACAAAGGGGTTAACGCGAAAAACCACGCGTTGCCCCATAGCATAGCTTATCATCGGCATAGTGCATCCAGCCCTGTCATGCGCGGACGGAGGAATGCGTCTTTCGACGCGCAGGCAGGGGAGCCGCTTCTGGCTTACCTCCCTTCTCGGCGCACTGGTGCTGCCGATGGCCGGCTGTGTTCCTTCGCATCCCGCGAACTCCGCCGCGAGCCAGCCGCCGCAAGCCGCGGCACCGCCGGTTGCCGTCCCGTCCGCGCAGGCCACGCCGCCGCCCCCTCCGCCACCCCCTGCCCCCAGCGCAGATGAAATCCGCGTGCGCCAGGTCATTCCTCAGGTTGAGGCGGACTACGTGGCGGGAGAAGCCGATTACAGAAAGGGCATGCTGGCCGAGGCCAAGGTCCAGTTCGACCACGCCGTGGATCTGATGCTCACGTGCGGCGTGGACATCCGCAGCAATCCCCAGTTATCGGACGAATTCGACCGCATCGTGGACAAGGTGAATGCGCTGGAGATGGAGGCGCTCAAGCAGGGCAACGGTTTTGTGCCGCAGGAGGAGACCACCCCCGCCGAGGCCGCCAGCGACGTGACCTTTGCCGTGGATCCGAACCTGGTGGCCAAAGCGACGGCCGACCTGGCGACGACCAAGTCTGACCTTCCCCTGGTGATGAACGATTATGTGGCCGCCTTCATCAATTTCTTCGCCAATACGCAAAAGGGGCACAACACGCTGCTGCACTCGTTCGAGCGTTCCGGACTGTACAAGGGCATGATCGAGCGGGTTCTCGCCGAAGAAGGCGTGCCGCAAGACCTGATCTACCTGGCCGTGGCTGAGTCTGGGTTCCAGCCGCGAGCCGTCAATCGCCGCTCGCGCGCCGGAGGCATGTGGCAGTTCATGCCCCGGGGCGATTACGGCCTGAGCCGCACCAGCTACGTGGACGAGCGGTTCGATCCCGAGAAATCGACGCGCGCCTACGGACGCTACATGAAGTACCTTTACGATCAGCTGGGCGACTGGTACCTGGCCATGGCCGCCTATGACCATGGCGCCGGCAACATTCAACGCGCAGTGGAGCGGACCGGATACGCCGATTTCTGGCAGCTCTATAAGCGGCACGAACTCCCCGGGGAAACGCAGAACTATGTGCCGGAGATTCTGGCGGCCATCATCATCGCCAACCACCCCACGCAGTACGGTTTTGACGATGTGACGCTCGATCCGCCGGTGCTTACCGATACGGTGACGGTGAATTATTCGATCAACCTGCGCCTGGTTTCGGACCTGGTGGGTGCGCCGGTCGATGAGCTGGAAGCGTTGAATCCCAGCCTGCTGCGCGGCATGACGCCGCCCGATGCGTCTTTCGATCTTCACCTGCCGGCGGGCACGGCCACGCTGTTTGACCAGCGCGTGGATGCGATTCCGGAGTCGAAGCGCAACGCCTGGCGCTATCATCTGGTGACGCCCGACGACACGCTGGCCTCCGTGGCCCGCGAGTTCCGCGTTCAGCCCACGGAACTGGCAGAGGTGAACCAGCTGCGCCCGGGCAGCGACCTGAAGGGCGTGGATGCCCTCGTGGTTCCGCAGGCGCCGGAGGAATTTCCGTCTTCGCGCCGGGTTCTCTACACGGTGCGCCGGGGCGACACCCTGGTTACGATCGCCGACCGTTTTGGCGTGTCCCTGGCGGAACTGCGAAGGTGGAACAACCTGACGGGCACCCGAGTGGAACCGGGGCGCCGCCTGCATGTAGCCGAGCCTCAACGCGAGCGCTCGCACACTTCGGTAACCAGGAGCAAATCCCGCGCAACAGCCCGCACCCGGCGCTCGGAGTCGAAGACCGCGCCCGCCTCCGCGCGCAAAGGTGCAGCAAGCGCAGCGAAGAAGCCGTCCGGGGCCGGCAACTAGGCAGCAGAAGGCGCGAATCGCTTGCGGCACGCGAACGCCGACGCTGCGCAGCCGCATGAGGCGAAACAAAAAAACCCATCGCCCCGCATTCCGCACTTGTTTTTTGCTGGTCTTTGTGTGCAAGCTATAGCTACAATCACTTTCGCATGCGAAGTCTTCATGTATTTCGCATTTGTGTGAAGCAGTTCAATACCAGGGCAGCGGCGAGCCGCTGGAGGCAAATCGGATGGATGACGTTTTCAAGATGAACGCGATGAGTGCCGGCGATCCCCTTGGGGACCCGGGAGACTTGGACCCTATCGGCGGCCTGGACGAAGAAGAAGACGAGGTTGAGACCGCCGGCGTACTGACTTCGTCGGATGACGACGAGGTCATAGGGGAGGAGATTGTGGCTGTGGTGGTACCGGCATCCGCAGCCAAGCCGGCAGCGAAGAAGGCGGCCAAAAAAGCTCCCGCCAAAAAGGCGGCCAAGAAAGCTCCTGCCAAAAAGGCGGCCAAGAAGGCCCCTGCCAAGAAGGCAGCAAAGAAGCCCGCCAAAAAAGCGGCCAAGAAGGCGGTGAAGAAGGCGGCCAAGAAAGCGCCCGCGAAGAAGGCGGCCAAGAAAGCTGCGAAGAAAACTGTCAAGAAGGCTTCGGCCAAGAAGGCTTCCCGGAAGAAGAAGAAGAAATAAGGTTCGACAAGAGGAAGGTCCGCTGCGGCGGACCTTTCCTGCGTTTGCGGCAAGCTTTCGCGATTAGAGTCTGGACGCGGCCGGCGGCGTCGCGATCTGCGCCAGATGATGCTTCTGGTGCCCGATGTAATCCTCGATAAGATAGCGCAGCGTGACGGGCGCATCCTCGCCTACCACGCAGACTGCGCCCAGCCGCGAGTCTTCGATCTCGTCCACGACGGCGGCGAGAACTTCATGCTGGACCTCCCACCAGCGCAGCAGTCTTTCCCAGGGCTGGCGGGCATACCCATGCGCGGCCACCCAGGCATCCTGCGCATACTTCGGACCGGCATAGCGGCCTTCAGTGGCGGCACGCACAAAGCGCTGCCGGTTGTTGGAGGCCGAATCCATCATGTGCCCCACGATCTGTTTGCGCGTCCACCCGCCTGTGCGCCAAGGCATATCGGCATGTTCCCGCGGCACGGCGTGCAGGGCGCCGCGAACGCCCTCCAGCTCGGCGCGGAACCAGCGGGCAAGCGCAGTGGGCATGGTTTCTCCCTCTCATACAGGATGGACGCACGGCCAATGTTGCGCGGCGTCCGGGGCCCTTTCAGGAAAAACGCCCTTCACCGTCGCCCGTGAAGAGTAGAGAGCAATGCCCCAGCGTCTCCTGAGGCATTTGGCATATCCAGACCGAATGATCGCCGGTCGCGATGCCGATCCCTAATTCGGCTGCACCGAGCCTGTCATACCGGTGGGTGAGGCCGGCGGCGTACCTCCGGGAATGGCATCGAGGACGGTCGAGGCCGCAGTTCTCGGATCCACCTTGGTCCACACCTGCGCGATCTTGCCTGTGGGATCAATGAGGAAAGTATTCCGCATGGCGATGCTCACGCCATTGAAGTTGCCCAGGGAGCCGTATTGGCTCACCACCGCGTGGCTTGTGTCTGAAAGCAGGTGGAAGGTAAGGCCGTCTTTGGCGCAGAACTGCTTGTGGCTGTCGGTCGAGTCCACGCTCACACCGAGGATGACTGCGTTTTTCGCATCAAACTGGCTCTGCGCGTTCTGGAAGTTGTGCGCCTCGATGGTGCAGCCCGTGGTCATGTCTCGGGGATAGAAGTAGAGCACCACCCATTTGCCGTGGTACTGATCGAGCGAGATGGGCGTGCCGTCCTGTGAGGGCAGGGTAAATGCGGGCGCAGTCTGGCCGACTGCGGGCATGGCGGCGGGCGTGGCGGCGTCCTGCGCCGTGGCCGGGACGACGGAAAGAGCAGCCGCGGCCGCCAGGGCCACGGCGAAGAGAACGGGATTCTTCACGGGGAACCTCCGGGAATTCGGGTGTTGACGAAATCGGGAATGGGAACGGAAAAGGCCCGGCAGAGGAGATTTCCGCTGCTTCTCCCAGTATCAGCGCCGGGAGGCCACAATGGCAATGCCGGCCCGGCCCGCGCGCTCCAGCAGGGAATCGCGGTCGAACAAGAGGGTACGCCCGGCTTCGAGGGAAAGGCAACTCGCCGCCGAGCGGATCATGGTCTCTATCGTGGCCATGCCGATGACCGGTACATCGAAGCGCAGGTCCTGGTTCGGCTTGGCGACCTTCACGACGGTCAGACGGCGTTCGAGAATCGATGCTGCGCCTTCGAGCGAGGCCATCAGGCGGCCGGCGCGCTCGATGGTGGCATCGGTGCCTTCCATGGCCTCGACGGCCACGCAAGCCTGCGCGGCTACCACTACAGTCTGGCCGATATCGAAGGCAGCAAGAGCGCGGGCCACGCCGAGGCCGTATTCAATGTTCTGGCACTCCTCTTCGTCGGGCGCGCGTGCGGTAAGGAGGCCTTCCTGGGCGAGCAGCGGCTCGAGGAACGACGTGGAGCTGACGAGCTCGATGCCTTCGTCGCCGAGAACCTTGGCGACGGCGCCCAGAAGCATGTCGGTGGAGCGGGTATTCAGGTTGAGGAGCAGCTTGGCCAGGCGCCAATCGGGGCGGATGGCCGAGAAGATCTGCTTGTGCCTGACCTGGCCGGCCATCACGGCGCGGCTGACGCCTTCCTTGTGGAAGGTGTCAATGAGCTTCGAGAGCTCGCCGAGCGAAAGCCAGTGGACGTGGATTTGGGCGTCGGCGGCTGCGCGGAGGTCAATCTCGGGGTCCGTTTCCTCTTTGATGGCGGCGACGATGACCGTGAGACCCTGGGCGCGCGCCGCGTCGAGCAGGAGAAACGGAAAGCGGCCGTTGCCGGCGATGAGGCCGAGGGTCGAGGTCACGTTCATGGGTTATTTAATGACCCCGCGCTGGGAGCGTGCAATGAATCGGATCAGCAGCGCGATGTCATCCCCATCGGCGTCGTCGGTCTGGAGGGCGCGCAGTTTTTCGAGGGCCTGGGAGGTATTCAATTTAGAGGCCAGCAGCAGGCGGAAGGCGCTTTGCAGCGACTTGATCCGTTGCGGCGAAAAGCCGCGCCGCTCCAAACCGATCTTATTGATGCCGAAAGCTTTATTCTCGCGCCGCGCGGAGGTGAGCGAGAACGGGAGCACGTCCTGGGTGACGATGGTGCCTCCGCCGACAAAGGCATACGCGCCGATGGTGCAGTGCTGGTGCACGGGGCAGAAGGCGCCGAGCGTGACGTGGTCTTCGATGACAACGTGGCCGGCAAGCGTGGCCGCATTGGCGAGGATGCAATGGCTGCCGATCTGGCTGTCGTGGCCAATGTGCACCTGGGTCATGAGCAGGCAGCGGGAGCCGATGCGCGTCACGCCTCCGCCGCCTGCGGTGCCGCGGCTGATGGTGACGCTTTCGCGGATGGTATTGTCGTCGCCGAGAACAGTCTCGGTGGGCTCGCCCTTGTACTTGAGATCCTGCGGAGCCACACCCACGGAGCAGAAAGGATAAAAGACATTGCGGGCGCCGATGCGCGTGCGGCCATCGAGGACCACATGCGAGATGAGATGGCAGTCTTCGCCCAGTACGACTTCAGGGCCGACAGTGGAGAACGGGCCAACGGTGCAGGAGGCGGGAACCTGGGCTCCCGGAGCGATAATCGCGCTCGGGTGAATGCTCATTCGACTCCCGGATCCGGTTCGAGTCCCGCATCCTGCTCGTCTCCGTGGGCGCGGCGCTCGCGTTCGCGCGTGACCACCTGGCAGGTAAGCGTGGCCTCGCAGGCCAGCTTGCCGTCGACCAGGGCGCGACCGGCGATGCGGCCGGCGCGGGAGCGAAAGGCGAGCACTTCCACCTCGATGCGCAACTGGTCGCCCGGCGTGACCGGCCGGCGGAACTTGGCCCGCTCGATGCCGGTGAAAACCACGAGTTTCTTGTCCCGGTCCGCGATCTCCGCCAGCATGATCATGCCGCCAGCCTGGGCCATGGCCTCCACCACCAGGACACCGGGCATGATGGGATACCCAGGGAAGTGGCCCTGAAAGAACGGCTCGTTGATGGTGACATTCTTGATGGCCACCAGCCGTCTGGCAGGTTCGAACTCCACGACCCTGTCGATCAGCAGAAATGGGTAACGGTGGGGCAGGAAGTCCAGGATCTCCTGGATGGCGAACGTCATTCCTTCTCTCCAGAGACGCGAGCGGCCGAATTTCCTCGGCCGGTTCGGGGCAGGTTCAGGCTCGAAGGGATTATAAATAAACGGCTGGCCGGGGGTTCAGCCGGCGACTTCGGCCGGGGCCGTTTCGCGGCAGGAGGCGAAGCCCATGGCGCGATAGCGCTGCGGCCATTCGCGCAGGAATCGGGTCATCTCGTCGGCGGGAATCGGTTTCTGGAAGAGAAATCCCTGGGCGGCATCGCATCCGATCTGGCGCAGCGCATCGAGCTCGCCCGGCTCTTCCACGCCCTCGGCCACGGTGCGCAGTTTGAGCTGCCGCGCCATGGCGACGATGGTCTGGCAAAGCACGCGCATGTCGCGGGAGTGATCGATGCCGTGAATGAAGCAGCGGTCGATCTTCATGGTGTCCAGCGCGACGCGCTTGAGCACGTTGAACCCGGTGTAGCGGGTGCCGAAATCGTCGATGGCCACGCGCGCGCCGATGGCTTTCAGTTGCCGCACCCGCGTGGCAAAGAGATCCTCGTCATCGAAGAGCACGGACTCCGTGACTTCAAGGTGCAGCTTAGTTGGTGCGATGGGAAATTCGAGCAACCGGGCGCGGACGGCGGGGGCAAAGTCTTCGCGGCGCAGATTCGACCAGGAGGTGTTGACCGCGATCAGCGGCAGCGCAAGGCCCATGTCGCGCCAGCGCTGCGCGTCCTGGAGCGCGGTGGTGAGGGTGAACTCGACGATGCCCTGGATGAGCTCAGAGCGCTCGGCCACGGGGATGAACTCGCTGGGCGTGACGTAGTTCGGCTCGGGATGGTTCCATCTGAGCAGCGCCTCGGCGCCGAGCACGCGGCCGGTGGACAGTTCGATCTCCGGCTGGTAAAAGACGCTGAAATGCTTCTGCTCGAGCGCCTTGTGCATCTCCATTTCGAGCAGATGGTCGCGCATGAGGTGATGGTTCATGCCGCTGCGGAAGGCCAGGACATGCGAGCTCTTGAGATAGCCGGCGCGGCTGGCGGCCAGGCTGGCGAAGCGGGCGAGATCTTCGGCCGAATCGGTATCGGAGGGGGAGAACGCGACGCCGGAAGCCGTTTCCACCTTGTTGCGCGAGCCGGGCGCCCGCACGCGGCCGAGAGAATCGGCGATATCCTGGATGCGACGCCTGTCTGCCTTTACCAGCTTGGCTGCTTCAAGCGCGACCAGGAAGCAGCGCGCGCTGAAGCGGCCTACCAGCGCGCCGGGACCCACCGCGTGGCGCAGGACTTCGGCCACCCGGGCAACGAGCGCGTCAGTCCCTTTGGCACCCCAGAGCGCAAACTCACGGCGCAGGTTGAGCACATCGATCCACAGCAACGCGATTTCGCGCTTGCCTCCGCGCTCGCGGATGAGCTTGGACAGGGCTCCTTGAAACGATTGGTAATTGAGCAGCCCGGTCTGGACGTCATAGCGCTGGCCGTACGCCTGCATCTGACGGCGCAGTTCGTCTTCCAAGTCCTGCTCGAGTAGGTTTTCCAAGGCGAAAATCCATCCCGTCCGGCCCGGGTAATCGATGCCGGCGTCTAAGCTACACGCATGTGGACGGCCCGGTCTTCCGTGGGGTCCCGCAAATATCGAGAGCCGATCTGGGTTGGAGAACAGCAATACTCGCGCCCGAAGCACGCGTATTTCGGGGAAAGCGCACTTCCGGACGCACTTCTATTTTGGTTGTGACCGGTCGTCGCCGGTCCCAAGGCACATTCCTATTTTCAGAGCAACTAAACCGCTTTTGCAATGGTCCCGAATCCGTGCGGGCATACAACTTCCCTGTGATTTACAGGGGTCCGGAACGGCCCTCAAGGCGCTTATTTTGCTATCTTTCTGGTTGCGGCGTCCACATCCCAGAAGTTGGCGGGCAGGTTCTGGTTATAGACGACTTTGGTCACGTAATACTGGCGCACCTGCTCGTCGTTCTTAAAGCGGCTGATGGTAAACGGGGTAGGGAATCCGTCCACGTTGTGGTAGTCGTCGTACTCCTCGGCGTCGGTGTTCTTGTCGTGGTAAACGGGGTCGCGCCACTCGAAGACGCGCCGCAGGGGCAAATGAGTCTGGATGTCCATGAGGATGGTAACAGACTCATTCTGGGGCGAGATGAGGGTCACCTGCTCGGCCAGGTGGCGCTCGGCCATACGCTGGCCTTCATAGATAAGGATCGTATCCGGCTCCTTCATCCATACCTTCACAGCGGTTTCAATGGAGTGATCCCGGCGGCGCAGGTAGTCGTCGAGGATGTCCTTGTCCATGGGCTTCTTGCCGCGGTAGGTCACCTCCCAGCCCTGGTCGCCGATAAAGAATTCGTCCACGTCGCGGTGCTTGGTGACTTCAATGCGGTCGTGGTCGGGCCACTGGTGATACTCGAAGGTCTCCTCGGTGCCAAGATCCGGCGTGCCATGGAAGAAGGCGGCTACGTCGCCCACCACTTCCTTGTTTTTCTGGTCGAGCCAGGCCTGGCCGCCCAGGGCCTGGATCATGGTGTTGAGCGCCGCGCGGGCCTGGGCCGCGTTCTTCGCGCCTGTATCCATGCCGGACTGCGTGCGCGTGGCGGCAGGCGAGGCGAGCAGCAGAACTGCAATCAGCGCCGGAACCACACCGCCGAATCGGGCCGGCCAGACAATGCGCATGAAGACTCCCTTCCGCAGCAAGGAGAAGAATGCGCAGGGTGCAGTCGCCGCATCTGCGCTTTCATCCAGAGTACGGGCTCCCCGCCAGCGCGAGAAGCCCAAATCGTTTAGACGTGCCACATGGCGGCGGAGGGATGCACGGCGGGAAAATGGCCTCCCGGCGCGAAGGGCCTAACCCGCGAGAACCGATCCTCCGTTCACGTTGAGCACCTCGCCGGAGATGAAGCCGGCGAGAGGCGTGCATAGGAAGAGGACCGGCCCGGCGATCTCTCGCGGCGTAGCCACGCGGCCAAGCGGGATGGCGGACGCGATCTTCGCCTGCGCATCGGGCGCCCCAAGCGCGGGGGCCGACATCTCCGTCTCGACCCACCCCGGCGCCACGCAGTTTACGCGGATTCCCCAGGGCGCGAGCTCGCTCGAGAGGCTCTTGGTGAGGCTGATGATGGCGCCTTTGGCAGCAGCGTAGTCGGTATGGAAGGCTTCGCCGCGCTGGCCGGCGGTGGAGCTGATGAGCACGATGTGGCCGGCGGCTTCGCTGGCGGTGGAAGGATTTGCGGCGGCGTTGCCACGCGCAGCGCCCTGCCGCTCGATCTGGGCGGCTGCGGCCTGCACGAGGCCGAAGATCGAGTCGAGGTTTACAGCCAGTGTCTTCCTCCATTGCGCTTCGGGCATCTGCGCGATGGGCACATCGTTCGATTCCCAGATGCCGTGGTTGGCGACGAGAATGTCGAGCCGTCCGAAGGCGGCGAGGACCTGTTCGACGAGAGCGTGGCCGTCAGCGGGCGAGCTCAACTCCTGCTCGATGGCGAGGCAGCGGTCGAAGGCGGGATCGAGGCCGCTGCACTCGGCTGCGAGCGCCAGGGCGCGCTCCCGCGCCTGGCGGTAGCTGAATGCGACCCGTGCCCCGGCTTGCGTGAAGAGCCGCACCGTCTCGGCGCCGATGCCGCGCGAGCCGCCGGTGATAAGAGCCACTTTGCCTTCGAGGGAAAGAGATACGGGCATGCGGCTACGCTAATGCAAGGTTGCCGCAGGTGTCGAGTGAGGCTGAGGCGCTGCAGATGGGAACGAGGCGTTGGCGCGATACGGGCCGAATCGAGTGAAGAATAAGAGGGAAGAAAAATCAGATCGCTTTCAGCATGCGGACCGGCAGGAAAATGATGGCGGCGACGAGCTCGAGCGCGCCGCCTACGGCGATGCCCACGACGCGGAAGGGCAAGAGGAGAAGCCAGACCAGCGGATAGAGCACCAGGGCGGCGAGCGCCAGCGGCCAGCAGAGAACCAGAAGAATGCACCAGAGCAGAAACTTGATCATAGGATGCCCAATAGGCGCCACAGCGCTGATTCCATAGTACGCAACGCGCGGCAAAAGGTTCCCCGAATCGGGCCGTGACGCGGCCGTGCCCAAACAGTGTGATTGTTGCAGTCGAACGAGTTCTCCTATAGTGGCTCCATTCAGAAATTGGTGGATTGGATTTGAACGCATGAGCGAGAGCGGGAACACTGAAAACGCGAACCGCCCGCGATGGAGCTGGGAGAAGGTCTGCGACCGCATGGATGCTCGCTTCGGCTGGCTGCGGAAGCGGGGATGGCTGGAGACGGAAGCCGAAGTTATCGAGTGCGTGTCCGCGGAGAGCTGTACCATCTACTCTGGATGCGAGGGGCCGATTCCCAGCTACGTGGTGACCTTCACGTACGTGGTAGACGGGGTAGAGTACAAAGGGATGACGATCTCGCCTGTAGAGGTCGAGCTGCAGAGCAGGATGACAATCCGCTACAACCCCAGGCATCCGGCGCAAAACAACTCCTTCGATTCCGAGACCGAATGGATTAAGCCAGTGGCGAAGCTCGAAGAAGTTCTCGCATTGGGTTTAGCGCTTCTCGCCGTGGTGGTGTATTTCTTCGTTCGGCGCTGACAGGTTTCTTCGCCGCGTGCGGGGCTGCTGCTCCGATCTCCTGCGCGATCTGGCGTTTCCTCTTCGCAAAGCGCGAGCCTGCGCCGCATCAGGTGACCGATCGCGCCACACGGAATCCGATCAAATCGGTGCGGATGCTTTGCGTGGCCCGCATGCGCGCCGCTGACCGCAGCATCATCGCGCTGTCGCGCCATCCGCCGCCGCGCACCAGGCGCATGGAACTGTGGCCGTCGAGCGCGGGGCGCCCGTCCTGCGGAGTGAGGTCGAAATTATCGTGCCAAAGGTCGGCGGTCCACTCCCGCACGTTGCCGTGCATGTCATGGAGCCCGAAGCCGTTGGGCGGGAATGTGCCGACCGGGGCGGGCCCCGAGCTTTGACCGTAGAGAGCGCGGGAGTTGTCGATTGTGTCGCCGCACGCATAGCGGGTGATCGATCCTGCGCGGCAGGCATACTCCCACTCGGCTTCCGAAGGGATGCGGTATTTTTGCTCCGATGCGGCCGAAAGCCGATCGACAAAGGCCTGAGCCTCGTCGTAGGAGACTGAGGTCACGGGAATCCCCGCAACGGCCGGCGCGGGAGCCGCGGGGCGCGGCGCCGGCGAGGCAACGAAGCGGTTGAACCAGCGCCGCTGCGGTTCCGGAGCAGGCGGAGCGGGAACCGGCAACCCGGTGATCTTGACGTACTCCGTGGCCAGGACGGGAAAAACGCCGATAGCGAACGATGCCGGAATGTCAATGCGCTTTTGAGGCATCTCGTAGGGGGCGCGGTCCGGGTCTTCGATGGTTGCGCCCAGAAGGTACGAGCCCTTGGGCACAATGCGCATCACCGGCATTCCATCGCCATCGCGAAAGACGGTGCCGGGCGGCGTGGAGGGATTGATGAAGGCGCCATCGTAGATGGGTTCGCCCGAGTGCATGGTCCCGATGGCGTCGCGATAGACGTTGGCGGTATTGGCCGCAGTCAGGCCCTGGGGCAGGTTGGCGTTACCCGGCTTGGTCGAAATCAGATCGGTGATCCAGGTGAGCAGCTTGCGCCATTGCCGGTCGTCCCGATTGCCCTGCCAGCCGGCCAGGTTCACGGTCTGCGTGAGCGTGAAGGCGATAGGAATAGTGCATGGCTCGACGATCGCCGGAACAAGCTTGCCGCGGTCCTTGCCGTAATGGGCTTCCGTGCGCACCCATTCCGATGTGACCGAGCGCGGCGACCAGAGAACCAGGACGGTGGAGGCCGCGGCGATCGCCTGCTCGATCTCGGTGTCCCAAGCCTGCCGGGGCGTGATTCCATCGTCCCACCAGACGGAGATTCCGCTTTCGCGCAACGCGTTCACCACGCGGTTGGCGAGGGCACTGTCTTCCCGCTTGTAACTCACGAATACATCGGCCACGGTTGGACATCCGCCTGTTGAGTTTTCATACCTGGCCCGGTGAATTTCTGCTATGATCGGTGAACTTTTAGGATCATGATAACCCGGAGGCTGAGTGATGGGGGATTCCTCACAAGCCCTTACCAGGGGAGAGTTCCGCTCCTATAAGCACCCGCTCCAGCCGAGGCGCTTCGCCCTGGCGCTGTTTTTCGCGCTCATTCTGTTCCCGCTCATCGGGGCCGGCCTGGTTGCGGGCACCGTGGTGCTGGTGGTGCCGCTTTTCGCCTTCCTCATCTGGATGAGCAGCCGGGTGATGTACTCCAGATTTCTGGGGCACAGCATCCTGGTTTCAGAGTTGAATTATGCCCGCATTCACCATATCGGCGAAGACCTCAAAGCGCGCATCGGGTACAGCAAGAAGGTGGACATCTTTGTTTACGAGCAGGGCCACTTCAATGCCTATCTGCACAAGTTTTTCTTTTTCCGTCGGGCGGTTTTCCTCAACTCGGAGCTGCTTGAAGCCGGAGTGACCGACGACGAGCTGCGCTGGCTGATCGGCAGGTTCGTGGGCTACCTGAGGGCCCGCCGCGAAGCCGGGTTCTGGGGATGGACCATTCGCGCCGCGCAACACCTTCTGATCTTCAACTTCTTCATCCTTCCCTACGAACGCGCTCTGGTCTACACCGGCGACCGCATTGCGCTGGGAGTGATCACGGGCGACATCTCCAGCGCCGTTTCTGCCATGCAGAAGATTTTTGTGGGCCGGCAGCTGGGCTACTCCGTCAATCCCAGCGGCATCGTCGATCAGCATCGCCTGGTAAAAGGTTCCCTGTTTGCTCTGCTCGCCCGCTTGATGATTGCGTATCCCCACATGACCGCGCGGTACGTGGACCTGATCGGGTTTGCGAAGAAAAGGTACCCGGAACAGTTTCAGCGTTTCGATGCGGCCAATCCCGGGCTGCCCGAGGATCTGGAGCAGCTGACCGCCTTGCCCGATGCGGTTTCGGGTTCCGCGGGCGACCCGATCTTCGTGCCCCTTTTCTCGGCGGTCCTGGTTCTGGGTCTGACCGTGCTCTTCACTGTGAAAGTTCTGGTGCCGCGCCTGAATCACGCTTCGCCGGAGACGGACTCAACTGCATTTACGCCGGAGAGCACGCCCAGCACGACCACCTCGCCGCCGCCGGCGCAGGTCGACACCTCGACCACGGCGCCGCAGCCGCAGCCAGACAGCTCCGCCGATGAGCAGTCGCTGGTGCAGCAACAGAAATTTACCTGGTCGTGGCAAATGTCCAATGGATATGTGCAGGTACATGATGCGGCGTGGACGAATGGCTCGGCCGAAGCTTTGCAATCGGTGCTCGTGCAGTGCGTTCAGTATGCGCAGGATGGCTCGGTTCTGACGCAAAACAGCATCTCGCTGAGCAAGAGCGACAATACAGCGGTGCCACCCGGGCAAACGGTCACTTATGGAGCGTTCAACGCCGGTGAGGCGGCGCAGGGCCTCGACACGGTGAGCTGCAAGGTTGCGTCCGTAACGGCGGCGCAATAGATACGACGAGCCGGCAGGCCCGCGAGAGCTCCTTTTGCGAAGTTAATTGGGTTTGCGCTTGCCGGGCGTGAGGGCGCCCTTCTTCTTGTTACCGCGGATCGTTCCGGCGCGTTCCTTTTGCGGCGTGGCCAGCGCTGTCCGGGTCCGTTGGGGCAGCTTTTCGTAAATGAGAGCATGCGCGCGCCGCAGCTCCTGCTCGATCTCCCGCGGGCGCAGTGCGTCCCAGCGCTCGAGGGTAACCCAATGCGCCCTGGCGAGATAAGGCGAAGCGATGATGCCTTCGACTTCCAGCAGTTCATGGAACCGCTCCGCACCGCAGTGGAACCAGAGCACGCCGGTCCCGGTTCCATCGAGGTCAGTCATGGCGAACATTTTGCCGCCGATCGCGCGGTCGCCGACCCAGTAGACGAGATGATGGCCCCAATTCACCGTCTCCGCGACGTGCGGCAGGGCCATGCAGATGGCGCGGATGCGTTCATTGTCCATGGCGCAAGTGTACGCGCGGCGGAGGGTGGAGCGACGATCCGGGAGCGGTTGCCGAAAAGGGCGGAGTCGAAGATGCTGTCCCGCTTGCCGCAGGCGATCAGTGCGCGGGCATCGCACTGTCGCGCGTGTGGGTGGTGAACCGGCGGGAAAAGAATTCCTCGAAAATGTTTTCTCCCGCGCCTTCAACCTTGGCGATGGAGAAGTTCACGAAGCTCGCGCCGATTCCATTTCGGTTGGTCCGCGGATAGTAGAGATTGGAAATGCCCGCCGCGGCAAAGCCGGCGGCGAAATTCGAGTACGCCGGCTGCCAGCGGCCATTGTCGCCTTTGCAGACGACGGAATTGGCGATGGCGTAGAAAATTCGCGATCGAACGGAGCCGGAGCCTTTCAAGAAATAGCGCGGGTCCTGTTTCAGGGCCGACGCCAGCAGAGCACTGCCGAGCATCGTGCCAATCACGTTATCGCCGTAGGCCGCTCCAAAGCGCCGCGCATACCCCGCCGCACCCTGCCCATAGGCCGCATACGCATTGCTTTTCTGCTCCAGGGCAGCCGTGGCTCCGGTTCCCAGAAATGTGGTCGGGTCGATGGAGGATCTCCAGGCCAACGAGAATTTCTGCCTTGCCGTGAGCGGCGGTGCGTAAGGAGAGTAAACGATGTCGAAATTCGGAATGATCCCGAGGACGCGTTGCTTTTCTTCCTCATTGACCTGCTGCTGCGCGATTTCCTGGGGCGATAATGCCGAGACGCGCACTTCCGTGACGGCATTCACCGAGAGAGTCACGAGACCGGCCTGGTAGACTTCCCCGGCGCGCAACGTGCCGGAGATGGACTCGACGGTGAATCCAGGCGAGGAGATGGAAAGCTTAAAGAATCCCGCGGGAACGGCGGGGAAATCGAACCGTCCGTCGGCATTCGAGGTGACAATGCGTGCGGGAGAATTCGAGCCGGCAAGCCTGAGCTCGACATGGGCTCCCTCACAGACGGCGCCATCCTGAGCGATAACCACGCCCTGAATTCTTCCCGGTGCCGAGAGCGCGTCTTCCGGAACAAGGCCCGGAAGCAGCGGGGGTTGGGCCGGTGCGTGCTGCGACCGGGCGAGTTGTGGACCTGCGCCGGCAAGAAGCCCGGACAACAAAGCGGCCGCGGCCGAGCGACAGACGCGGAAAAAACTGCGGTGCAAACGGCTCATGTCGCCAGTCAAATGGGCCCGGTATAGAATGATTCCCTCTAAATTTTCAGTTACTTTTCATTTCTCATCTTAGCGGAGATTCCGCTCGCTCACTGCGGATCGCAGAGTGCTCAGTAGTAACAGGACCGCGGATTACCAGCGGCTTTCGAAGACGTGAAAACGGCGCTCGAGCTCCCACTGTGCCGAGGCCTTCTCGCTTGCAGCGAGGAACGTCTTGCACTCCGGCGTGGGATCGTCGCCGCCCAGAGCCTGGTCGCGGCATGCATGGACGGGCCGGGCAAAATCATCCGGCTGGGCCCACAGGCTGTTACCGGGAAGAAACGCGTGCTCCATGCCGGTGCGCGCCAGTTGCTTCAGGTCGCGATAGGTGAGGTCGTACTCGAGCGCGGCGCGCACGTACTCATGGGTGAGATCGATGCGGCTTACGCCTTCATCGTCGGTGGAGAGCGCGACAGGCACGTGAGCGGCTCGATATATAGGAAATGGATGACGGTCGCCGGAGACGCCGAGGATGCCTTCGTTGGAGCTGAGGTTGATCTCGATCATGATGTGGCGGTCGGCGAGCTCCTGCAGAAGCCGGCGCGCGTTGTCCTCATACATCACGTCCACGCCGTGACCGATGCGCTCGGCATGGCCCAGCTCCACGGCCTGGCGGATGTGGAAGCGCAGGTCTTCGGGCGGCACGAGACCTTCGGTGAGCTCGCCCGCGTGCAGCGTGATGTGCACCTGAGGATAGACGGAGTGGAGATAATCGAGCATCTTCATCTGCAGGGTGTAATCGCGCATGGAGATGTAGCCGTCTTCCGGCATTACGAGGTTGATGCCCGCCCACGTATCTTCATGCGCGTTCATGCTGGCGGCGACGGTTTCAAAGCCCAGGAGCATTTGCGCGAAGACCTGCTCGGGCGGACAGCCGCGCTGAACCTGGTAGAGATAGCGAATCTCCACGCCGCACGCGGGCGCGGCCTGGGCCGTGCCGCAGTGCTCAAGGTGCCTGCGCTGGGATTCGGCATCGAGCGTCTCCTTGCGATCGACTGCAATCTCGTCGCGCAGGCCGCGATCAAGCAGTTGCTGGCGGAAGCGTGCGAAGGCTTGCGGATCGGCCTGAGCGAGCTGCGGATTCCAGCCGACGACCTTTGCGATCGCCGCAGCGTGGTCGAAAGGCGGCGTATCCATCAGCTCGAGATATTGCTGGTTCTGCGCCGCGGAGCGGGCAGCCACTTCATCGACCCACTCGCCCGTGTGGCTCCTGCTCAAGCCGCCGAAGCGCGCGAAAGTGGCGAAGAACTGGTCGTGCTCGCTCCAGCCGCCGGGTGTGGGCGCGTAGCTGCGCACGGAGAAGGCGTCAACGAGCTTGTCATAGAGTGCCTGGCTGGCAGCTGTGATGTTGCCGGAGAGCGCTTTGGCGGGAACGAGTTTTCCGGTACAGGGCGGCTTGGCAAAGCTGAGCGCAACGGGATCGACGCAGAGACCGTCTGCGCCGGCGTCGCGGATGAAGGTCTCCGCGTACACGGCGCCGGAGAGATGCACGTGGAGATCGGCGCCTTTGGGAAAGTCAGTAAGGAAAGCGCGCAGTGCTTCCGGGCCCTGATGGAGATTGGCCTCGTAGACGAGAGCTGTGCGCAGCTCGGCGCGGGTGGGCGCAGGCTGGGTGTTCGGGCGATGCGCGCAGCCGGAAAGCGCTGCCAGAAGAGCAAGCGCGAAGCACCGCGGCGCGAGAGACGGGGAATGCCAGCGCATGATTGCCTAACAGTGTAGAGCACGCGCGAAACAGCATCGAAGAATGGTGGCCAGGGACGGGATTGAACCGCCGACGCCGGCCTTTTCAGGGCCGCGCTCTACCACTGAGCTACCTGGCCTCAGTCGAGACTTTCTTCAGTTGCAAATTCCTGCGCGGGTTTCGGCTGCGCCGGTTCAGGTGGGAAAGTCCACGAACAGTTCGATGCAACGACCCCATCAGTATACCAAGCGGCGAGTAGACTAACCAAGCTGCGCACCGTCACGCGAGCTTACGATTCCCTTTACGCAAGGCCCCATGTTGAAAACATGCTCAAGCGCGTCCTTACCGCTCCAAAATCTCTTTCAGTTTGGCCATCTCAATATCCATCTCTTGCATGGCTTGATCGAACTGCGGCCCGCTCATCACGGGAGGTTGAAAGAGCGTGAACATCACCGTGGAGCCATCGCCGTTAGGGACGGCGCGGCAGTAGGCATCCCAGGTCGCCTGAGGATCCTGCCAGGTATGGTCGAGGATTCCGAATTCCTTGACGCCATTCACCCTGATTTGCCCTTCGCCGAATTTGGTGACGGCTTTGAACCATCCGTGCTGTCCCGGACTCACGGAACGCAGGTTCACCACCGCGTATTGCGGCCAATTCATGGGGTCGGCAAGGAAGGCGAACACCTTCTCCGGAGCCGCCTGAATGTCGACGTGCTTGATTGCGGATCGCGCGATCTTTCTCATTTTTGCCTCTTTCACCTGGAACCCGGGAAATGTTGGACGTGCTCGCCGCCATCGCGGCCGAAGTAGCGAACCTTCTTCCCGGTCAGATACACGATGTAGAAAGCGCAACCTGCCGTAGCCGTGCTTTCTCTTACAAAATCGGCGAACGACCATTCGCCGGACTGAACTCTCTTATTGATGCCATCGAGCTTCTCTGCCGAGAATTCGAACGCAACGCCGTCGTGAGCCAGAGGCAGGTCCGTGACCAGCGACCGGCCGTTACCGGTGTAGCAGCGGAACTCGTTCCTGAGGAAGTCCACATGATAGGACTCCACTCCGTCTTTGCCGAGCGTCGCCAGAATCTCCGGGAACGTGATTTTTCCAGCCAGTGCTTTGTCGATCAGTTCGTGAACCGTCGCTTCGTTCATGCGATTCTCCTATTCCAAGGGGATCTGTGTCAGATCGCGCAGAGCTGCCGTCTTCTTAAGCAGCGTGGTCAGCGTCCTGCGTTCGGAGCGGGACAGCACTCCAAAAAACTCTTCGTCGTTTTCGTCTGCAAGCTGAGCCAGATGGGGGACCAGGGAAACTCCGGCATCGGTCAATTGGATGTCCTGATAACGACGGTCGCGGGCCGATTCATTGCGCGTCACCAGGCCCTTGGACAACAGCCTGCTGATGAGTTTCGAGACGGCGCCTCGCGTAAGGCCGGTCAGTTCCGCGACAGCACTGGGCGAGGTGGTCTCGTCGCCTCCATACATTTCGCGCAGGATTACCCATTCGGCCACCGTGACGCCGCTCGCCTCCAGCTTGCGGGCAAAGGCCTGCGAGACGTGATTGGAAACCAGCCGCATCCAGAACCCGATATGCGCGGTGAGTCTGCTCGCGTTCTGGTTGGCGGTCTTCGTGAGCGCCATCGGCTTACCTCATCTCGTTTTCTATAGTAGTATCCGTGGAAACTATTGTCAAGGAAATTATTGCATTGCCGACCGCGCATGAGCGCCGGGCCACAAATAATTCCTTTATATGCCTTGACACGTATATGCACTAAGAGGTATATAAGGTGTGTGGAATCGGTCTTCGAGATCATTGCCGAGCCGAACCGGCGCGCGATCCTGAGCGTGCTGGCGGGGTCGCAACAGTCGGTCGGGGAGATCGAGCGCAAGCTCGGCATGCCGCAGCCGGCGGTATCGAAGCATCTGCGCGTGCTGCGCGAAGCCGGTTTCGTGGAGTCTACCGTGGATGCACAGCGCCGTCTCTACCGGCTGAAACCCCAACCTCTGCAGGAGATAGAAGACTGGCTGGCGCAGTTCCGGCGTTTCTGGTCCGCTCATGTGGACGCTTTGGAGCGCCACCTCGATCGCATGGAGCAAAGCACGGATCAAGGAGCCGAGAAGAAACGCAAGACAAAGAAACAGCGCGGCGACAACCGCCGCTAAGGAGAAGGGAAATGAAAATCAAATTGATGAGCGTGTACGTCGACGACCAGGAAAAGGCCCTGCGTTTCTATACGGAGGTGCTGGGCTTCCAGAAGAAGACTGACTTCAGCCAGGGGCCGTATCGATGGCTCACGGTAGCCTCAGCGGAGGACCCGAACGGCACGGAGCTGCAGCTGGCGCTGAACGACAATCCGGCGGCCAGAGCATATCAGCAGGCGCTGTTTCAGCAGGGCCAGCCCGCGGCCATGTTCTTCACCGACGACCTCGCGGCCGATTACGAGCGGATGAAGGCGCGTGGCACCGAGTTCCCGATGGCCCCGACGGACGTAACGGCTTCGAAGATCGCCAAACTGAACGACACCTGCGGCAATCTGATTCAGATCACGCAGCTGATGCGCTGGTCGGGCTGACGCTCCTGAGGCCTGGCTGGGGAGGAGACCATGAGCGAGCGCACGCAGTACGCGCCGGGCCCGGCGAGCGGGGCTCAGGTAGAAAAAGGCGGTGAGAAATGGACGCTCATTCTTACGAGAGAGCTGCGTCACCCGCCGGAAAAAGTATGGCAGGCGCTGACCGATCCTGCGCAGTTGCGCGAGTGGGCGCCCTTTGAGGCCGATGGAAACCTGAGCGCCATAGGGAGCACCGTGAGGCTTACCTGGGCGGGAACGGGCAATGTGACGGAGACGCGAGTGACGCTGGCCGACGAGCCGTGGGCGCTTGAGTACCAGGACCTGCGATGGGAGCTCGATCCGCTCGGCGGCGGCACGCGGCTTACGCTCTGGCACGCGATCGATCGCCGCTTTATCGCGTGGGGCGCTGCGGGCTGGCACATTTCTTTCGACGTCCTGGACCGTCTGCTCGCGGGCGAGCCCATCGGCCGCATCGCCGGCGCCGACGTGTTGAAGTTCGCGGATTGGCGTCGACTGGTTGCCGAGTACGCCCGGCAGTTCGGAGCCGAGATGCCCGGTTAAGGGGCCGAACGAGCGAATCCTTGAAGAATTGGAGGAAATAATCCCATGGAATCAATCTCGCAAAATCCGGCCACTGACGCCGGCAGGGCTACCTCGAAAGCCGCCACCATTCTCTTTTGGATCTTCACCGCGCTTTTCTGTCTGGAGATGTGCTTCACCGCTTACTACGAACTGCTTCCTCAGGGAGCGCAGGCATTCATCCGCCTCGGCTTTCCCAACGGCTCATTCCGCTACGAACTTTCCCTGGCCAAGCTGGCGGGTGTCGCCGTGCTACTGGTGCCCATGATTCCGGCACGGCTGAAGGAATGGGCCTACGCGGGTTTTGCCATCAACCTGGTTTCGGCCGTCATCGCCCATCTCTCCATAGGCGATCGCCGGCTTGCGTTCATTCCCTCGACACTGACCAGTATGCTCTGGGCGGTCTCATACTTCTGCTGGCGCCGGATGCGTGGCGCGCCGGCTGAAGTTGCAGGCTGAGCCGGACAAGGCTGGATTTCCTGCGAAAAAAGGAGCCGATCATGAAAAGAGCTGTCCCAACGCAATCTGCCTCAGCCTCGATCGACGGGAAGATCAAGGAGCTCGGGGACTGGCGCGGCAAGACGCTGGCCAAGGTGCGCGCCATCATCCGCGCGGCCGACCCGGAGATCGACGAAGAATGGAAGTGGGCCAAGCTGAAGTCGCCGGGCACCCCCGTCTGGTCCCACGCGGGGATCGTATGCACAGGAGAGACCTACAAGAACGTGGTCAAGATGACATTTGCCCGGGGAGCGGGGCTCGAGGACCCTTCCGGGTTGTTCAACTCCAGTCTCGACGGGAATGTAAGGCGCGCGATCGACATCCGCGAAGGCGAAAAGATCAATGAAGCGGCATTGAAGGGCCTGATCCGCGCTGCCGTGGCGCTCAATCTCGATTTGAAGAGCAGGGGCAAGAGCAAGGCGCAGGGCGCAAGCGGGAAGAGGACCGGTTAGGGAAGATTCAGAAGCGCGGCGGCGGGCTAGCTCTTCTCCTGTTTCTGGCGATAGTAGGCGATGAGGTCCATGGACATTGGCGGCTGCGCGCCGAGCTGGCGCAGCATCGTGGTCACCTGGCCGCGATGGTAGCTGCCGTGATTGACCACGTGCTGCAGCATGTGCCAGAAGACATGCGAGCGCGGGGCGCCGCGCAGATCCTTGTACTCGATCGAACGTGTGACGCCCTCGGGGCCGAGGCCGGCGAGGAAAGCGCGCATGCCTGCTTCAAGCTCGGCCCACTCGCTGCGTGCGGCGGCAACATCGGCGATGCGTTCGGCGGGCCTGAAGCCGGCGGGCGGACTGCCATTCCAGCGTGCGAGCCAGATGGACTCGGCGTCGCAGATGTGGGCGAGGGTGTCGCGCACCGAGCCGAAACTCGAGCCGAGCGGGCGCGTGAACTGCTCGAGGGCGAGCGCGGAGACGGCGTCGAGCACCCGGTCGCGGGCCCAGTAGTTGTAGTCGAGCAGAGTATTCACGTCTTCGAAGTTCATGGGCCAAGTTTAGCGCAGACCCGTGTCCACGCCGGTTCTGGGTTCGCGCCGAAGTGGGGCGGCTTGGGCGCGAATACAACGGTGCGGCGCATGGAATTCGGCAACTTTCTGAGCAGGCGCTTGTGTTTTTGAAGCGAATCGAAGTGCACGAAGCCATGAATGCATCATGGTTGGTGCATGACCGACGGGCAACTCCATGAGCTGCACCACACCTGGTGAAATCCACAGGATTCAGACGGATTTGCACTTGCATCCACAGAAGGGCCGGAAGTAATGTCTCTTTAACTGATGACCCAGTAGGGAATCGGGAGTTGGTTGCCGGAGTGACTGGGGACGCGGCAGACGATGCAAGTCGGAGGCCGCACGAACCAGGCAGGCCAGAGGACATAATAGCCGGTGAAAGCCGGAGGTTGGTTAACTGGCCGCGAGGGAAAGTTGGCAGACGGTGAAAGCCGGAGGTCAAACGCCAGCGCATCCGGAGATGCAATGGACGGTGGAGTGCGGATACTCATCGACGGTTCATCCGGCGATGCAAGGTCCGGGCGAGATCGAAAGTTCATCGTAGGCCTGGCCAGGGGAGAGAGAGCCGGCGCAAGCCGGCAGGATCGAAACTGGGCGTTCCGGAGGGCATAACGACCGGCGCAAGCCGGAAGCGAGCTGCCGGGCGTGCCGAGGGATCAAGTTTCCGTGAGACTCGAGGCTAGTCAGGCGAGCAGAACCGGAGGAGACGACAGCCGGCGCAAGCCGGGTGTTAGTAGGCCGGGGAAACTCACCAGGATCAGGCTTCTGGCGAAAGACAGAGGCCGGCCGCCAGCGAAGGCTGGAGATGTGACGTCCGGTGAAAGCCGGAAGTACCGCTTCAGCCGCACCGCGGGAAGAAGGCGTCAGCGCAAGCTGAAAGCCGGTCCGGCGGAGTAGCTGGAAGATAGTGCGTCCGGTGAAAGCCGGAGGACCTATCGGAGGCAGGGTTGGAAGGTTCAGCCTGCGGCGCAAGCCGAAGGCTGAGTTGGACGGCACTGCTGGAGGGCGTAGCTTCCGACGAGAGTCGGAGGATAGCCCTGCGACGTGAGCTGGAAGGCGGGCAACCGGTGCAAGCCGGAGGCAAACGCGCCAGCCGGGCGGACAGCGGCGCAGACGGTGCAAGCCGTAGGCAGGTTGTGAGCCCAGACGCAGGAGGCGAGTCCGATTGACCTGCAAGGTCACCACATCTTAGGCGCCAGGGACTTCGGTTTCTGGCGCCTTCGTATTTCCGGGCGCCTGCGCATTTTTCGACCAATTGCGCAGCAAAATTGTGTTTGCGGCTCGGCGGTCCGGCTATCGCATTCGAAATTTCAAGAAGCATCGCGGCAGAGGTCGCGCGCGTGAGGGGTGGCCATGCGCGCAATACTACGCGGCCGCGGATCCTGCATGCGGCGGACATGCGGCGGAATGGTGAAGAGCAAATCCCTACTTCGATGCGCTCGATGAAGCTCCGGCCTGGGCCTTCGAAAAGCCGCGGATATAAAATACGAGATTCCAGATGGCTTCGTCGCTCGCGCGCCCCTCGGTCTCCGGCGGCATTTTGTCTTTGCCGTTGCGGATGATCATGAAAAGCTCTCCGTCCACATGGCCGGCGAGACTCTTCGGGTCAGTCCAGTCGGAAAGCGTGAGCTCCATGCTGGTGGCCAGATCGCTTTTGCCGTTTCCGTTATCGCCGTGGCACATGGCGCAGTCAATCTCATAAAGATTCTTGGCCTTGGTCAGGGAGTCGGCTGTGGGCTTGACCGGATTCTTGGGATAGGTCATCGGCGCGGTCGTAATGGGTTGCGTGGGCGCCATGGCCGGTGCAGGCGTCATGGGGGAAGGTTGCGACTGAGCGGGAGCGGGCTGCTGGCCGCTCTGCGTCTGAGCCGGGCAGGGTTCGGGTGAGACGGCGAGCGCGGTTCCCGCGAGAACGAGCAGAAGCAGCTTCGGCATGGCGGACCTCCTCGAGCGGATGCCGGAAAAACAGGCATTCCAATTGGCCCCGACTTTTTCTGACCCGCATTATAGGCCCAAAGATGAGCGCCTGGACGTGATCTGGAACACAAAGAGGCACGCCGGTGCTTCCGCCGGAAGAGGCGGGAACGCCGCGGCGCCGTGAAGGCCGCAACCGGACTGCGTCTAATGCAGGGCGCGGGTGCCGGGGCCCGAGCCGGGGCGATTCTTGTTGAGAAGGAAGGATAACAGCACCAAGCCGACAGACATCCAGGAGAGTTCCATGTAGACGTCCTGGTAGCCCTGCATCTGCGCCTGCTGGTTGAGCTGGTTGTAAATGGAGGCCAGCGCCAGGCCGGCGCCGTTTGCGGCGCCGAAGGCATTGCCCAGAAATCCGGTCAGGGCGTGAAGGTGCTGCTGGTAGCCGAGCGCGGTGGGCAGCATTTCCTGTTGCAGGTGCTGCTGGTGCCACATGGCGCGCGAGGTGACCTGCGCGTTGGTCATGGCGATAAGGACGCTGCCGCCGATGTTGCGCGCAAAGTTGATAAGGCCGGAGACCTGGTTGCTTTGCTCCTTGGGAAGCCCGATGTAAGCAGCATTGGTGATGGAGATGAAGCAAAAAGGAATGGGCAGCATCTGCACGACGCGCAGCCACGAGGCCTCAGCGAAGCTCATCTGCAGGTTGGTGACTGCGGCCGCGTAGCGGAAGGTGATGATGAACAGGATGAACCCCACCACAGCGAGCGTGCGCGCGGAGATTTTGCTGGTGGCGTAGCCGGCCAGCGGCATAACCACGACCAGCGCGATGCCGCCCGCCGTGAGGGCCAGGCCGGCCGTGGTGGCGTTATAGCCCAGCAAAAGCTGCATGAACTGAGGCTGCAAAACGGTATTGGCGTTGAGCACGCCTCCCACCAGCATCATGAGGAAACAGCAAATGGCGAAATTCTTGAAGCGGAATAGCTTGAGATTCATCAACGGCTGCTTGCGGCGCCACTCCCAGACGATGAGGCTGATCATGCCGCCGACGAACATGAAGGCGAAGAAGCGAATGAAGTTGGAGGCGAACCAGTCGTTCTCTTCGCCCTTGTCGAGCATGATCTGCATTCCGCCCATGGCCAAGGTGAGGAAGCTCAGGCCGAGATAATCGATGTTCTTGAGCAGGGATCGATCGGGCTTGATCCACGGGGGATCGTCGACCAGGCGCGTGACCAGGACAAAGGCCAGAATGCCAACGGGGATATTGATGAAAAAAATCCAGCGCCAGGTGAAGTTGACGGTAATCCAGCCGCCGAGCGTGGGACCAATGGAAGGCGCAAGGACAGCGACGAGCCCGTAGAGCGCAAAGGCCTGTCCGCGCTGTTGGGGCTCGAACGAATCGGCCATGATGGCCTGCGCCATGGGTTGCAAGCCGCCGCCGCCTGCGCCCTGCAGCACGCGGCAGAGAAGAAGAATGGTCAACGAGGGCGCCGCGCCGCAGAAAAAGCTGGAGACCGTGAAGATGGTGATGCAGAGGACGAAGAAGTTGCGGCGCCCCATCACGTTCGAGATCCAGCCGCCGAGAGGCAGAACGATGGCGTTTGAGACCAGGTAGCTGGTAAGCACCCAGGTGCTCTGATCCTCGCTGGCGCCGAGGCTGCCGGCGATGTGCGGCAGAGCCACGTTGGCGATCGAGGTGTCGAGCACTTCCATGAACGCGGCCAGGGCCACGGTCATGGCGATCAGCCAGGGATTGACCCTGGGTTTCCAGCGCTCGCTGTCAATCTCCTCGGTCTGGCTGGGCACGGCACCCGGAGTGCGCATTCCCGCAGGTGCGGGTAGGGCGGCTTCGTTCTCCGACAAATGTCTTCTCCTGTGCGATTGTGTTCAGATTTTTGCTGAGCCGGGATAGCGTGCATTCACACCGCATGCTTCCAGAATTGTCCCGTTGCGAGGATCAGACGTTCAACAGCAATATAGATTCGCGTACGGCGGTTCGAGGTTCAGGGATTCGACTATGGGGTTTGCGGTGCGGAGGAACTGGGCCGCAGAAACGATCTGCTGACGGAACGGAGCGCAGGTCGCTGGAAATGGGGCTGCGCAGCGGACCATCCGCGAACCGGCCACGCCGGCTCGCGGATGAAAGAGGAAAGGCTGGTTATTGTTCCGCGCCGGCCATTTCGGAACCGAGAACCAGAACCTGCTGCGGAGCATCGACCTTGGCGTTGGGCGCGCTCAACTTGAGCTTGAAGGATTCTATCTGCGTTTTGCCGTTTGAAGGCGTCATGAAGCCCAGCTCATACTGGTTGTTCAGGCGGCGGTCGATGTCCTGGAAGTACGGCTCGAAGCTGACCGGATCGCCAAAACCCTGCCAATAGCTTTCTCCTCCGGTGGCTTGAGTGACCTCCAGGAGCAGGTTCTGACCTGCATCCGTCGCGGCCATGGTGCGATCCAGTCGTCCCAAGTCGCGCCAGTAAATGGAGTAGACGATCAGCTGCGCCTTGACTGCATCCGAGATGGCCTTCTCGACGTAGGGATCATTCGGATCGTAGTGCATGGCGCCATCGTAGTAATCCACTCCGTCCGTCACCATAACCACTTCCCGCCGTGCCTGGAGATCGTTGGATGGCCAATGTTCCGCCAGGCTGGAAAGGCAGAAATACGGACTGGCGCTGATGTCCGGCACACCTCCGGAGGGGATGTGCAGCCCGCGCAGGATCTGCGCACGATCGGTTGTGAGCGGACCGGTCAGCGCGGCGCTGCCGTTCTGCATGTAGGCGATGGTCGCGCTCACGTTGGAGGGCAGGCTTTGCACGAATTTCCCGATGTCGTTCATCTGCGTGCCAAGACTGCTTCGGGCGGCGCCATCGATGAGAATCACGAGCTGAACCGGGGAGTTCGGGTTGAATTGCTGCCAGCGATTGACGGTGGAATTTTTCCCGTTGATCTTGATGCTCAACTCCTGCTGTGAGATGGCGGGAACTTGCGCACCTTTGCTGGGAAGCACGGTGACGATGGCCTGCCCCTGCGACCGCTGATTCGCGGATTGAGCGACAGCAGGGATGACGGGCAGCACCGACGCAGCGGCAAACAAGGCAGTCAGTTTGAAAAATTGGCTATGCATGAGCCAGCTCCTTTGGCGAAGACCGGGAAAAACAGCTTGGCGCGGATGAATCCTTCATCCGTTCCTCTTTTTAGATGAAGAAATGCCCGAAACGGCGACAAGACTCCGCGGGAATGCGGTAGAAAGCCGAAAACGCCGCCATCTCTTTCATTTGCATGCCTTTGTCGGCGCGGTTTGGCTTCGATTTCTATCTCCTCACAAGGATTTGGAATGGGCCGCCGAAGCGGGGACCGGTTGCGGCGTGGTGAGAAGACGGATGGCGCTCAAGAGCGGGCGGCGATGGAGGCCACCGTTCATCTTACCCATGGGGGGAATGAGCAGGCGGCGAAGAGACCGCGCGGCAATTTACCCTTGGATTGAGGTCATGGTCTCAGCTTCTTCCAGCGGTTCCCGGCGCGGCATGGAGGCTTTTGCCTCGCGCGACTTCCGGCGGTACCAGACGGGGCGCGTGATGGCCATTCTGGGCGCCGAGGCGCAAGCGGTGGCTGTGGCGTGGCAGATTTACTCCATCACGCACCGGGCTATCGACCTGGGCTACACCGGCCTGGCGCTGTTTCTTCCCGGGCTGATTTTCCTTCTGCCGGCCGGACACACGGCCGATCGCTTCGACCGGCGCCACGTGATCCTGGTCTGCTACTCGCTGCAGGTGCTTTGCACCGGAGCCCTGGTCGAGCTGGCGCGGCGGGACACGCGGAACATTCTGGCCATCTACGCGGTGCTCTTTCTCGTCGGCACCGGGCGCGCGTTTTCCGGCCCGGCCAGTGCGGCGCTGATTCCGCACCTGGTGCCGGAAAAGCATTTCGTCAACGCAGTGACGTGGGGCGGCGCAGTCTTTCAACTGGCGAACATTACCGGCCCGGCGCTGGGCGGACTTCTCTACACCTTTCCGGTGGAGCGTTTTCTGCACGGCACGGGACTGGAGGGCGCGGGCATCGTGTACGTGTTCACGCTGGGCACGCTCCTGTGGTTCCTGGTGCTGGTGAGCACGCTGCACGTGCGGCCGGGGAGGATGGAGCATCGCGCCTTTTCGCTGGAAGTGGTGCTTGCGGGCTTTCGCTACGTGATCCGTGCGTCCATGCTGCTGGGGTCGTTTTCGCTCGACCTTTTTGTCGTGCTGCTGGGCGGGGCCACGGCGCTGATGCCGATTTTTGCCCACGACCTTCTGCACCAGGGGCCGCGCGGGCTGGGAATGCTGCGCGCGGCGCCGGCCGTGGGCGCGGTGATCATGTCGCTGGTGATGGCGCGGTTTCCGTTGCGCCGGCGCGCGGGGCGCTGGCTGTTTGTGTGCGTGTCGATCTTTGGCGCGGCCACGGTAGTGTTCGGGTATTCGCGCGTGCTGTGGCTGTCTCTCCTGTCGCTGGCCGTGGCCGGCGCTGCGGACACGATCAGTGTGATCATTCGCGGGTCGATTCTGCAACTGGCAACTCCCGCGGAGATGCGCGGCCGGGTGAGCGCGGTCAACTCGCTGTTCATCGGCGCCTCCAACGAGCTGGGCGAGTTTGAGAGCGGATTGACGGCGCAGTGGTGGGGCGCGGTGCGGGCCACGGTGATTGGCGGCGTGGGCGCGCTGGCGGTCGCAGGATTGTGGACGGTGCTCTTTCCGGGTCTGCGCAAGGCCGACGAGCTGACGGCGCAGTCGTTGCGTGCGCAGATCCCCTACGATGAGATTTCGTCCCTCCCTTGAACCGTTCGCGGGCGCCGGGTCCGCTGCCCGAGCTGCCTGCGGCATGAGAGATGCATAAAGCGCTGCCTCAGCCCGAAGGCTTCGAGCGCAACTCCACATTGGAACAGTTGATTCAGCTTCGCCAAAGGCTCAACAAACGTTGAGTCTTAAAGGTTTCTTGCCCTGCGCCGATAGGCGGAGCAGGGTGGAAATGGGACGAGGCTTTGCCGTGTTGATTGCGGGGCGAAGGCCCCGCGGAAGAAAGAAACGCTCCCAGGATGGAGCCGGACCAGGTTGTCGCACCGTCTCCCGGGTTCTCCTCCCGAGGGTAAAAGAATGAGGCACACGGTTCTTTGGGCAGCCGCAATACTGGCGGCGGCGTCGCCCGTTTTCGGCCAAAGCGCAGACGACCTGAATCTCCAGTTCCACGGCTACGCGGCCCAGGGCTTTCTTTACACCACGCACAACGAGATTTTGTATTCGGATTCGAGTCACGGCAGTGCGGCATGGACAGAGGCGGTGATCAACATGACCGTACAGCCAAAGCCGGGACTGCGCGTGGGCGCGCAGATGCGCTATCAGCTTCTGGGCGGGTCAGTGAACGCGATCACGCTGGACTGGGCGGCGGCCGACTACAAAATGAACGACGAGTTCGGCATACGCTTTGGCAAGGTAAAGACACCGTGGGGGCTCTTCAACGAGACGCAGGACATCGATCCCTCCTACATGTGGGCTCTGCTTCCGCAGAGCGTGTACGACATCACGACACGGGGCGCCGACCTTTCGCACGACGGTGGTGTTATGTACGGGAGCATGAGCGCGGGCCCCAAGGCCGGCAACGCGGATTACCGGTTGTGGGGCGGCGAAGAGGTGATTAGCGAAAATGACGGGCAGTTCGACGACTTGAACAACTCCGGAAACGGCCCGTTGGAGCCGCTCGAATACCTGACTCTTGGCGGCGCGCTGCACTGGAGAACTCCGGTGGACGGATTGATGGTGGGAGCCTCTGACGCATACAACCGGGCGGCCACCGTTCTGCTCAACGGCGGCTCGGAGTCTTTTTCAGATTGGAACAACCTATCCTACTTCGCGCAGTACTCCCGGAGCAAAGCGACGCTGGCGGCCGAATGGAACCGGCAGGCGAGCCCGGCAACACTCCTGCTGACCGGGCGGCCGGCGACCTCCGCTTCGACCGACACGGTGGGGTGGTACGCGATGGGCACATACAAGCTGACGGACAAGCTTTCAGCGGGCGCTTACTATAGCGCGTTCATTGACCACGATGCGCCGCTCGGTCCGGACCGCTTTACCAAGGACTGGACTGTCTCCGCGCGGTATGACTTGAACGAATTCATCTACATCAAGGCAGAAGAACACTTCATCGATGGTACCGCACTCAGTCTTGACAGTCTCCGTAACCCGACGCCGACCCCGCGGTACGATCTGACTGCGCTGCGGGTCGGTGTGAGTTTTTAACCGCGGACGAGAGGAGGAATGCTGGTGAAGAATTTGTCGCGCATCTTTCTTCTTTGTACCGCGTCCCTCTGCGCCGCCTGCGTGCGCGCACAGGTGATCGTGATCGCCAATCCGAACCTGAAAGCCGATTTTGTCTCGAGGAATGAATTGAAAGCGGTTTTCACCGGCACGTCAACCAGACTGGCGGGCGGAGATCGCGTGGTCCCTGTTCTTCTCCGGGAAGGCAACACACACAACGCGTTTACCTCGAAGTTCCTTGACAGGAGCCCGATCGCACTCACGATGAATTGGCGCGGCCTGGTCATGTCAGGCGAGGCAGCCATGCCGCGCACCTTCGATACAGAGGCGCAGGAAGTGGAGTATGTTGCGCACACCGCCGGTGCGATCGGGTACATCAGCGAAGAGACGCCGCATGGCGGCGTGAAGGTCCTCACCGTCCACTAGCCGCCGCCGGACTTACCGGCAAAGCCATCCACCGTCGACGGCCAGCACGTGCCCGTGCAGATATGCGCTGGCATCGGAGGCAAGAAAAACAGCGGCGCCGGCGAGGTCAGAGGGCGGACCCCAGCGGCCCGCAGGAATTCTGGCGAGGATCTGCTCCGAGCGCACAGGGTCGGCGCGCAGAGGCGCGGTGTTCTCCGTGGCCATGTAACCGGGCGCGATGGCGTTCACGTTGATGCCGAGGGGCGCCCACTCGTTGGCGAGCGCTTTGGTCAGTTGCGCTACCGCACCTTTCGAAGCCACATAGCTGGATATCAGATAGCCGCCCTGAAAGGACATCATCGAGGCGGTATTGATGATTTTGCCGCGGCCCCGCGCCAGCATTTTGCGGCCTGCATACTGGCTGAGGAACCAGACGGCGTTCAGATTGACCTCGATCACTTCGCGCCAGAATTCCTCCGGGTGCTCGGCGGCGGGGGCGCGGCGGATGGCGCCGGCATTGTTGAAGAGGATGTCGACGGAGCCGAAAGCGGTGACGGTCGAGTCGACGAGCATGCGGCAAACAGACTTGTCGCGCAGGTCGCCGCAACGGGCGATCGAGCGGACGCCGGTCCTGGCCACTTCCTCGGTCACGAAATCGTGCACCTTGTCGTAGTTGTGGAGAGTGACGTTCGCGCCCGCCTGCGCCAGAGCGATGGCGATTCCGGAGCCGAGACCCTGGCCGGATCCGGTGACCAGCGCATTCTTACCCTCGAGACTGAAAAGATCGAGTACCGGCATATCTTCTTGCACAGCGCAGAAGCAAAGCGCCGTTTTGCAGATCGATTTGCAAATCCGGCGCCGCGGTGCTTCAATGAATGTAACTGAAACAGGGGTGCTCCGCAGGTGCGGGGCTGAGAAGATACCCTCGAACCCGATCCGGATAATACCGGCGTGGGAAGTTTTCTTGAGCCGAGCGGCCAATTTCCATCCATTCCAGCGCAAGCTCCTCTGTTTCCATTGAGCACGAAGCACGGGGAGCTTATGCGCGCAGTTGCGAATCGAAGCCGGCGATTCCTTTTCCATGCAGCGAGCAAATGGGCAGGCAGTGCGCTGATTGTTGCCTTGAGCGCCGTCGGCGCCGCGCATGTGTGCGCGCAAAATCCTGTGCAGACGCAGAGTGGTTCTGCGAACGCGCCGGAGGGTTCGCAATCGTCGGCGCAGAATCCGCCTGCGCCGCAGAAGCCCACGCCGGTGACCACCACGGTGGTGGTACATGGAGAAACCAACAGCGATTACCTGCCCGAAGCGGTGACGGTGGGCACGCTTGGAGGTGAGTCCCTGAAGGAAGCGCCGCTTTCGGCCACGGTGGTGACGCGCGACGCGATGAGCAACCAGATCTCGCGGCTGCTATCCGACGTGGTGAAAAATGATGCCTCGGTGGAAGACGATTATGTGCCGGTGGGCTACTACGGCGATTACCAGATTCGCGGCTTTCCCATCGACCTGGCCACGGGGCTCGAGATCAATGGAATGACGATCGCGGGCGAGCAGGACGTGCCGCTCGAAAACAAGGAGCAGGTGGAGTTCCTGAACGGGCTGGCGGGTGTGGAAAGCGGCGTGGCCTCGGGCGGCGGGTTGATCGACTATGTGACCAAGCCTCCGGCCGCGATAAGAGCCGTCGACGTGGCGACCGATCAGCTGGGCACGGCGTACGCGGCCACCGACCTGGGAAGGTTGTTCGGCGCAAGGCAGCAGGTGGGCGCACGCGTGAATCTGGCCGGCGAGAGAATCCAGACGTACATGGATGGAACTGCGGGCTGGCGCGCGATGGGCGCAGGCGCGGCCGATTGGAAAATTACGCCCGACACAATTCTCAAGGGCGATTTCGAATACCAGCACAAAACCGAGCGCGATGGCAGCGGGTATCAACTGCTGGGCGGGACCACGCTGCCCGACATTCACAAGATCTATCCTTCCACGATGCTGGGCGAGCAGGCGTGGGGACCTCCCGACACTTACGACACGTTCAACGCCGAAACGCGCATGGACGTGAACCTGACGCCGCACTGGACCGCGTTCGCCGCTGCCAGCCTCAGCCATTCGCTTATCCAGGACAACGTGATCTATGCGTACGGCGCCTCGTTTGACGCCAACGGGAACGTAAGCTGCCCGGGTGCGCCCGATGCGCCGGCGTACTTCTTCTGCCCCGACGGAACCTACGGCATCTACGACTATCGCGACCCCGGCGAGCTGCGCATGGACGCAGTGGCCGAGGCCATGGCCATGGGCCGCGTGAAGACGGGAACCATCGAACAGGACCTCACGCTGGGCGGCGAGCTGTTTCTGCGCAGCGTGCGGCAGCCGGGCGCGCCGCCGGCCAATGCGCCCGCCACGGTCGTGGACGGCGCGGTGTACACCTACGTCGGCTCGGAGAATCTCTATCAGCCGATCGTGCCTGTGCCGCAGGAGAGCCCTCTTGAATCCGCCGGCCCGCGTACGCTGTGGGAGGACAGCCATCAATCCTCGGCATTGATCGAAGATCGGGTGCATCTTCCCGGCCGCATGCAACTCATCGCCGGCGGCCGCTACGATTCGCTGCGCGACCACAACTATTCTTTGACGGCCACCAGCCCTTCTACGGCTCCCACATTCACTGACAAGCCGGTGTGGCTGCCGCAATATGCGGCGACGTTTACGCCGGTTCGCAGCGCCACGCTCTACGCAAATTACGGCGTGCTGCTGTCGCTGGGGCCGGAGGGGCCGTGGTGGGTGGATAACGCCAGCCAGTTTCTTGGCCCTTACGGCACGCGCCAGGTTGAGGCAGGCGCGAAATACGAGCCGAACGGGCGCATTCTGCTCACCGCCGATGTGTTTCGCATGCACGCGCCGTTTTTCTATCCCAAGCTGATTCAGGCGCCGGACAGTTTTTGCCCGGCGAGCGATTTTGCAGGGCCGGGCACGCTGTGTTTCGAGTCGGAGGGCCGTGAAGATCACAAGGGGTTGGAGTTGAACGTTGCGGGCACGGCGGCAAGCTGGCTGCGGCTGACGGCTTCGGCCGCAGCCATGGATGCAACTTCTCAAAACACGGGCACGCCCGCTTTTGACGGCAAGCAGGTGATCAATGTGCCGCATCTACGTACCGTGCTCTTTGCGGATGTAGCCCTGCCGCATGCGCATGGTCTCTATCTCATGCCCGGCTGGAGCTACTCGAGCCGCAAGGACGCCACGCGCGACGACACGGTGAGCGTGCCCGGCTACAACCTTTTCGATCTCGGCGTGCGCTATACACCCGGCGGCGAGCGTGGCCGAGCCACTTTCCGTGTCTATGCGAGCAATGTCGCCGACAAACGGTACTGGTCGGACACAGGAGCGAGCTACGGCGACACGTTCATCTGGCTGGGCGCGCCGGCGCTGGTGCGCCTGTCAGCGCATTACACTTTTTGATTTTCCTGTACCTGGGATCGGCGAGAGAGCGATGAGCCCAACGGTCAAAGCGCACGGCATGGACGGCACGCTGGTAAGGCCTGACTGGGCGCCGCTCACGCTCGACGAGGTGCGCGGCGTTCTCGCCAGGTTTCCCGCAGCCGGAGAGCCGGAGGAAATTCTCTTCGCCAGCCCGCGGCCGTTCTCCGCTGCGTGCGTGGTGCGTGCGAAGAGAGGAAGGCTTTTTCTTAAACGCCATCACCGCGCGGTGCGCAATGGCGAAGGGCTGCGAGAAGAACATCGCTTTCTGGCGCATCTGCTTGTGCATGGAGCGCTGGTTCCGCGCGTGCTCCTCAATTCCTCCGGCGACAGCGCAACGGAGATGGGCGAGTGGACGTATGAAGTGCACGAGGCGGCCGAAGGCGTGGATGTGTACAGGGATGCGCTTTCTTGGACGCCGTTTTACGCACAGCAGCACGCACGCGCTGCAGGCGAGGCGCTGGCGCAGCTGCATCGGGCCGCGCAAGGATTCTCTGCTCCGAGACGCGGGATAAGGCCGCTGGTGGCCGGGTTTACCATCTTTGCCTCCGATAATCCCTGCCAGGAGATGGAACGGTATGTGGGTGCGCGGCCGGCATTGGCGCAGCACAAGGGCGTGCGCGCCTGCGCGGAGCGGGCGATTGCACTGCTCCAGCCCTTCGCCGCGCAGCTTGCGCCGCTGCGGCCCGCGCTCAGAGCGCTGTGGACGCACAACGATTTCCATGCTTCGAATCTGATGTGGAGCGATGCAGGCAAGGATGCGCGCGTGACGGCGGTGATCGACTTCGGGCTGGCGGACCGCACCAACGCCGTGCATGACCTGGCGCACGCGATCGAGCGCAACATCGTCGAGTGGCTGAAGCTGGTGAGAAATCCCGGGCAGCCTGAAAATGTCCCTGTTCATCTCGATCATCTTTACGCCCTGCTCGCGGGGTACGAGTCCGTGCGCCCGCTTTCCGCAGAGGAAGCTGCGGCCCTGTCGCCGTTGACGGCGCTGTGCCACGCGGAGGTCGCGCTCTCTGAAGCGGATTACTTTTTCGGCGTGCTGGGTTCCGAAGAACAGGCACGCATGGCGTACGACGGATGGCTGGTGGGCCATGCGCAGTGGTTTCGCGAAGCCGGCGGGCAAAGGCTGCTCGATGCCATTGCGCGATGGGCGGAGATGCATGCGGCGCGGAAGTGCGAGGAGACAGCGCCATGAGTTGGGAGACTGCCGCAACGTATCTCGCAACTCACGGGCTCGAGCTGGCTGCCATGGTAGCCACCGTGCTCGGCATCTGGCTCACTACGCGCCGGCTGTTGATTTGCTGGCCTATCACGCTGCTTGCGGATTTTCTTTATCTCGCCGTCTTCTATCGCCAGGGGCTTCTCTCCGACGCGTTGCTGCAGATCTTCTTTGTCGTGTTCACGCTCTACGGCTGGTGGCACTGGTGGCGCGGCGTGCGCCAGGAAGGCGAGGTGCGCGTGGTTCCCCTGGGCAGGCGCTCATGTGCACTGGCGCTGGCTGTGGGCGCCGTCGGCAGTGCGCTGCTGGGCCGGTTCATGATCTGGATCGGCGGGATGCTGCAAATCGCCATTGCGCTTCCGCATCTGGATGCCGCGCTGGCGAGCTTTTCGCTGGTAGCCAGCTGGTGGGGCGCGCGCAAAAACATTGCCAACTGGTGGCTCTGGATCGTGGTGGACGCGGTATATATCGGCGAGTACATCTACAAGGACCTGTGGCCGACGGCGCTGCTTTATGCGGGGCTGGTGGCGCTGGCGGTGCTGGGTTTGCGGGACTGGCGGCGCGCCGAGGCGGCTCAGACCGCGGCCCGCACCACATTGCGCAGCGGCTCGCCCGCCATGTAGCGGCACAGTTCGCCGGCGGCGGTGCGCAGCGCGTTGGCCGCAAATTGCGGACTGGAAGCGGCGACGTGCGGCGTGAGGAGAAGATTAGGGCAGCTCCATAAAGGATGGCCTTCAGGCAGCGGTTCGGGATCGGTGACGTCGAGCGCGGCGCGGATGCGCCCCGCGCGCAGTGCTTCGACCAGAGCGTCTGTGCTTACAACCGGACCGCGCGCGGCGTTCACGAGCAGGGCGCCCTGGGGCAGAAGCGCAAACTGCGGGCGATCGATGAGCCTTTGTGTTTCCGCGGTAGCGGGCAGGATCAAAATGGCTATCTCCGCGCGGGGAAGCAGGGCATTGAGATCGCTGACCGGATAAACCGTGGGAAGTGCGCGTGCCGTGCGCGCCACGCGCAGAATTTCCACGCGAAAGGGCTCGAGCATGCGCTCGATCTCTTTGCCGATAGCGCCGTAACCGACGATGAGCGCGGTTTTTCCCGAGAGCTCCTCGAGCATGACCGGCGGATAATGCGGACGTGGGTCCTGCGTGATAGAGGCGTATTGCGCGGGCGCTTCAAACCGGCGCTTCCAGATTCCGCTGCGCTGGATGTCGAGGTAGAGCGGGAAATGCTTGAGCAGGGCGAAGATTGCCGCAACGGTCCATTCGGCGGTGGCCACATTGTGGGCGCCGTGCGCATTGCAGATGGTGACGTGCGGGCCGACTACGCCGGGGATCCATTCGGTGCCCGCCAGCAACGAGAGCACGAGGCGCACGCCGCGCAGATGCGGCCATATGCGTATGGCCCGCGTAGGATAGGGATCGGGAATCCAGACATCGATTTTGATCTGGTGATCGAGCCCATCCGGAAGGGCGATCCATTCGACTTCAAGCGCAAAGTCGCGCAGCAAATCCACCGATATTGCGGAGGGATACCCAACGCGAAGCATGGAAGGGTGAGCCGCGACCGAAGCGGGCAATTTGATTGTAAGGCAACCGCCTGGTCGCCTTTCGATTGACGCGCTGCAACGAGAAACCGGAAACTGATCACGGGCAGGCCTGATGCGCACCAGCGGCACTGAAGGCAGGCGTGAAGCATGCACCCCAGGATGGACATGACGCGGTCGCAACAACAGCTTGCGCGGGAGCTGCGAGCGGACGCTGCGGGAAACGAAGGAATCTTCAGCCGCGAGCGGCGGAGGCTGCTGGTTCACGCGGCGAAGACAGCCCTGGCGGCGGCGCTCTGTTGGGAGATTGCACTCCTGCTCGGACTTCGAGACGGGTATTGGGGTTCCATCAGCGCCATTATCGTGCTGCAGTCGAACGTGGGGTCCACGGTGACGGCCTCACGCGAACGGCTGCTGGGCACGCTGCTTGGCGCACTGCTCGGCTTCGGATTCTCGCTATTTGGCCCGGTGCTGCTCAGTTACGTTCTCGCGCTGCTTGTGGCCGTTGTCGCCTGCGGGCTGATGGGCTTGCGCAACAGCTCACGGCTGGCCTGCGTCACCATCACCATCATCATGCTCGTGCACAAAGAAGGTTCGCGCTGGGGTCTGGCTCTGGACCGGGTGGGTGAAGTGATTTTTGGAATTGTGGTGGCGCTCGCCGTCACTACGCTCGTTCTGCCTGACCGCGCGCGGCTGCGGCTTCGCGACGGGCTGGCGGAGGAATTCCTGTCCCTTGCCGCTTTCTTTGAGGCGATTGTCGACGGGTTTCGCGGCACGCCCGGCACAAACCTGCCGGCCCTGCGCGAGGACGTGGAAGCCATGTTGCGCGGCAACGATCAACTCATGGAAGCTTCGCGCAGCGAGCCCTCCGGCGAAGGCTGGCGCGAAGGCTTGAGCCTGCTTTTGGAATTCGGGCGCTCGCTGTTCGAAATTCTGCTGGCGCTTGAACTCTCAGTGAAGGACAGCCATGAGGATGCCTATGCGCAACAACTCGAGCCCGCGCTTGGACGGCTCGTGGCCGACGTGCACAGCGGATTTCAGCATGTGGCGATGTGCATTCACGAGTGGCGATTCGACATTGTGCCGAAAGGAATCAATCTCGAGCAGGACATTGCCGACCTCGAAGGCCGCGTGGAGGAGGTGCGGCACACGGGCCGGAAGTTCTCGCAGGCCGAAATTCTGCGCGCCTATGCAGTGCAGCTTCACCTCAAGCAGATTGGTCGATTGCTGCGGGCCTCGCGCGTGGAGACGAGCCGGGCGGTGGGCGGGTCAAAGAAAATGAAAAGCTGACTCAAACGGCATCTGGCTCCGAATTGCCTGGCGAGGCGCCCGGCTTCAGAGGGAGAGCAGTTCTGTGTATACGGCCATGCCGACGACCGCGTCTACGCCGAGAGCATCGAGTTCATCGACTTCCTGCCGGCTGCGAATGCCGCCGGCGAC
>JASHTS010000118.1 GCA_030040425.1 Acidobacteriaceae bacterium | reverse complement strand
GAGAGCGGGATGCTCACAGGGGAAGCCTTTGGGCGGACGCGTGAGAGCGTTGCCTTCAAATTCCTCGAATGTGCCTCGCACTTTCGGGCTTTGGAGTAGTTTCCGGAATTCTTTGTGGTGATCGAGGAGCCAGTGGCGGATTTGTGCGAGCTGGTCTTTCTCCGGCATGTAGGAGCCGGCGGCGATGACGACGTCTTTGGCGCTGACGTGGAAGTAGTAGCCGGCTCCGGAGGTTTTCGCCAGTCCCTGATGCGACCACCACGCGGCGACATGCGTTTTGTAGGGGCGCTTGTCGGAAGAGAAGCGCGTGTCGCGATAGATGCGAAAGATGGATTTTTCCGCGGGGCGCACGAAGGCGGGAGCGAATCCGGTCATGGCGTCTGTAACTTTGCGGACGATGGCGAGCATGGGTTCCTTTAACTCTGTTTCGTATTCGGCCTTGCGCGGCTGGAACCAGTCGCGGTCATTGTGTTTAGCCAGGTTGCGCAGGAAGGTGAGGGCTGCGGGGCGGAAGTAAGGGAGAGCGGGGGCGGGCGTTGCTTTCGGAGCCATGACAAGGAGAAGTGTATCGCGGAAGAGCGCGCAAAAAATTGACAGGCTCTCAGTGTTGCACGGCGCGCTCGAGCCAGTTCTTCATGGTGTTTGCGTCGACCAGCCCGGCCTGCTGGAACTTGAGCTCGCCGTTCGCGAAGACGGCGAAGTTGGGAATGCCCTGCACTTTGAAGCGCGCGGCGAGATCGTGATGCTTATCGGTATCGACTTTGAGCACAACGGCGCGGCCGGCGAGGTCGCGCGCGGTCGCGGCGACGTGCGGCGCGGCCATGCGGCAGGGACCGCACCAGGCGGCCCAGAAATCCACCAGCACGGGTACCTTGCTCTCCTTGACGATCTCGTCGAACTCTTCGGTTCCCACCGCGAGGGGTTCGTCGATCGGCGGCAAGGGCGCTTTGCACGCGCCGCAGCGGCCGGTATCGGAGAGATGCTTGGCGGGAATGCGATTCGGCTTGGCGCAGGAGGGGCAGTTGCGGACGATGGGCATTTTTTCTCTCTTTCCAGAAGATGCGGCAGCGGACATGAGCGTCGCTAGCGGATGACTTTGAGCGCGGCGCGGAAGAGGCCGTCGAAGTCGGCGGCGAGGGATTTTTCTCGGGCGATGGATTGCGCGATGGCTTTTTCCGCCGCAGGGCGCTGGTAGCCGAGATTGGTGAGCGCGGAGAGGACGTCTTCGACGGCCGGCCCCTGCGCGGCGGCGGGAGCGGGGGCGACGGCGAAATCGTCGAGCTTGTCTTTGAGCTCGACCACGAGACGCTCGGCGAGTTTTTTGCCTACGCCGGGAATGCGTGTGAGCTGTGCGTGGTCCTGCGCGCGGATGGCCTGGACGGTGCGTTCACTCGACAGGCCGCTCAGAATTTTGATGGCGAGTTTGGGCCCGACGCCGCTGACGGTGATAAGCCGCTCGAACAGCCGCTTCTCTTCGCGATCGAGGAAACCGAAGAGGGCAAGCTGATCTTCGCTCACCTGGGTGTGGATGTGGAGCGCGACTTCGGCGCCCCGCGAGGGCAGCGCAGTGAAGGTGGGGATGGAGATGGCGACGTCGTAGCCGACGCCGGCGGCCTCGACGATAGCCTGGCCGGGTTCCTTGTGGATGAGCTTGCCGCGCAGGTGAGCGATCATTGTGGCTCATTGTACGGCGATCGGCCAGACTCGCATCGCATTGAAGAGCAACCGCAGATCCTTCGACTACAGTCGCTAACGCGACCCCCGCTCAGGATGACAGCGTGCATTGGAGTAGCGAAGCATATATTCAAGCGAGAATCCCCATCTGTTTGGCTACGCGCTCCGTGGTTTCGAGCGCCTGGTCGAGCTGGGCGCGCGTGTGCTCGCTGGTAACGATGGCGCGGATGCGGGCCTTGCCTTCGGGCACGGTGGGGAAGGCGATGCCGGTGGCCATCACGCCTTCCTTGAAGAGAGCGCGCGAGAAATCCATGGCCTTGCGGCCTTCGCCGACGATGATGGGCGTGATGGGGGTCTCGGTGGCCGGCGTAGTGATGCCGCCGATGTTGAAGCCGGCGCGCTTGAGCTCCGATTGAAAGTAGCGCGTGTTCGCCCATAGACGCTCGATGCGTTCGGGTTCCGCTTCCAGCAGGTCAAACGCGGCGATGCAGGTGGCGGCGACCGAAGGCGGATGCGAGGTAGAGAACAGAAACGGGCGCGCGCGGTGATAGAGGTAGTCGATGAGATCTTTCGATCCGCAGACGTAACCGCCGAGCGAGCCGATGGCTTTCGATAGCGTGCCCACCTGCACATCGACACGGCCGTGCATCCCGAAATGGTCAATGGATCCGCGGCCGTCGCGGCCCAGCACACCGGAAGCGTGCGCGTCGTCGACCATCATGATGGCGCCGTATTTTTCCGCCAGCGGTGCGAGCTTGTCGACGGGGCCGATGTCGCCGTCCATGGAAAAGACGCCGTCGGTGATGACGAGCTTCTTTCCCGGTTCAGAGGCGAGTTGCAGCAGCAGCTCTTCACAATGGGCGACATCCTTGTGGCGGAAGACCTTGATGGAGGCGCGGGAGAGGCGCGCGCCGTCAATGATGCTGGCGTGGTTGAGCTCGTCGGAGAGGATGAAATCTTCTTTGCCGAGGATGGCGCTCACGGTGCCGGCGTTGGCGGCGAATCCGCTCTGGAAGACGACGCAGGCTTCGACATTCTTGAAGCGCGCGATTTTTTCCTCGAGCTCCATGTGGATGCGCATGGTGCCGGCGATGGTGCGCACGGCGCCCGAACCCACGCCGAAGGCGTGCGTGGCGGCGATGGCGGCTTCAACGAGCTTGGGGTGGTTGGCGAGGCCGAGATAGTTGTTGCTGGCGAGGTTGATGACCTGCCTGCCGTCGTAATGGCAGACGGGCGCCTGCTGGTCGTCGAGAATGCGCAGGCGGAAGTGCGTGCCTTTGGCGCGAAGCTCGTCGAGCGCGGCGGTGAGATGAGCGAGCTGCGGGCGTGCAGCGGCCTGAGTCGAGGTCTGCGTCGAGGTCTGGTCCATGGGCATAGAACCTCAAAGGAGAAGGATAGCGCGGAAGGCAGGGAATGAGGGAGTAAGGGAACGAGGGAACAACAGAGCAAGGGAGCAAGCAGGCGCGCTACGGCGAAGGATTTGAATCGGGGATCGGGGAGGCGCCATCGGATGAAATATTGAAAATGGCCGGTAGCCGCCGGAGACTCTGTTTCTGCGGCGGGTTTTGCATCTCACACCAAATCGGGGAGGAAACTGTGAAAATCGCCTCACTCATCGCCCGCATCCTCTTGGGACTCGTCTTCCTGGTCTTCGGGCTGAACAAGTTCTACGCCTTCATCCCCCAGGGACCCATGCCAACCGGCGCCGCCGGCGAGTTTATGGGGGCCCTCTTCGCCACGCACTACATCATGGCTGTGGGCGCTTTCGAGGTAGTGGGAGGGCTGCTTCTGCTCCTCAACCGTTATGTGCCGCTCGCGCTTTGCCTGCTGGCACCGATCATCGTAAACATTTTGCTTACCGGCGCGCTGCTTACGCATATGGCGCTGGTCTCCGGCATCGTTGTCGCCCTTCTCTGGATTCTGGTCTACTGGCGCGTCCGCTCGGCGTTCGCGGGCATCTACCAGGCAAAAACAGCGGCCTGAGGCGCTCGATACAATCGAAGCAGGACTTGTGATCCAGTACCTCTATCTCGGGCGCGTGGAATACGACGAGGCGCTGCGGCTGCAGGCGGAGGTGGCCGGGCTGCGGCAGCAGGGGCGCATCGGCAATGTGCTGCTGCTGCTCGAGCACCCGCCGGTGCTCACGCTGGGGCGCAACGCGAAGCGCGCGAACGTGCTGGCAAGCGATGAGCTGCTGGCCGCGCGGGGCGTGACGTTGCACGAGATCAACCGCGGCGGCGACGTGACCTATCACGGGCCGGGACAACTAATCGGCTATCCCATCTTCGATCTGCGCAGCCTACGCAATCCGGCGAGCGGCGCGCGGGTGGGGCCGGTGGATTTTGTGCGGCTGATGGAGGAGGCGCTGATCCGGCTCAGCGGTGAGTTTGGCGTGAAAGCTGGGCGCATCTGCGGCCTCACCGGGGTCTGGTGCGCTCCGCGCGGGAACGTTTTGGACGAGAGTTGTGGCACAAAAGCCAGCGACCCTCCCGCCGGCGAAAAGAAGATTGCCGCCATCGGCATTCATGTGTCACGCGGGATTGTAACGCACGGCTTCGCCTTCAATGGGACCACGGACCTGAGCGGATTTGCGCTGATCAATCCCTGCGGGATTACGGACCGGGCGGTGACCAGTCTCGAAAAGGAAGCGACGCATCCGGACGAGATGCCCGGCCTCGAAGAGCTGGCGCACCGGGCAGCGCGGCAGTTCGGAGCGGTGTTTCACGAGCCAGTGCGGATGATTGAAAGCGTAGCGGCACTGCGCGCAGCGGCACGCGTCGAGAGCGACGGCGAGGTGGCATTTCCCGCCAACGACACGCCGCTCGAGATCCCTCGTGAAATTGAGCGATTGCAGCAAAAGGCAAACCGGCCGATTCGCGCGTGAGCGGCGAGCGGACGCGATTTATAATCCGGCTGGAAAGAGCCGCGCTGGACGGCCCCCCAATACCCGCTGGGCAGGAAAGAGGAAGGAATGCCGACCGAAGTGATCATGCCCCAGATGGGCGAGTCGATCTTTGAGGGGACCATCACCAAGTGGCTCAAGAAGCCGGGCGATGCGGTGGAAAAAGACGAGCCTCTGCTCGAGATTTCGACCGACAAGGTGGATGCGGAGATTCCTTCGCCGACGGCGGGCGTGCTCAAAGAGATCCGCGTTGAAGAGGGCGCGACGGTTCACGTCAATACGGTGATTGCGGTGATCGGCGAGAGGGAAGGCGCGGGCCGTCCCGAACCGCAACAGAAAGCGGAGCCCACGGGCGAGAACGCAGCGGCGAAAAACGCTCTCACACAGAAGCCGATTGCGGCCGCGCAGCAAAAGAGCGAGGAGGCCGCGCCGCCCGAGGCTGCGGGCGCAGTGGAAGTGGTGATGCCGCAGATGGGCGAATCGATCTTCGAGGGCACGATTACCAAGTGGCTGAAGAAGGCGGGCGAGCGCGTGGAAAAAGACGAGCCGCTGCTCGAGATTTCGACCGATAAGGTGGATGCGGAGATTCCTTCGCCGGCGGCGGGGATTCTGACGGAGATCCGCGTGGAGGAGGGCGCCACGGTTCACATCCATACCGTGGTGGCGGTGATTGGCGGAAGCGGCGCGAAAACAGCCGGAGAAAAGGGAGCGGAGGTTGCCGCTACGCCGAGGCCGGAGATTGCGAAGCCACAAGCGCAGGCGGCGGCCGTCGGGGAAGCAGTGCGCTCTTCGCCGCTTGTCCGGCGCATGGCGAAGGAGCACAACATCGATCTCGCGCGCGTCAAGGGAACGGGGCTGGGCGGGCGCATCACCAAGGAAGACATGCAGCGCCATCTGGCTGCGAAGCCGACGGCGCGAGAGGTGGCAATGCAGCCAGCAGTCAGCCGCGCAGCGCTGGCCGGCGCGCCGCAGCCGCTGAGCCGGATGCGGGCGATCATCGGACAGCGGATGGTGGAGAGCCTTGCGATCAGCCCGCACGCGCACACAGTCTACAAAGTGGACATGACGCGCATCGCGCGTTTGCGCGAGCGGGAGCGCGCCGCGTTTGAGCAGCGCACCGGCGTGCGACTGACCTATATGCCGTTTATTGCGGCGGCGGCCGTGCGGGCGCTGATGAGATTTCCCATCGTGAACGCGTCGCTTATCGATGAGGGGATTCAGTATCACGAGCATGTGCACCTGGGGATTGCGGTGGCGCTGGAGTGGGGCTTGCTGGTGCCGGTGATTCGCGAAGCGGAGCGACGCAGCTTTGCCGACCTGGCGAGAGCCATCAATGACCTGGCCACGCGGGCGCGCACGAAGAAGCTGAATCCGGACGAAGCGAGTGGATCGACGTTCACGCTGACGAATTCAGGATTGTTCGGCGGCGAATTCGGTACACCCATCATCAACCAGCCGGAGTCGGCGATTCTCGCCATCGGCGGGCTGCGCAAGGAGCCGGCGGTGCTGACCGACGCCGAGGGCAACGACACGATTGCGATCCGGTCGATGCAGTATTACTGCCTAGGCTTCGATCACCGCACGATTGACGGGGCCGATGCGGGCAAGTTCATGCTGGAATTCCAGAGCGCGCTGGAGAATTGGGATCTGGCGATCGGGTAGGCAACAAAAGACAACCTCAGATCCTTCGACTCCGATCGCTGCGCGCTCTCCGCTCAGGATGACACAAGTGGGTTCAGGATGGTGCCTTCCAGGTCTCAGAGTCGAGGCCAGGGGCCATGCGGCATTTGTGTCAGCCGAAAGACCGAGCTGAGGCTCACTCGCCTCTCGCCCACCCCAGCCCATCCGTTCCCTTCCCCGTAGCGATGTGGCCCGTGACGGTCCAGGTGGCGAGATCGATGGCGTCCACTTCGCTGCTGCCGGTGCAGGAGACGTAGGCAGTTTTGCCGTCGGGCGCGATGAGGACCTCCTGCGGGCTTTGAGCCACGGAGATGGAGCGCACGCGCGACATCGTGGAGAGATCGACGACGTCAACGGTGTT
>JASHTS010000117.1 GCA_030040425.1 Acidobacteriaceae bacterium | reverse complement strand
CGGCGCGCCCACCGGGAGCGGAACAGCGACGGTGAGCACCACCAGCAATTCGATTGTCGAGAACCGGCCTGACGGCAAGGGATGGCTGGGCGCGGGCGGCGGCGCGGTGCTGGCGTTCCTCGTCTTCCTGGGGATTCCGGGACGGCGGCGCAGTTGGCGGTCCATGGTGGGCCTTGTGGTTCTGCTGGCGGCTCTGGGCAGCCTGACGGCCTGCGGCGGCGGCAGCGTGAACAACACGACGAACAACGCAACCAGCCCGGGAGCCTATACCTTCACGGTTTCCGGCCAGGGCAATGACCAGGCCAACACGGCGGAGAGCACAACCTTCAGCGTAACTGTGAACTAGACTGCAAAGCTGCCTGAGAAGATGAAACGCCCTTCCTCGCCGGAAGGGCGTTTTCATTTTGCGGTTACTGTGCGCCAGGGGGCGAGTTCACACCGCGGAGCGCCGGTCGAGCGAGAGCGCGGGCACATCGATCCAGCGGCGCTCACGCCATGAAGCGGTCGCCAGCTCGGCCAGTTGCACACCGCGCGCGCCATCGAGAAAATCGTGCGGAAACGGCGCGCCTTCGGCCACGTGCCGCAGGAACATTTCCCACTGCGACTTGAACGCGTTGTCGAATTCCGCATCCTCGTCCACCACGCTCCACTGGCTGCGAAAATCGAACGGGTTGGGCTGATCGGGATTCCAGACGGGGCGCGGCGTGCCGGCCCGCGACTGCACCTTGCATGTGCGCAGACCGGCCACGGCGCTCGCCTCCGTGCCGTCCACCTGCAGTTGAAGAAGCTCGTCGCGATAAACGCGCGTGGCCCAGGACGAGTTGATCTGCGCAACGATGCCGCCCTCGAGCGCAAAGGTGCCGTAGGCCGCGTCCTCGGCGGTGCACCGGTAGGAAGCGCCGGCCTCATCCACGCGCTCGGGAATATGCGTGGCGGCCGAGCAGGAAACCGCCTGTACCGGGGCAATCGTGTGATCGAGAAGATAGCGCCAATGGCAGAACATGTCGAGAATGATTCCGCCATCCTGCTCTTTCGAGTAGTTCCACGAGGGCCGTTGCGGCGCCGGACGGGGGCCCTCGAAGACCCAATAACCGAATTCGCCGCGCACGGAAAGAATGCGGCCGAGGAATCCGGTTTCGACGAGACGCCGCAGTTTGCGGATGCCGGGAAGAAACAGCTTGTCCTGCACCACGCCATGCTTCACGCCGGCATTTTGGGCGGAGCGCGCCAACTCGAGGGCGCTCGAAAGCGTGGTTGCGAGCGGCTTCTCGCAGTAGACGTGCTTCCCTGCCTCGATGGCCTGCAGGACGTTGCGCGCGCGCAGGCCGGTGGAGCCGGAATCGAAGTAGATCGCGTCTTCGGAACGGGCGAGGCATTCCTCGAGATGGGTGCTCCAGCGCTCGAGACCGTGCGCCTCTGCGATGTTCTTGAGTTTCTCCGCGTTTCTGCCCACGAGAATGGGATCGGGCATGAGCGCACCGCCGTCGCTCAGGGTTAAGCCGCCCTGATTACGAATAGCCAGAATCGACCGGATCAGATGCTGATTGAGCCCCATGCGCCCGGTGACACCGTTCAGAATGATCCCAATTCTGCGCTCGCGCATGCTCGCTCCCGCCGCCGGCTGTTGCAAAATTCAGCAAGGCAGCATTCTTCGGTCAGGGATGCCTGGGCCGGGCGACGCTCGCCGAGAATGCCAGCCTATTCTGTGCCGCCGCGCCGCTCTGCGCGGCTTGACCTCACTATACGATTTCTTTCTCAGCGCGACTTGAGCTTCTTTGGCATGAGCTGCGGCGCGCACCGAGTGAACGATTTTGCAAACACGTTGCGCGCAGTTCCTAGAATCGCGGCGAGTGAACGATTTTGCAACACGTGAATGGATTCACGCAGGCGAGACAACCTATGCCTTGTATTTGCAGTCTAAGAGGTAGTCCTTTTACCGGGATCATGGACTGAAAGGGGAGAAAAGAGTCAGTCCGGCCTGCACTAAACCAAGTTTAATCCGACGCTCGATCATGTCATCGACCAAAGCCGGCCCTTACATCGTACCCGCCTTGCCAGAGCGAGTGTGTCATGTGCTCTCGAAGTAGTTCCCTCCAGTTTTCATGGAGTGAGAAGGGACAAGAGGAAGTAGAAGCAAGAAGCCGGATCTTTGTCACGAATTCCAGCGGGTAACCACAATAGTTAGCAGAACCTGATTCAACTGCAGAGCTTTATTTGCCGAGGGCGCCTGGTGAAATCGCCGCTATTTATCTTAACTGCCATTCGGGATGCCGAGACGCGCTCTTTCGTCGAGATGGTCCTGGAGGGCGCGGGACACCGGGTCATCGAATCGGAACGATATGCGTACGCCGAGTCGCTCCTCAATGGCCTGAACCCCGACCTTATCCTGATCGAATTCGCCTCTGGAGATCCCAGCGACAAGCTGCAGTGCCTGCGGCTCCTGAAGGCCGCCGGCCGGCCGAATGTTTGCCTCATCATCGGGGCGGGTGAACAACGGTTCACCCAGGAGGCGTCCGCTCTTGGCGTCCGGCACTTCCTCATGCGTCCCATCACGCGCGCCGATCTTGAGTCGATGATCGAGGAGCTGGCTGGTCAGGGTGTGGAGGGTGCGGATGGCGCTCCAGCCGTTGCGAAAGAGATCCCGGGCGCACCGGCGGCTCCGCTCATCGAGGAACTGGGAGAAGATTGCTTTTTCCTTGCTCTTTCCCCATCGATGCTGGAGATTCACCGCCAGGCCAGGCTGCTGGCCGATGTGGATGTGACCGTGCTTATCACGGGAGAGAGCGGCACGGGAAAAGAAGTGGTTGCGCGACTGATTCATAAACATTCCCGCCGCAGCCGGCAGAAATTTCTCAGTGTCAATTGTGCCGCGTTGCCTTACGAGCTGGTAGAGAGCGAATTGTTCGGCCACCACCAAGGCGCGTTCACCGGCGCAGTGAGAGACCGCGCGGGAAAGTTCGAGCAGGCCAATCGCGGAACGCTGCTGCTGGATGAGATCGCCGAAATCAGCGCGCCGATGCAGGCCAAACTGCTTCACGTGCTGCAAGACGGCCAGTTCACGCGGCTCGGCGGCCAGGAGACGACCAAAGTCGACGTGCGCATCCTGGCAGCGACCAACGTGGAGATGGAAGCCGCACTCGAGGAGAAGAGATTTCGCGAGGATCTCTATTACCGGCTGGGCGCGTTTACCGTTCACGTTCCGCCGCTGCGCGAACGGCGCGAAGAAATTCCCTTTCTGATTGAAGAGACGATTCGCCGCATGCCGGTGGAAAGGACGGGCGCAATGGGCCGCCGATTCTCATGGCGGCTGATGGATGCGGCCCTGCGCCACGACTGGCGCGGCAACCTGCGCGAGCTGCGCAACTTCGTTGCGCGCACCATCATCATGCGCGACGAGGACGCTGCTGTCCGTCAACTGGAGACGAAGATTGCCGCTCGAGAATCGGAGACACGGAGGAACCAGGCGGAGATTATTCCTGCACAGTGCTCCGGCATGCGCTCGATCGTGCGCGACATCAAGGATCGTACGGAAATGCAGATGATGCAGGAGGCGCTCGACGCCTCAGGGTGGAATCGCCGCCACGCGGCACAGCAGTTGAACATAAGTTACCGCGCCCTGCTTTACAAGATCCGGCAGCACCGCCTCGAACCGAGGTTCAGCGTGCGCGGACTGAATGAACCATTTCAAAGCTTACATTCCGCAAGAGGCAAGACCATTTAGAGCGTATCAGGGGGAATTATGCCTATCGCATTCCCAGTGACGGGGAATAGAAATTGGGTCGAATGGGTGGTTGGGATGACGTCGCTCGGAGTCATTCAGTTGCTCGGCGTGGCCGTGGCTCTCAACCTCTGGCGGCTGAAACCGAAAGCAAGACCGGCGTCGCCGGTTCAGATGAAGTCTGATCCTGCTCAAAACCACGCAGTGCCGGCTCGGCAAGCGTCCGTCATCTCTGACGGAAGCGCAGCGGAGAGATCGAGGTCTGCGATTAGAGATATCTGGAGAAGCGTTCCGAATCAGTGAGAAGGGCCTGACTGCCCGAGCACTCCAACGCACGAACAACAGAAGCTGGTACGGCGTTTCAAACCGTTCGCGGCACGAAAAGCTCGCCGCCACACGCCCGCCGCAGGGATGGGCACTCTGGCCGGCACCGCCGCTGCATCGGTTTTGGAAATGAGGTGCGAGATGCAGCTCTATAAGTTCGACCCGTTAGCAGATAGCCGTTGGGACGATCTGGTTGCGGCCCATCCGCGAGCTTCAGTCTTTCATCAGGCAGGATGGCTGAAGGCTCTGGCCATGACTTATGGATATCGGACCATCGCGATTACCTCTGCCCCGCCTGAGGAGCCGCTCTGTGACGGGCTTGTCTTCTGCGAGGTAAGAAGCTGGGCCACGGGAAGCCGGCTGGTCTCATTGCCATTTTCAGATCACACGGAACCTTTACTGATGAATGGCGCCGCGCATGCAGAAATTTTCGATTGGATGCAGGCGCAATGCAGACAGCAACACTGGAAATACGTAGAGTTCCGGCCGCTCTCCGATGCAATTCATGCCGCTCAGCCTCTCGCCCAGAGTCATTCCTTTTGGCTGCATACTCTGGATCTTTCGCCTTCTACGGAACAGCTATTCAGCAACCTCCACAAAAGCTGCCTGCAGCGGCGCATCCGGCACGCGGAACGGCAACAGCTCTCCTATGAGCGGGGCGACTCCGGCGAGCTTCTCGGCGAATTCTATAAGCTTCTTACGCTCACCAGAAAAAGATTCGGCCTGCTTCCGCAGCCCCGCAGCTGGTTTCGGAATGTGCTTGCATGCATGAAATCTAAGGCGGAAATCCGGCTCGTTCGCAAAGACGGGAAAGCCGTCGCAGCCATCCTGACCTTGCGCCATCGCGGAACCATTGTCTACAAATATGGGTGCTCGGACGCCACATACAACCAGCTTGCCGGTATGCCCTTTCTCTTTTGGAAGTTGATCGAGGAGAGCAAGGCTCAGGACATCGAACAGATTGATTTTGGCCGCACCGACTTGCCGAACGAAGGGTTGATCCTGTTCAAAGACCGCTTCGGGACGCAGCGGAGAAGGCTGAATTATTTTCGATACTCGGAGAAAGAGCTTGAAAGATCTGCAATCGCGGCGGATACGCCTGCGACCCGCGCGCTCTGCTCGGTTTTGCCGGCCGCACTCTCATCCAGGGCAGGCGAACTGGTTTACCGTCATATCGGTTGAGGCAGCTCTCGCCTCTCGCCAGACGGAGTCCGGAGCGAAGTGAATCGCGGTTCATCCGATTCAGCCGGCCTGAACAAGGGCCGCCGTGTCCAGAATTGCCCGCGGCGCAGCCCGGCTCCCTGTCTCGTCATCCCGCCTGAGGCGGTTGACGAACCCGGCCCACGTCGGCATCTGCCCGAGCTGCTTCCGCCTCGAGCGCTGCAATTTTGAGCAGCGCGCGGCGAAGGATATCGCGTAATCTGGCGGCGAGATGGTCGAGCCCGGGCATATCCGATTGGCTCGTTTGATGCGGCTATGGGACAATTTGGATGCCTGAAGGTTTCAGAAAAAGCGGCTCGAGCCTGCCTGCGCGGGACCACGCCGAAGGCGATAATCGAATTACGATGGACAAGCAGTGCGGCGCACAGGGCCGCCCAGTACTGCAATCCGGCTGTTGTCGGCGGCATGGCGCCGGCCAACCGGCGCAAAGGGCGCCGGCTTCCCGGTGTTTTCGACCGTCTACTGTGCTTGCGAGGAATCGTCGTTTTCTGTGATGAAGAGCGAAGAACTCATCCTGATCACTGGCGCCTCCGGCTTTCTGGGCGTGCAATTGGTCCACGAGCTGCTGGAGCAGCGGCCACATGCCACCCTCGCGCTCCTCATCCGCGACCGTGCGGGGGAAACTGCACAGCAACGCGCCGATTCCTTCGTCCCACCGGAAGACCGTTCGCGGGTTCAGGTTTTTTCAGGAGACGTGAGCCAGGCTGCCTGCGGCTTGGACGCAGAGACCTACGCGCGGCTGCAGATGGAAACAACGCGCGTGGTTCACTCCGCCGCCACGGTGCGCTTCGATCACTCCCTGGACGAGGCGCGCCGCATTAACGTGGAAGGCACCCGGCGTATTCTCGATTTTGCCGCCGGCGCGCGCCGGCTGCAAAGTTTCGCTTATGTGGGCACCGCATACGTGGCCGGCGAGCGCTCAGACCTGGTGCGCGAGGACGAACTTGCCATCGGCCAAACCTATCGCAACACGTACGAGCAGACCAAGGCTGAGGCGGAAGCTCTGGTGCATTCGCGCCTGGGTTCGATTCCCGGCATCATTTTGCGTCCGAGCATCATCGTGGGCGATTCCCGCACCGGCGTCACCTCCAGTTTCAAAATGATGTATTGGCCGCTGAAGATCTATGCGCGGCGGCTTTGGCGCACGGTGCCCGGCTATCCGGACGCGGTGCTGGACATCGTGCCGGTCGATTTCGTCGCGAAAGCCGTGGCCGGCCTGCTCTTCGACGGGGCCGCCCTGGGATCCACCGTGCACCTCTGCGCCGGACCGCGCGGAAGCGCGACCATCGAGCAGGTTGCCTGCCGAGCCATGCAGTACTTCAACGGGCCGGCGCCCCGCTATGTGGATCCGAAATTCTTCTTCGCCGTGCTGCGGCCCTTTCTGCTCATCTCCTTGTGGGGGCGCAAGCGCCGCGTGCTGCGCGATGGCCGCGCCTACCGCGACTATTTCTCGATGCGCATGCAATTCGACACCAGCAATGCCGAACGTCTCCTGCAGCCCGCCGGGGTGACGCCGCCGCCTGTGCTCGACTATCTCGACCGGCTGTTTCATTACTGCGTGGCCAGCGACTGGGGCCGCAAGCCGGTTTCCGTGTCATGAGCATTCTTCTTCGTTATCGACTTGCCCGCGACCGCGGCGTCACAGTGGCCAATCTTGTCGATGAGCTGGTCCGCAGGAAAGGAAACTGCGAAGTTTCGGTCGATGCCGAGGGCTCTTTTTATCTTGCCGATCTGCACGCGGAAATCTGTTCCATGGATGCTTTTCTCCGCCAGACGGTCTCGCTACGCCCGGCTGAGCCTGTGGCCATTTATTGCGCCAACCATCGGAGATGCTTTCATTGGTTTCTGGCCATCATCCGGGCCGGGGGCATCGCGGTTCCGCTAAATCCGCTCCTCAGCCTTGCCGAGGTGCGCCGGATTCTTTTGGACAGCGGCACAGAGATCCTGGTCACCGACGAAGCGGTATTCGAACGCAACATCGGAAGCCGTGAAGCCCTCCATGTGCGGACGTGGATACAGGCCGACGAAGGGCAGGCGACGCTCGATGGATTCCTGCGCGTCTCCGGAACGAGCGCGCCGCTGCCGCCCGTAACCATTGATCCGGCGGCCACAATCGCCATCTTTCATACTTCCGGCACCAGCGGGTTTCCCAAGGGCGCAGCCTTGTCGAGCAACGCCTTACTGGGGGCGCGCGCATCTACCGTCCTCACGGGGATCCTTCTCGGGTCGCGAGATCTTGCCCTGGTGGCGCTGCCCTGGTCGCACATCATGGCGGTGAGTATTGCTCTTTATGGCCTGATGGCGGGCATTCGCGGATGCTTTCTCAAACATTTCGACGTGGAAGCCGCGCTGGATCTGGCCCAGCGTTTCCAGGTTACGGCCGTTGTCGGCGTGCCGGCAATGTTCGCGCGGCTCGTCAATGCCGATCCTGACCCTGCTCGCCTGGCGAGTGTGCGCGTATGGCTTTCCGCCAGCGACCATCTTCCTTCGGAGGTTCGCACGCATCTGCGGCGATTTGGAGCTTTGTTCCGGCTTCCGGGCGGCGGCCGTATTCCCCCCGTACTGCTGAATGGCTATGGAATGGTGGAGATCGGCGGCCTGGCCATGATGGGCGTCGAGCTGCCTCTGCTGGCGGGGAGCGGGAACCTGTGTTTTCCGGTACCGCCTTTTCACATTCGTATCGCCGATGAAAGCGGTTGCCCTGTGGCGGCGGGCGTCACGGGGGAATGCCAGATCCGCCGTCGCGGGCTCACTCCGCATTATTGGAGAGACAAGGGCGAGGCTCAGGACATTCTTACCGGTGACGGCTGGCTGCGTACCGGCGATCTGGCTGTACGGAACCGCCTGGGGCTCATACGGCTGGTGGGGCGGGCCAAAGATGTGATCAAGGCCGGCGGCTACTCCGTGTACGTGCGCGAGCTGGAAGAAGCGATCCTGGCCCACCCTGCCGTGGCCCGCGCCGTTGCATTTGGGTTGCCGCACAGGGAGAAAGGCGAAACTCCGGTAGCCGCGGTTGAATTGTTTCCGGGATCTTCTTTGAACGAAAGCGATCTGCTGACGTGGTGCCGCAGCCAGCTGGCAGCGTATAAGGCGCCGCGGCGCATCTGGATTCTCGATCCGGGCGACCTGCCCCAGAATGACACCGGCAAATTCCTACGGCGCGTGCTCCAGGAGCGATTCGCACCGATGAGGGACTGAAGGCGCTGTCGCCCGCGGCATCGGGTGTTTGCATTCTTTTCGCAAGCGAAGTCAGGCCGTTGCCGAGAACGCCGCATCGCTCGCTGGAGTCACCATCTCGCGAATCGAATCGACCACCAGTTCCGGCTCATCAAGATGGATCCAGTGCGCGCTTTCTGTCGCAATTACCTGCCGCACATTATTCCCAATTTTTTCTAGACACTGGTCGGACAGAGGACTAGACTTTCCGGGCGTCAGAACAAGAACCGGGATATCGCAAATGGGATCGGCATCCTGCATCTCGCAAACCGTATCCGGGACTGCCTCCACGTGGCGTTGCATCCCTGCGTAGTAGCCGGGCCGCGACCAGTGTGCTGCGACGATGGGCCAAACCTCTCTCGGCATCTTGCCCACTTCTTCTGTGACCCGTTTAAGTACATGGCGGCCGCCCATTCCTCCG
>JASHTS010000116.1 GCA_030040425.1 Acidobacteriaceae bacterium | reverse complement strand
TCAATCCAGTCAGGAAAGCCGAAGCCGGAGGAGATGAAGCGGGGGTTCGACTGCTCGGCGTCCTGCGGACCGAGCGTGGGAAGCAGCGTATCGAAGGAAGTGGTGTAGCAGGCCACCCCGACGGCGGCCAGACGCGGATCGAGCGCGCCGACCAGGGCCGTCATGGCGCCGCCGCCGGAGCAGCCCATGGCGCCGATCCTATGCGGGTCGACTTCGGGAAGCTGGGAGAGATAATCGATGCCGCGCATCGAATCCCAGAGCACGTAGCGGGCAAAGGTATCGCCGATGAGCATGGGCTGCAGGCTGGCCTCGCCGTGTTCGCCCGTGGGCCGCGTGGCGAGAGACGTGCCGGGCCTGGAGGGATCGGGATATTGCAGGCGCTCACCCTGGCCGATGGGATCGTAAGAGAGGACGACGAATCCGTTGAGCGCGAAGAGTGCGGCGGTTCCGGCATCGCTCAGCTTTCCTGCGGCACTGTGGCCGGGAGTGAGCAGGATGGCGGGACGCTTTTGCGCAGCGGTCTGACCACTGGGAAGGTAGAGCAAGGCGGTTACGGGGAAGTTGGGCTGGCTTTCGAAGAGAATTTTGCGGATGATGAAGCCGTCAGCCTTGGTTTCGCCCAGAGTTTGCGCGTGGAGCGGCGTGCGTTCCGGCAATGGACCCAGAAGCGCCAGAATTTCGCGGCGCACCCTGGCCTGGCGCGCTTCAGCCTGCGCGCGCGTGTGGATTTGAGCCACGCCTGCGGCGCGTTTCTCGAGATCGCGGGCGGCGATCTCGTCGAGATAGGCGTCCAGGCGCTCGCGGCCGGCGTTGGCAGGGTTAGCGGCGCGCGCCGTGGGCGCGGCGGCTGCCTGTGGAGAGGCCGGCGCGTGCGCGGGGACAGCGAGCATGAAAGAAAAGGAAGCGAGCAAGACCGGGGCAGCGGTGCGAGCAAATTTCATCACATTGCCTTGATACTCCATCCGGTTCCAGTGGTCAACCACTTCCGAATCCGGGTTGCGTCGCGCCATGAGCGAAATTTTGCATGGGCGAGAGGGAGAAAAGCTATTCTGTTCGACAGGAAGGCGCGCACACTCGTGAAACCTTTCCGCTGGCTGTTCGACTCCCGCTACGGGCCGCAGGGAAAATTCGTTTCCCGGTGGATTTTTCTGCGCGCGCTGGCCCTCATTTATTTCTCCGCGTTCTATTCCCTGCTGTTTCAGATCAACGGACTGATCGGGCCGGAGGGTATTCTGCCGGCGCAGAAGTATCTGCACGCCGTGGCTGAGACCTTCGGAGGAAAGCGCTTCTGGTTTGCGCCCACTCTGTTCTGGTACTCCGGCAGCAAGACGATGCTGATGGCGGCGATGTGGATCGGATTGATCGCGTCCGTGATCGCCTTGCTCAACCTCTGGCCACGCTTGAGCTTCCTGGTCTGCTTCGTGTGTTATCTCTCTTTTGTCACGGCGACCAATGTCTTTTCGAGTTACCAGTCAGACGGCATGCTGCTCGAGGCCGGATTCATCTCGCTCTTCTTTGCGCCGCGAGGGCTGCTGCCGGGATGGGGCGCTCAAGATCCGCCGTCGCGCGCAAGCTGGTTTCTGCTGCAGTGGGAGTGGTTCCGCATCTACTTCGAATCGGGCATGGTGAAGCTGCTCAGCGGCGACCCGCAGTGGCGCAATTTTACCGCCATGGACGAGTACTACCAGAACGGGCCGCTGCCTACGTGGGTGGGATGGTATGTGGAACATTGGCCGCACTGGTTTCAAGCGGCTTCGGTCGCGGCCACGCTGGGGCTCGAACTGGGCCTGGTGTTCATGCTGTTTTTTCCGCGGCGCGTGCGCATCGTCTGCTTCTTCATCGTCACGCCGTGGGAGATGGGCGTGATTCTGACGGCGAATTACACGTTCCTCAACTATCTCGTGCTGGCGCTGGGATTCCTGCTGCTCGACGACCGCTCGCTGCGCTGGCTGATTCCCCCCAAGCTGCGGCCACACGAGGAGACTCGGATCGAAAACGAACCGGCCGAGGAACTGCCGTTATCGATCGTCGCCGTGGGCGAGGCAGGCGTGGCGCAGGCCGATATCGGGCCGCTCGAAGAGATACGGGCGCGGGAGGGCCGGAGCGGCCGATGGACGACGGCGCTGCGCGGAGTCCAGTGGGCACTGGCTGCGTTGCTGCTCACCTGGATTGGCTACGACACCACGGTGGAGATGATCGGCATTCCCATGGGCCGAGTTCCCCTGTTTCCGTCGCTGGTAGAGGCGCTCGATCCCTTCCGCATCGCCAATCAGTACGGGCTGTTCGCGGTGATGACGCGCGGCCGCTACGAGATCGAGTTTCAGGGATCGAACGACGGCGACCATTGGACGGCATATCCTTTCCGCTACAAGCCGCAGGCGCTGAACCAGCCGCCCGGCATCTACGCGCCGTATCAGCCGCGCTTCGACTGGAACCTTTGGTTCGCGTCGCTGGGCGACTGGCAACAGAATGAGATGGTGCCGCTGACGGAAGAGCGCCTGCTGGTGAGCAGTCCGGCGGTGCTCTCGCTCTTTCGCGACAACCCCTTCAAAGATTCGCCGCCGCGCTACGTGCGCGCGGTTCTCTGGCAATACCGGTTCACGACGCGCGAAGAAAAACGCGAGACCGGCGACTGGTGGAGGCGCGAGCAGATGGGGCTCTATGCGCCGGAGCTCACCTTGACGGCGGACGGCGAGTTCGCGGTGGTCGAATGGCCGGCCGAATTGCCGCCGCACGATTGAGCAGCGAGTGAGCGAGTCGGCAAGTCGGCAGGTGAGCGAGGGGGAGGAAAGGGAGCATTTCGGAGGATGAGAAGAGAATGAGCCGCGCCTGCGTCATCGGGTCGGGTCCGAATGGATTGGCCGCCGCGATTGTGCTGGCGCAGGCCGGGCTCGGCGTCGACGTCTACGAGGCCGAAGCGGTGCCCGGAGGCGCGGCGCGCACATTGCCGCTCACGCTTCCCGGTTTTCTGCATGATTTCGGCTCGGCCGTGCATCCGCTGGCGGCGGGGTCGCCGTTTTTCTCGACGCTGCCGCTCGGCGAGCACGGACTGGAATGGATTCACGGCAACGCGCCGCTGGCGCATCCGCTCGACGATGGGACCGCAGTGGTGCTGGAGCGGAATCTGGAGGAAGCAGAGCGCGCACTGGGTGCGGATGGTAGAGCGTGGCGGCAACTGCTCGAGCCGGCAGTCAGGAACTGGAAGGATTTTGCGGAGGACACGTTCGGCCCGCCGCTGCGCGTGCCGCGTCACCCGCTGCGCATGGCGCGGTTCGGGCTTACGGCGTTGCGCTCCGCACGGAGTTTCGCCAAAAGCCATTTTACGAGCGAGCGCACGCGCGCGGTGTTTGCAGGATTGGCGGGCCACTCGTTTCTGGGCCTTGACCGGCCGCTCTCCGCGGCCACCGGGCTGATGTTTGCCGTGACCGTACACGCGGTGGGCTGGCCTGTTCCGCGCGGAGGTGCGGGCGCGATCTCACGCGCGCTCATCGGCCATCTGAACCAATTGGGCGGGACGGTGCAGACCGGGCGTCGCGTGGATGGAGAGATTTTGCGCGAACTGAACTGCGTGCCCACGCTGTGCGACGTTTCGCCGGCCGGGCTGATTGCGCTTGCCGGCGAGCGGCTAACTCCGGCTTACCGGCGCGCGCTGGAGCGGTTCGAGCGCGCACCCGGAGCTTTCAAAGTGGACTACGCGCTTTCCGAGCCGGTTCCTTGGCGCGCGCATGAATGCCGGCGCGCCATCACCGTGCACCTGGGCGGCTCGTTCGAGCAGATCGCAGCGGCCGAGGAAGCAGTCAGCGGTGGACGCGTCGCCGAGCGGCCGTTTGTGCTTGCCGCGCAGCCTTCGCTCTTCGACGGATCGCGTGCGCCCGCGGGCAAGCACGTTCTGTGGACGTATTGCCATGTGCCCAACGGATCGGGCGTGGATATGGTGGAGCGCATCGACGCGCAGATCGAGCGCTTCGCGCCGGGATTCCGCGATTGCGTGCTGGCGCGCCATGTGTCTGCGCCGGCCACGCTGGAACGGATGGACGCGAACCTGGCGGGCGGCGACATCATTGGCGGAGCCATCAACGTGCGGCAGATCCTATTCCGGCCGACCGTGCGCGGCTACTCGACCGGCGCACCGGGGCTTTATCTGTGCTCCGCTTCCACGCCTCCCGGCGGCGGCGTGCACGGCATGTGCGGATATTACGCGGCCAAACTGGCGCTCAGCCGGATGAAATAATTCAAATCGAGAAGGTGCGCGAGTCTTCAACGAGCGAGGCACGCGAAGCACAAGCGTGTGAAGGCCTTCGCGCGTTGCCGGGCAGGAAGGGACGAGAGCATGACAGCAATCGATCAGCGGGAACTGGCGCAGCAGTTTGCGAGCGATAACTATGCGGGCATCTGCCCCGAGGCGTGGCAGGCGATGGACGAGGCCAATCGCGGCCATGCCACGGCGTATGGGGACGATCCCTGGACCGAGCGCGCGGCCGACGCGTTTCGCAACTTGTTTGAGATTGAATGCGAAGTCTATTTTGTTTTCAACGGGACGGCGGCGAACTCGCTGGCGCTGGCGTCGCTCTGCCAGTCGTATCACGGCGTGATCTGCGGCGACCAGGCGCACGTGGAGACGGATGAATGCGGCGCGCCGGAGTTTTTCTCGAACGGCTCCAAGCTGCTGGTGGCGGTGAGCGCGGAGGGCAAGCTGACGCCGCAATCGATTCACGAGCTGGCGACCAAGCGGCAGGATATTCACTATCCCAAGCCGCGCGCGGTCACCATCACCCAGGCCACGGAGACGGGGCGCGTGTATTCGCTCGCGGAGCTGAGCGCCATCTCCGCGATGTGCAAGCGGCACGGGCTTTCGCTGCACATGGATGGAGCGCGGTTTGCGAATGCTTGCGCGAGCCTGGGCTGCTCGCCGGCGGAGCTGACCTGGAAAAACGGCGTCGACGTGCTGTGCTTTGGCGGAACGAAGAACGGCATGGCGGTGGGTGAGGCGGTTCTGTTTTTCGATCGCAAACTGGCCGTGGATTTCGATTATCGGTGCAAGCAGGCCGGACAGCTTGCCTCAAAGATGCGCTTTCTTTCGGCGCCGTGGGTAGGCCTGCTGGAGAGCGGAGCGTGGCTACGCAATGCGCGGCACGCGAACGCCTGCGCGCAGCGGTTTGGCGCGCAGTTGGCGGGCATCCCCGGCATCCGCCTGGCGCAGCCGGTGGAAGCCAACGCGGTGTTCGTCCAGGCAGCGGAGCCGATTCTCGAGCGCGTGCGCAGCCGCGGCTGGCGTTTTTACACGTTTATCGGAGGCGCGGCGCGATTCATGTTTTCCTGGGACACGGAGGCGGAACGGATGGAGGCCTTCTGCCGCGATCTGAAGGAATGTGCCGCGGAGGGACAGTAGGCGCGCCCGCGAACTCCAGATTCTCCGGAGCTGCGTTGCGGCCGGGTCCACGCTAGGAAGAGAGCGAAACCCATCCACCCGATTGAGCAGAGGCGAAGATGGCTTCAATGACAGCCATGTTGCCGATGGAATCTTCGAGAGGGACGGGCACCTGCGTGTTTTCGAAGACGGCTTTGGCGAAGGCGTCGCCCTGCATGGCGTATTGGTCGCCTACCGGGAAGATCTCGGTGGTGATGCCGCTCGAGGAGAGATCGCCGGTCGAATCGAGGAAGAGGCGCGTGGGCCGGTCGGGCGGAGCGTTGAAGGGAATTTCGATTTCGATGCGGCCGCGCGTGCCCAGAAACTGCATGCGCTGGTAAGGAATCAACTGCGTGCTGCAGGTGAAGATGGCGTGGCCGGAGGGAAACTCGAGGATGGCCGAAGCCAGGCGGTCGGTATGCATCTGTGGATCGCGCTCGAGCGCTGCGACCACGCGCGCGGGTTCAAGTCCGAAGGCATAGCGGGCAGCGTGAATGCAATAGCAACCGATGTCGTAGACGCCGCCGCCGCCGGTTTCCACGCGGTTGCGGATGTTGGCGGGATGGACGTTGAAGTAGCTGAAGAAACCGACCACGGAGCGCAACTCGCCGATGCGGCCTTCGTCGAGCAACTGGCGCAGGCGCAGCCACTGGGGAAAGCTGCGGATCATGAACGCCTCGGCGATCTTGACGCCGGTGCGTGCGCGCACATCGAACAGAGAACGCGCCTCGGCAACGGTCATGCTCAGGGGCTTTTCGCAGAGAACGTGCTTGCCGGCTTCGGCGGCTTTGGTGGTCCAGGGCACGTGCAGCTGGTTGGGCAGCGGATTGTAGACGGCGTCGATCTCGGGATCGGCGAGAAGTTCCTCATACGAGCCGTACGCTTTGGGAATGTCAAGCGCGCTCGCGACTTCCCTGGCTTTGTTCAGATCGCGCGAGGCGAGGGCGGCGACGGTGGTCAGTTCGCCCTGCTGCATGGCGGGAATCACCTTGCGCAGGCCGATGCTGGCGGTGCTGAGCACACCGAAACGAAGCTTTCGAGACATGCTAGAAGGATACCGCCCGCCGCCGATTCACAGAAAACGGCGATGCGGCGGCACAAGCCATTTCGATTTGTCGTGCGGATTTCAGCAAAACGCTTCGTCACGCGTGGCGGCGCGGCCGTGGTGCGTTTAGCCGGGTATGCGCTGCGCGCGCGAGAAAGGTAAACTGGAAGAGGAAGATCTCCCGCCGGAATCCATCGTGCATCCGCTCCTCGCCCATCTCAACCCTGAACAGCGCGCCGCCGTGGAAGCGACGGAAGGGCCGCTGCTCATCCTTGCGGGCGCGGGGTCGGGCAAGACGCGGGTCATCACCAGCCGCATTGCCTGGCTGATCCGCGAGAAAGGCGTGGCGCCCGACGCGATCCTGGCGGTGACGTTCACCAACAAGGCGGCGGCGGAGATGAGCGAGCGCGTGGAGCGGCTGCTGGGCCATTCCTCGCTGACGAAGCCGCTCATCGCAACCTTTCACTCGCTGTGCGTGCGCATTCTGCGGCGGGACATTGAGACGCTCAGGGTGGGCGGCAAAGGGCTCACGCGCTCGTTCGCCATCTTCGACGAAAGCGACCAACAGGGCCTGGTGAAGCAGATCATGCGGCGGATGGGGCTGGACACCAAGCAGCTCACGCCGCGCACGGTGCTGGGGCGGATTTCCTGGGCCAAGAACCACATGGTCGATCCGCAGGATTTTTTTCTCGGCTCCAAGGATCCCAACAGCGAACGGATTGCCCACGTCTTCAAGGCGTACCAGGATGAGCTCGGCAAGAACAACGCCATGGACTTCGACGATCTGCTGCTCGAGGCGGTGCGCCTCTTGCGCGCCTCGGGCGAGGTGCGGGCGCGCTACCAGCGCCGCTATCAATATGTATTGGTGGACGAGTACCAGGACACCAACCGGCCGCAGTATGAGCTGATGAAGCTGCTCGCCGGGGAGCACAAAAATGTGTGCGCGGTGGGCGACGAGGACCAGAGCATCTACTCCTGGCGCGGCGCGGACATTCGCAACATTCTCGAGTTCGAGCAGGATTTTGCGAACGCGCGCATTGTTCGCCTGGAACAGAATTACCGGTCCACGCAGAACATTCTCGAAGCCGCCAGCGCGGTGGTGGCCAACAACATCCGGCGCAAAGGCAAGCGGCTGTGGACACAGCGGCAGGGCGGATCGCCGATCGGCTATTACGAAGCGCCGGACGGCGAGAACGAAGCGCTGTTCATCGCCGACCGGATTCAGGCGTTTCTGCGCCAGCAGGAAAGCTCCTCAGAAGCACAAGAACGCGGGGCGGGCCATTGCGCGGTGCTCTACCGCACCAACTCGCAGTCGCGGCTGGTGGAGGAAGCGCTGCGCCGGTACAACGTCAGCTATACGATGGTGGGCGGATTCAGCTTTTACGAGCGCGCCGAGATCAAGGACCTGCTTGCGTATCTGCGCCTGGTACGCAATCCGCACGACTCGATGGCGCTGGAGCGCATCATCAACGTGCCCGCGCGGGGCATCGGCAAGACGACGCTCGAGACGCTGGAGCGGCTGGCGCTGGAGACGGGCAAATCCACGTGGGACGCAATGGCGGCGGCAGTCGCGAACAAGCTCATCCCCACGCGAGCGCTCATGGCGCTCGAGTCGTTCCGGCAAATGATTGTGGACGCGCAGGCCATGCTGGATCCGGATTTTGCGGGCAAGCTGGCGGCGGACGTGGCCGAGACCGATGCGGGAGAGGCAGACACGGGGTTTGCATTCGGCGCGGAGGGGCCGGACGAAAGAGAAGAGGCCGAGGCTGTGGATGCGCTGGAGGCGGCCGTCGAAAGCGAATCCGGCGCTGAGGATCAGCTCGCGCTGCTCGACGCGTCGCACTTTTCGCCCGCGGATTTTTCCCCGTTCGATGCGCCGCCCGCCAGGCCGTTCCTGAAGATGCCGAATGGAGAGCCGGAGAGCGACGGCAACAAGGAAGGGAGCGGAGCGGAAGAAGAAGTAAAGCCGTTCCGCGCGCCGGGCGACGCGGCCACTCTGCCGGAGCTGATCCGCTTCGTGATCGATCGCACGGGCTACATCAAGGCGCTCGAAGCGGAGGGGTCGCCGGAGTCCTTCAGCCGCATTGAGAACCTGAAGGAGCTGGCCAACGCGGCGCACGATGCCGAGGTGCGCGGAGAGACGCTGGCCGATTTCCTGGATCACGCGGCGCTGGCTTCAGACACGGACCAGATCGATCCCAATGCGCGCGTGACGCTGATGACGCTGCACGCGGCCAAGGGACTGGAGTTTCCGCTGGTGTTTCTGGCCGGGCTGGAGGAGGGACTGTTCCCGCACTCGCGCACGCTCAACAGCCCGGAGGAACTCGAGGAGGAACGACGGCTTTGCTATGTGGGCATGACACGGGCGATGAACACGCTGATCCTCACGCGCGCGCACTACCGGCGCCGTTACGGCAACGACGCGCCGGAGCCGAGCATCCCTTCGCGGTTTCTTGAAGAGGTGCCGCCGCAGCTGGTCGAGAACCTGGGCGGACGCAGCCCGGCGTGGTCGTCACCTTCGTATGGCGCGAGCTTCGTGGTGGGCGCGGGAATGCGGCGGAGCCAGCGGCGGCCGGGCTACGCGGAGCCGGAGAGCCGGCACTATAACTATGAAGATGAAAGCCAGGAGCCATCGAAGCCCTTCACGGCATCGTGGATGACAGGCGCCAAGGCTGGTTCCTCCGGCCGCGGCTCTCTTCCAGAAGGCAAAAGCGCGCAAGCGCCGGGAGCGCCAGGCTCCATCGACAACATTGCGCGCTTCTTCGGCGGGAAGCCGGGTGCGGGCAAGCCGGGCACGCTGGCGCGGCCGGCAATGGAAATTCCGGAGCCGACCGGCGAGACGGGGTTGAAAAAGGGCGCGCGCGTGCGCCACGCCAAGTACGGCGAGGGCACGGTGCTGATGCGCGAGGGCGAAGGCGAGGACGCGAAACTGACGATCCTCTTCGAGCGGCACGGCATGAAGAAGCTGATGGAGAAGTTCGCGAATCTGCGCCGCGCCTGAACCGGGCTGCGGCGCAGCGGAAAATCACGGAATGCGGCGTTCCGCTCAATCCGGGTTCTGCGGCGGATTGGGAAACTCCGGGGGCAGATCGTTGCCGCAGTGATGTTTCAGCTCAACCAGCAGACGGGCGCGATCGACCTGCTGGCCGGTATGAATAATCCTGGTTCCGTTTTCTCCGCGGATGGTGACCGTATGCGGGGCGAGCTTTACCTCGACGATCGCGTCCCAGGATAGCTTGACGCGCCTGCGGAACCAGTAGCGCTGTTCGAGTCCCTCCTCGGTGACGACGATGGTGGCGGGCATGGTGGAGAGAAGCGCGAGCGCGCCCGCCACCAGCAAGCCCTGGATCAGCCACTGCGCGCGGACGCCGCGACTGTGCAGGAGATGGCGCACCGCGCTCTCCAACAGATAGCCGACCATCACCAGTCCCGACACGAACGAGGCCCAGCTGGGAGGGAAAGTGACTTTGCCGTCGCGAAAACGCGCGGAGCCGCGGTTGCCGAGGCGGCCCAGAAAGAGGAGAACGGCCAGGATTGCCGCTGCGGCAAAGAGGAGGAGGAAGAGCAGGTTCGCGACGAACGAGCGGCCATCCATAGCCTCATGCTAATAGATGGATTTCGCCCCTGAAGGCGGGGTGCTCCTGTTATGCTGGAAGGCGGAAAACCCGCACCGCGGGTGAAGCTGAAACTATTCGAAGGAAAGAGGTTGTACGTGGCCAATACCACCCACATCAAGGACAAGCTGGAACGCAAGAAGCTGAAGCGAGCGGCGCGCAAAAAGGCTGCACCCAAGGCCAAGCGCACCACGCCGCGCGGCTCGAACAAGAAAAAGGTAAAGAAGATGGCTCGCGGGCAGACGAAGCGCTAAGAGCAGCCTCGAGCCGCCAGCTTTCAGCTCCTCGCTCATGGTGCCGATACTCCGGCCCCAGCGCCGAGAAGCGAGGAGCCAATGGCCGAAAGCTGCTTTATGCCCTCCAGCGCAGACGGGCTCCGGCACAAGAGGGCTGTATGCTGTCGTAGAGCCCGCCCTGCGCGAGTTGAGGAGTATTTCCCTGTCGAGCCAGCTGCTTGCCCGCAAATCGATTGACAAGCTGATCCGGGAATCGGAAGACCCGGAGCGCTCGCTCAGGAAGACCCTTGGGCCCTGGTCGCTCACGGCGCTGGGCATCGGCGCGGTGATCGGGTCGGGCATTTTTACGGTAATTGGCACGGCGATGGCGGGTGAGACCTTCCCCGCGGCCGACCTGAACGACACGCCGCTGATCCACTGGCTCATCTATCACACGGCCATGGCGGGCAGGCCCGGCGCGGGGCCGGCGCTGGCGCTCTCCATGGTGCTGGTGGCGGTGGTCTGCGCGTTTACCGGCCTCTGCTATGCGGAGCTGGCCTCGATGATTCCCATCGCCGGCTCGGCCTATACCTACACCTACGCGACCATGGGCGAGCTGGTGGCGTGGATCATCGGCTGGGACCTGATTCTCGAATACGCCTTCAGCAACATGAGCGTGAGCGTGGGCTTTGCCGCGCATATTGTCGACCTGCTCGACTGGTTTGGCATTCATCCCGCGCTCAAGTGGATCTCACCCGCCTATCTGCCCACCGGCCTGCAGGACTTTGCCGGGAACAATCTCTATAACCCGGGCTGGCACTTCGGCTTCAACATTCCGGCGTTCCTGGTGGTGATGGTTCTCACCGTGATCCTGGTGCGTGGCATCCGCGAGTCGGCGCGGGCCAACAACATCATGGTGCTGGTGAAGCTGGCCGCGATCCTGGTGTTCATTTTCGCGGCGGCGGAATTTGTGAAGCCGCATTACTGGCATCCGTTCATGCCCAACGGCTGGACGGGCGTGCTCACCGGCGGCTCCATCATTTTCTTCACTTATATCGGATTCGATTCGGTATCGACAGCCGCCGAGGAGTGCAAGCAGCCGCAGCGCGATGTGCCCTTCGGCATCCTGGCCACGCTGGTGGTGTGCACGGTGCTGTACAGCGCGGTGGCCATCCTGCTGAGCGGCATCGTGCCGTGGCAGTCGGTGATGGGCGACGCGGCGCCGGTGGTCAACGCGCTCAAGAAGCTATCCATGGGGGCGGGCGGCCTGCGGCTGCACTATACGCGGCTCTTCGTGGTCATCGGCGCGCTGCTGGGGATGGTCTCTTCCCTGCTCGTTTACCAGCTCGGGCAGGCGCGCATCTGGTTTGCCATGTCGCGCGACCGGCTGCTGCCCACAGTCTTCGGGCGCATCCACCCGCAGTTCCGCACGCCGGCCGTTTCCACCTGGGTGGCAGGATTCGTCGTGGGCATTCCCGCCGGCCTGCTCGACATCGGCACGGTCTCCAATCTCTCGAATATCGGAACGCTGTTCGCGTTCGTGCTGGTCTCGCTGGGCGTGCTCATTCTGCGCTATCGCGAGCCGGAGCGGCACCGCGGGTTCCGCGCGCCGCTGGGGCCCGTCTTTCCGGTCCTCAGCGCGATTTTCTGCATCGTACTCATGATGGGACTCGAAATTATCACCTGGATTCGCTTCTTTGCCTGGCTCGCGATCGGATTGCTGATCTACTTTTTCTATAGCCGTCACCGCTCGGAGTTCGCACGGCCGCGGAGATCGCCCGCGCTTGCGGAGAAGCCGTGAAGACCTGGCAGAAGATTCTGCTCATGATTGCGGTGACGGCAGCGATCGGGGGCGTCTACCTTTTTTCCGTGTGGCGTCACCGGCAGCAGCCGTGGACGGCGAAGAACACCGATCCGGAACAGAGCCTGACGCCGGACGACGTAGCCATTGTGCGCGTGAAGTGGATGACCACGTTCGACGATACGCTCACCCTGGTGGGCACCAACGTGTGGATGAAGAAGGGGTACGTGATGCCCTACTATCCCTTCGTGGGCGGGCGAGTGGAGTTTGCGAAGTCCCCTGGTTTGATTCCTCCCGCCCAGCGGCTTGATGTGAAGAAGATCGTCAAGGCGGTGGCGCCTGCCTCGGTGGACGACGGCGTCTCCCACGGAAGCCGCCAGGTGTTTGCCGTCTTCGCGCTGCCGGGCAGCTTCGCGCTTTACGCCACGGCGATTGGCGCGATTCAGGGCAGCCAGGAAGCTTATTTTTGCGACAACCTTTTTTATTACGACGACCCGCACATCATCTATGACTTCTGGCCGCCGGGTGTATGGAAGACGATCGATGCGCACCAGGTGCAGCCGGGCATGAGCGAGCTCGAAACGCAGATGTCGCTCGGGCAGATGACGGAGACGAACGGCGGAACGAAGGGCAACCGCGACGTGACCTACGACGTGAACGGAAAGAAGTGGACGGTGAGGTTCGTTCAGAACCGCGCGACCGCGATCAAGAGCCAGTAGCTCGAGGAGGTCCGCGACCCGACCTTGCGCAGCTCTTTGGCGAAACGGTGGAATGGCGGTAACCCCGTCTCCCTGTGCCCCGCTACACTGAAAATGTGACCGATATTCGGGATTTCATCCGCCGGCTGCCCAAGGCCGAGCTGCATCTGCATCTCGAAGGGACCATCCTGCCCTCGACGCTGGTGGAATTGAGCCGGCGCCATGACGACCGGCCGCTTACGTTGCCGGAGGCCGAGCGCCTCTACGAATTTACCGATTTCACCGGATTTATCGAATCCTTCAAGGCCGTGACCCGGCTGCTGACCGGGCCGGGCGATTACGAGCTGGCGGCGTGGCGGATGATCGAGCGGCTGGCCGCGCAGGGGGTGGTGCACGCGGAGGTGTACATCTCGGTGGGCGTCATTTATATGTGGCGCAACCACGATCCGGCGTGTTTCGAACCGATATTCGAAGGCCTGGAGCGGGCGCGGGAGCGGGGCCAGCGCGAGCTGGGCGTCTCGATCTACTGGATCTTCGACGCCGTCCGCCATTTTTCGGTTCCCGAAGCGGAACGGGTGTTTCGCAAGGCGGCCGAGCTGCGGGCGGAGTTTCCCTCCATCATCGGCATTGGCCTCGGCGGAGACGAGCGCCATACCGGGTCGGCGCCGTTTGCGGCGCTCTATGCCGAGGCGCGGCGGGCGGGACTGCGGCTGACCAACCACGCCGGCGAGACGACCGGGCCGGAGGCCATCCGGGAAGCGCTGGCCATCGGTTCGGAACGGATCGGCCATGCGCTTTCGGCCATCCGGGACGAGAATCTGCTTCAAGAGTTAAAAGTCCGGAGGACCCCGCTGGAGCTCAATCCGACATCGAACGTGCGTACGGGGGTCTGCCCGTCGTTCGCAGAGCATCCGTTGCGCAGCTACTTCGATCGGGGACTATTGGTGACGCTCAACTCCGATGACCCTGCGTTTTTCGGATCGGACCTGGCCAACGAGTACCATCTGGCCCATACCGAGCAGGGATTTACGCGGGACGAATTGCGGAAGCTTGCGTCCAACTCTCTGCGCGCCAGCTTTCTTGCGGATCGGGAAAAAGCGGCGTGGCTGAACCAGATGGAAACTATTGTGTAAACCATCGATTGCTGTCTCGTCCCGCGTTGGCCGAGAATTTACACGAACTGCGGTATCATGGAGAAAAGCAGGAGGCCAAGTTTCATGTCCCGCGAACCGGAATCCCCGACACCCGCAGAAGACTGCGCCGCCGAAGGCAAGTGCGCATGGTCGGCCCTGCGTGTGATCACCTGGTTTTCCGCGGGCATGGCGGTGGCGGCGCTGGGCATTTACCTGGGGAGCGAAATTCGCAGCCGCGCCCAGTTCAGGAAGCGCACTCCGTATGACTTCTACTCGAACGCCGGCGAGCAGCAGGCCGGCGAATTCGGGATGGGCATCTAGCGCCTCTCGGGAGCCATAGGCCTGCAGGCAGGGCGCCTTCCATTTCCAATCAGGATTCGACGTTCCCCGACCTGGGTGGGCGCGGGCGTGTGTCACCCCGGCCGCGGACGTACCCAATAGCCACCTCGGCCTCTGCGATCGCCGTTTCTGGTCGCGCGAAAGCCCTTGCGGGAGCGAGCCCTAGTCAGAGGGTTCCGGCTGGGCCAGATCGCCGAGAGCCTCGGCCCGGCGCTTTTCGCGTAAGGCGGATTCCATCTCACTGTTGATCTCTGCGCCCACCAGCAACATGAGGCCGGTGATGTAAAACCAGGTGAGCAGAATGATCACCGCGCCGAGCGATCCGTAGGTGAGCGAATAGTTGTTGAAGAAATGCAGATAGAGGCGAAGGCCGAGCGAGGCAATGAGCCAGCCGAGAATGCCGATTACCCCGCCGGGCGTGAACCACCGCCAGCGGCGCGTTCGCCAGCCGGGAGCCCAGTTGTAAATGACGGCGAAGGTGACAACCACCGACGCCAATGCGATCACCCGGCCCAGAAATCTGGTGCCGAGGTCGGTGGTTCGCGCGAGAAAACGATCGGGGACATAAAGCAGAGACAACCTGCCCGTCAAGTCGCCGCCGAAGATGGCGGCGAGGCCGAGGGTGACGATGAGGGTGAGAAGAAGGGTGAGAACGACGGCATCGATGCGAGCCCGGATATAAGAGCGGGGGTCGTTGAGTTTGTACACCTCATTGAGGGTGTCCTGAATGGCAGAGATGCCGGCGGACGCGGACCAGAATGCAACGATGAAGCCAAAGGTGATCTTGCCGGAGCTGGAGGCGGCCATCGTCTGGTTGAACGTGTTCACCACCGTGCCGAGCGCGGAGGCGGGGATGAGGAGCGCCAGGTAATCGAGCAGGCGGTCGTAAATCTGATGAGCCGATCGAGCGGCTAATCCAAGAATGGAGCCGGCGCAGAACAGGGTGGGAAAGAGCGCGAAGAGGAAATAGAAGCCCAGTTCGGCGGCGTGCCCGAAGAGGCGGTCAGCCAGGATGGACTTGCCGGTGCGCTTCACTACCGCGCTGAGCGGAACGCCATGGAGACTCCATTGCGATTCGATCGGGGCGGCGGCGCCGGACTCTGAGGCGCGCGGCTCCTGCGAGCCGGGATCGAGGTTCGTGCTGGAGTGAGCATGCGCGATAGACCCCCCTTTTGGCGCGGCCGAGGGCGCTGCGCGAAGCAGCGCGGGGCTGCTCAAATGGATGCGCGCGAGGACTCTTTCGATCATCGATTGTAACGGGCAAATACTGCACGGGCAGCGGGCGCGCGCGAGGGTGCGGAATCAAACCAAGTACCCTGCCAGCGCATCCTAGCCAAAAGTGACATGCGGCCTTCATCAGCCCAATGTGCCGGAGCATCTTCGATTCGGACCGATTGCGATGAGGCGCCGGCGGCCACACCTCCGGCTGGGCGCGGCGGTTCGCGTGGCTGCGCTGGCGGCGTTCTGCCTGCGTGGCGCGGCGCAAGCTCAATCAAACACAGTTGAAGCCGGCGCTGCGCACGCGCATGCCGGGCCCATCCTTTCCTCCTATGAGGGGCAGAATGTTACCGCGGTTGAAATTGCGGGCCAGCCGCAACTGAATACCTCCCAATTTGCTTCGCTGTTTGCGCTGCATGCGGGGCAGCCCTTTTCCCTGGACAAGGCGAAGCAGACGGGAATTGCCCTCAAGGCCGCGGGCAAATTCGAAGACGTGCGCATCGAGGTCGATCCGGAACTCAAAGGCGTGCGCGTTCTTTACGTACTTCAGCCCGCGGTGTACTTCGGCATCTTCGAGTTTCCCGGAGCGGCGCGATTCCCTTACTCGCAACTCATCCAGGTTACGAATTATCCCGTACAGACGCCGTACAACGAGGGAGACGTCCGCGAGGCGCAGCAGGGCCTGCTCAAATTCTTCAGGGATGAGGGATTTTTTGAAGCCGAGGTGGAAACCGAAAATCAGATCGACCGGGCGCAGGGCATCGCCAACGTCATCTTCCACGTGACGCTGGGACGCAAGGCAAAATTCGCATCCGTTGAATTGCAAGGCGCTCCCGCGGGCGAGAGCGCGGAGCTCCGGCACAAACTTACCACGATACCTGCGCGCCTGCGCGGCGCCGCGGTGCGGCCGGGAAAGACCTATCACCACAGCACGGTGCTCAAGGCGCAGCATCTGCTGCAGTCGGACCTGGAGAAGCAGGGGTATCTGAGCGCGCAGGTGAAGCTCAATGGAGCCGACTATCGCGCCGCTTCCAAGGACGCAGTTGTCTCTTTCATCTTGAACCCGGGTCCGCGCACGCACGTGGAGATTAAGGGCGCGCACGTGTGGGGATGGACGCGCAAAGCGCTGCTGCCGGCGTATCAAGGCGTGGGCGTGGACAAGGAATCGGAGGAGGAGGGACGGCAGGCGCTCGTCTCCTACTTTGAATCCAAAGGATACTTCGATGTGACCGTCGACGCGCAGTTGACGAAGACGGATGGCAGTGAAACGCTCATCTATCGCATAACGCGCGGGAAGAAGCACAAAGTCACGGCCGTGACGCTGGCCGGCAACACGCATGTTTCAGACGGGCGGCTGAAGCCGGGCATCGCCGTTAAGCAGAAGCATTGGTTTTCTCCCGGAAAGTACAGCGACCAGCTGGTGCGGACGAGCGTGAAAAACCTCGAGGCCGTATACGCCTCCGAGGGGTACAGCAGCGTCGAAGTGGCTTCCAGAATCACGCGGCAGAAGGGAAACGTGCAGGTATCGTTTCGCGTGACCGAGGGGCCGCGCGATGTTGTCAACTCTCTCGCCATCGAGGGCGATCAAACCTTTCCCGAATCGCAATTCGCGCCCAGCGGCCTGAAGCTGGCGGCCGGCCAACCTTATTCCCAGGCGCTGATTGAAGCAGACCGGGCCAGCATCGTGGCTCATTACCTGCAGGCCGGATATCTGAACGCGAGCTTTCGTGAGACGGCGAAGGAAGTCTCAAAACAACAGCCGCACCGCATCGACGTGGTGTATCACATCGTCGAAGGGCCCCGCGTGATTACCGGAGATGTGGTGATGCTGGGGCGTCTGCACACGCGGGCGAGGTTGATTCGCAAGGATATCGCCGTCCTCAAGCCGGGACAGCCGCTCACCGAATCCGAACTCCTGACGGCCGGAAGCAAGCTCTATGACCACACCGGAGTGTTCGACTGGGCTGAAGTGGATCCCAGGACCGAAATCCGCACGCAAACCAGGGAAGACGTGCTGGCCAAGGTGCATGAGGCGCAGAAGAACGACTTCACCTACGGATTCGGCTTTGAAGTGATCGACCGCGGAGGCAGCATTCCCAGCGGTACCGTGGCACTGCCGAATCTGCCGCCCATCGGCCTTCCCTCGAGTTTCACGGCCAGCGAAAAAACCTTCTACGGCCCGCGCGGCAGCATCCAATACACGCGCAATAACATCGGGGGGCGGGGCGACTCGTTCTCTTTGACGGCCTTTGCCGGAAGGCTCGACCAGCGCGGAGCCGTTTATTACATCGATCCCAATTTCCGCTGGTCGCCCTGGAAGGCGACAACCAGCTACTCCGAGGAGCGCGACGAAGAGAATCCCATCTTTTCCGCACAGATGGAGGACGGAAGCCTTACCTTTCAGCGCGCGATCGACCACGCGCAGAAGGATCTCTTCTCAGTGCGCTATGACTTCAGCAAGACGGATCTCACGCGGGTGCTGATTCCGCAGCTGGTGCCCGCGCGGGACCAGCACATCCGCCTCTCCACGCTGGCGGCCAACCTGACGCGCGACACGCGCGACAATGCGCTGGACGAGCATCGCGGCGTCTTCGACACCCTCGAGTTAGACTTCAACACGACCAGGCTCGGCTCAAGCGTGGATTTCGCCAGGCTGACCGGCCAGGCCGCGGTTTACAAGGAAAAGTTTCATCACATCGTGTGGGCAGAAAGCCTGCGCATCGGCCTCGCGCACTCCTTTGACGACAGCTTTGTGCCCCTGAGCCAGGAATTTTTCTCCGGCGGAGGAACCAGCCTGCGCGGCTTCCCGCTCGACTCGGCCGGCCCGCAAAGGCCGGTGCGCGTATGTCCCAACGGCGGGCAAACCTGCAACACCTTCATCAACGTACCCACCGGCGGAGACGAGCTCCTGATTCTCAACTCCGAGGCGCGCATTCCCCTTCCCTTCAAAAAGGGATTGAGCCTGGTTCCCTTTTATGACGGCGGCAATGTGTTTTCAAGCGTGGGTTTTCGCGACTTCGATTCGATGTATCCCTATTCCAACGGTGTGGGGCTGGGCCTGCGCTATGCCACGCCCGTGGGGCCGATCCGGATAGACCTGGGGCACAATCTGAATCCCGTCCATGGAGTAAAAGCCACACAATATTTCATCAGCATCGGCCAGGCCTTCTAGGCGAGGGCATTATGAAATTGAATCGGATTAAAATAAATTCTCCTGACGAAGATCCATCCCATCCCCAACGCCCTGCGCGGCCTCACCGGATTCTGCGCGCGGCGATTGCTATCGCCGGTTGCCTGGCGCTGCTGATCGTTGCCTGCGCCGCCGGGCTGGTTGCGCTGGTCAACGTGGATGGAGTGCACCGCTACCTGATCGGCCTGGCGGAGCGCAAGGCGAGCCAGGAGCTGGGCGCAGGCGTGCAATTCGAAAATTTTACGCTGCATCTGTCCGCTCTCAGTGTCGATCTATACGGCATCACGGTGGACAGCGCTCCGCCGTATCTGGGACCGCGGCTGCTGACGGTCGATCACGTGGCCGTGGGCGTGCGTGTGATTTCGATCATCGGTAAAAAATGGTATCTCAACAATCTTACGGTCGATCATCCGGTGGCATGGGTATTCATCGGCAAGAACGGCGCATCCAATCTTCCCGCCTTCAAGCGCAGCAGCTCGAACGGCAAGGCGAGTGTCTGGAGCCTCGGCATTCGCCACGCTGCGCTCAATCGCGGTGAGGTTTATTTCAATAGCCGGCCGAGCGCGTTGAATGCCGATCTGCACGATCTCGATTTCGCCGCATCGTTCCATCCGCTGCGCACTGAGTACACCGGAAGCGTGGATTATGCCAATGGCCGGGTAGAGTACGGAAACCTGCGGCCATTCATGCACAGCCTTGCGGTCGAATTCGAGGCCACGCCGTCGGAGTTTCGCCTGAAGCAGGCGCAGCTTGCGAGCGGGCCCTCGCGGCTGACGCTTGCGGGCACGCTCGAAGACTATCGCCATCCCGTGGTCCGCGCGCATTACGAAGCGATCGTCGATGGGACGCAGATGGGCGAATTGCTGGGGAATTCGTCGATCCCTGCGGGCCTGGTTCACGCCGACGGGGATCTCGAATACCGGCGGAGAAACGGCAGTTCATTGATGGACGCAGTCGCAATCCACGGACGCGCGGCCAGCGAGCGGCTGCAGATCCCGATCGAGGGGAAGAAAGGCACGGCCCGCACTGAGGTCCGCAACCTTGCGCTCGAGTATTCGCTTGCGGACGGCAATGCCACTCTGGACAATCTGCGTGCGCAGGCCTTTGGCGGCCAGATCAGCGCCGAAGGCCAGATAAAAAATATCGAAGGCCATACGCACTCGACTATGACTGCCTCGCTCCATGGCATTTCCCTGGAGCAGTTGCGGCAGACGCTTCTCAAGTCTTCATTGCCCCCGGGCGTAGGCATCTCAGGAACGTTGAATGCAACGGCGACAGCCGCGTGGGGCAAGACGATCAGCGATTTGACCGCGCGCGCGGACGCGGCCATCCAGGGCGAGGCGGCAAGGGCTGAAGGCGCGGCGCTGCAAACGGCCGGCGCAACCGGCAGTCCTGCCGTGCTTCCCGTGGAAAGCGCGATTCACGCGACCTATTCCGGCGCCGGCCGGCGCCTGGAGCTCGACTCGAGTTACTTGCGCACGCCGCAGACCACGCTCACGCTGAACGGCACGGTGAGCGCACACTCGAGCCTCGAAGTGCGTCTGCAGGCCAACGATCTTCGCGAGCTTGGACAAATGGCCGAATTATTCAGAGCGCCGGCGCCGGGCAAGGCGGCGCCGCTGCCCGAGATGGCCGGAAAAGCCACTTTTCAAGGAAGCGTAAGCGGGTCGACCGACTCTCCGCATCTGGCCGGCGAGCTCTCCGCGCAGGATCTGGAGGTGAACGGCACAAGCTGGAAGATGCTGCGCGCGGGCGTCGAGCTGAGCCCGGATCACGCCGCTCTGCGCGATGCCGAGCTCGATGCGCGCAAGCGCGGCCGGATCACTCTCAACGCGGGCGCCGGATTGGAACACTGGAGATTTACCAATCGAAGCCCCGTGCAGATGCAGCTCAACGCGACGGCGATGGACCTTGCCGAGCTGATGAAGATGGCGGGCCGTGAAGAATCCGTGTCCGGCACGTTGAACGTGAATCTCGCGCTGCAGGGCAGTGAATCGAATCCCCGGGGCAGCGGCAGCCTGACGGTGAGCAATGCGTCGGTCGAAGCGCAGCCGCTGCGCGATGTGACGGCGCATTTCTCCGGCAACGGCGAGCAGGCGCGCGCCGAGTTCCGGGTGGACCTGCCCGCGGGCAGCGTGGAAGGACGCGCGATCGTGGAACCGCGGCAGAAAACCTATACTGCGCAAATTTCCTCGACGGGGATCCGGCTCGACAAGCTCGAAGCGGTGACGGCGCGCGATCTGCCGGCCGCGGGGACTCTCGTGTTTCAAGTGATGGGCCAGGGCGCATTCGACAACCCGGAGATGGACGCGAGTGTCGAAATTCCCAAGCTCGTCCTTGCCGGCCAGACTGTTTCCGGCATGAAGTTGCAGGCGCACCTCGAGAATCGCGTGGTCAATGCCACTTTCGCCTCATCAGCGGCGGGCGCCGAGATTCAGGCGAAGGCGCGCATGGAGATGGCCAACGGTTTCCAGACCGATGCATCGCTTGACACCAAGGCCTTTCCGCTTGCCACGCTGCTGGCCACGTACGCGCCGGATGAGGCCTCCGAGATAAGCGGAGAGACGGAGATTCATGCCACCGTGCACGGCCCGCTCAAGAACAGAAATCAGTTGGAAGCGCACGTCACCATTCCGGTCTTGAAGCTGGGCTACGGCAACGCCATCCAACTGGCGGCCGCGGCGCCCATCCAGATCGACTTGAAAAACGGCGTCGTTCAACTTCAGCCCGCTTCCATTCGCGGAACGGATACGGACCTCAATCTTCAGGCCGTAGTACCGGTGAACGGCAACGGGCCCATGGCGCTGGCGGCGCGGGGCACGGTCAATCTCCAGCTCATCCAGCTCTTCGATTCCGATCTGCGCAGCTCGGGAGAGATCAAGCTAAATATCGATTCGCACGGCCCGGTGCGCGGCGGCAATTTCGCCGGCCAGATCGAGATTGCCGATGCGAATCTTTCCTCGAACGATCTGCCCGTGGGGCTCGAAGACGCGAACGGCGTGCTTACGCTCACCGCCGATCGCATCAACGTGGAAAAGTTCGAGGGCAACATCGGCGGAGGAGAGGTGACGGTGCAGGGCGGCGTGGCCTACCGGCCCAATCTCGAATTCAATCTGAGCGCAACGGCGAAGGGCATACGCGTGCTGTATCCGCAGGGCATGCGCGAAAATGCAGACGCCACGCTGCGGCTGGCGGGCACGCCCACGAGCGCGCTTCTGGGAGGGTCAGTCGATCTAGCCGACATTTCCTTCACGCCGGCCTTCGATCTCACTTCCATCCTTCATCAGTTTTCGGGAGGCGTGCAGGCGCCGCAGGCGCAGGGATTCTCGCAGGATCTAGCGCTCAACATCGCAGTGCGCTCCACCAACAATGTGAACCTGGTGAGCAGGACGTTGAGCGTGGGCGGCTCAGCGAATGTGCAGGTGCGGGGAACGATGGCGAATCCGGTTGTGCTGGGGCGCGTGAATCTCACCGGCGGCGATATCATCCTGAACGGCAACCAGTTCAATTTGACCGGCGGGACGATTCAGTTCGTGAATCCATCCCTGACGCAGCCGGTGGTGAATCTCGCCCTGAGCACGAACATTCAGCAGTACCGGATCAATTTAAGCTTCAACGGGCCGGTGGACCAGATGCACACCGAGTACAGCTCGAATCCCGCGCTGCCGCAAGCCGACATCATCAATCTGCTCGCCTTTGGTGAGACCACGGAGGCTGCCGCCAACAGCACGGCAACCGCGAACCAGACGGCCGAATCGCTGGTGGCGTCGCAGGTATCGAGCGCGGTCACCAGCCGCATCTCCAAAGTGGCGGGCATCTCGCAGCTTTCGGTGAGCCCGGTGCTGGCCGGCAGCAGCGAGCAGGGACCGCCGGGCGCGGTGATCACCATCCGGCAGCGCGTCACGGGCAATCTGTTCGTGACCTTCTCCACCAACGTGGCCACCACGCAGGACCAGACGATACAGGGCGAGTATCAGGTTTCGCCGCGCGTGGCCATCAGCGCCACGCGCGATCCCAACGGCGGATTTGGCGTGGATGCGCTGATCAAGAAAAGCTGGTAGCGAAGCGGTTGCATCCAGGATCGGGGTCAAGTGCAAGCGCCGGTTTCAACGAGGAACCGGCGCCGCGAGGACTTGCGCAAGAGGCGAGATCCGAACGAGCAACACTGAACGAGCAACGCCTTACTGCACGAAGGTGACGATGCTCTGGGCGGGCAGCGCGAAGGTGAACTGCCCGCTGGATACGGGAACGGCGGATTGCGGCA
>JASHTS010000012.1 GCA_030040425.1 Acidobacteriaceae bacterium | reverse complement strand
CGACGCCTACGGCGCGGTCGAAGGCATGGCCATCAACGCATAGGGAGCGCGGCTGGCGGACCCGAAGCTACGCGGAGTTCCTGGACGAATCGCTATAGCTCCGTCGATTGCGTGGCCACGAGCTCTTTGGCCTTCGCGACGAACGCGTCGAGCGCCATGGAGGCTTGCTCCTGCTTGCCGCGCGTGCGCACGTTCACTTGGCCTGAGGATTCTTCCTTGTCCCCGAAGACCAGGATGTACGGCGTCTTCTTGAGTGCGAAGTCGCGGATCTTGGCGTTCATCTTCTCGCTGCGCGCATCGGTCTCGACGCGCACGCCCGCCTCTTTGAGCGCGGCTTCCACTTTCCCGGCGTAGGCCGTGTGCTTTTCGCTGATGGGCACCAGGCCCACCTGCACCGGCGCCAGCCACAGCGGAAAGGCGCCCGCGTAGTGCTCGATGAGCACGCCGAAGAAGCGCTCCACCGAGCCGAAGAGCGCGCGGTGCACCATCACCGGCTGATGGCGCCCGCCGTCTTCGCCCACGTATTCGAGCTCGAAGCGCGCCGGCAGGTTGAAGTCGAACTGCACCGTGGAAAGCTGCCACAGGCGCCCCAGCACGTCCACCAGCTTCACGTCGATCTTGGGTCCGTAGAACGCGGCCTCTCCGGGGATGGTCTTATATGGAATTCCCTTCGCCGTGAGCACGTTGTCGAGCGAGCGGATGGCGAGATTCCAGTTCTCATCGGAGCCGGCGTAGTGCGCGCGGTCTTTCGGGTCCCAGGTGGAAAGCTCCACCTTGTACTCGGAGAAGCCGAAGGTCTTCAGCACCGCTTCGGCAAAGTCGATGCAATCGGCCACTTCGCTTTCGATCTGCGAAGGCATGCAGAAGATATGCGCGTCGTCCTGCGTGAAGCCGCGCACGCGCAGCAGGCCGTGCATGGTGCCCGAGCGCTCGTAGCGGTAGACGTTGCCGAGCTCGGCGTAGCGCGCGGGCAGATCGCGGTAGCTCTTGGGCGAGTTTTTGTAGATGAGGATGTGGAACGGGCAGTTCATGGGCTTCATGCGGTACATGGCGTCGTCCAGTTCCATGGGCGTGTACATGTTGGCCGCGTAGAAGCCTTCGTGGCCGCTGGTCTGCCATAAATTCACTCTGGCCACGTGAGGCGTGTACACAAGAGAATAGCCGCGGCGCAGGCACTCGTCGCGCATCCAGTCTTCCATCACCTTGCGGATGATGGCGCCCTTGGGATGCCAGAAGATGAGCCCGGCGCCGGCCAGCTCCTGGATGCTGAAGAGATCGAGTTGCTTGCCCAGCACGCGATGATCGCGGCGCGCGGCCTCTTCCAGGCGCGCGAAGTGCTCGTCGAGATCCTTCTTCGAGAAAAACGCGGTGCCGTAGATGCGCTGCAGCTGCGGATTCTTTTCGTCGCCCAGCCAGTAGGCGCCCGCAAGACTGGTAATTTTGATCGCCTTTACACGTCCGGTAGAAGGCACGTGGGGGCCGCGGCAGAAGTCAACGAAGTGGCCGTTGCGGTAAAAGCTCACCTGCGCGCCGGGCTCGGTAAAGCGCGTGACGAAGTGCGCCTTCATGAAGTCGCCGTCTCGTTCGAATGCGGCGAGAGCCTTCTCGCGCGGCTCGTAGATGCGCTCGAATTTCTCGTCGCGCGCCACCACCTCGGCCATTTTCTTTTCAATGGCGGCGAGGTCTTCCGGCGTGAAGGGCTTCTCGCGATAGAAGTCGTAGAAAAAACCGGAGTCGGTGGCCGGGCCGTGGCCGAGCTTGGTTTCCGGAAAGAGCTCGAGCACCGCGGTGGCCAGAACGTGCGCGCCGGAGTGGCGCACCACTCTGAGCGCGTCGGGATCGTTTTCCCTGATCAGTTCCAGCTTCACGTCTTCCGTGATCGGCGTGGAGAGATCGACCAGGCGCGGCGCGCCCGCATGCTCGGCCGCGTACATGCTGGCCTCCGACTCGCCTTCTGCAGGTCCTTGCGGCGCGGCGCCATTCAAAGGCGTGAGGCGCGCGACGATGCTGGCCGCAGCGAGGCGCGGCGAAATCGCGTGGGCGATCTCGAGCGGAGTGGTTCCCGAAGTAACGTGTCGGACTGCACCGTCCGGCAGGGATACAGCGATGGTTTGTTCGCTCATGTCGATCTTAAAAAAAGCAGCAGAAGCGCGGCCTGCGTGAAACGGGCGCTCCCGCGCTAACACCTTAGGATATAACGCCGAGCACCGCAACCCGCGCACGATGATGCGGGTTTCAGTAAGCGTGGTATCGAATCGAATGCCGGGAAAAATGCGCCGATTTCGGGCGCCCGGCCTTTGCAATCGAGTGACCTGCACCGCAACAGATGCAGTGCGCCGATTGCGAACAATCAGAAGTAACAAAGCCGGTGACCCGATAGGGGATTTGTAGTTAGCCCGAAAGAACGCTTCAGGCTCCGGATGGGGAATGGCAAGCTTGGTTCATTCAAAGCTACATTCGGAACCATAGTTAAAAACAACCGGCCGGTTATATCTATATCGGGTCGATAGCCAAAGGTACTGGGGTGTTTGGGGAGAAAGACTCGAGGGATTAACGATGCAGGTGTTGTGCAGGAAGACGAACGGGAATGCTGAGTTTCACTGCTGTGTTTGCGGTCAGGGTTTTTTGATGTTCTGGGAACGTCAGTCACACTCCGAACGGATGGAGATGCTGCACGAGATCCAGGAGACGCTGCGGCGGCAACATCGCACCTCTCCCGGACCGGAAGCTCATCCGTCGGGCGGGTTCCTGGCGCCGCAAACCAGCGGTGCAGGCGAATTGGTGGGTGCTGGGGTATCGGGAAAAGCGCCGACTTGGGAGCTCTAAGGCGCATCTCAAGATTTAGCCCCCTCTTGGCGAGGGGCATAGAAAGATCTCGAATTCGAATCGGCCAGACGCAGCATATCGGCTTACCGGCTTGCGGACCGATAAGAAAAGAGACAAGGGTCTAGGTGGATTTACATAGAGGTTCAAACTGAGGTTCGGCCCGGAGCTTAACTGCACGAGGTCGAGCCCTGGCGAAGCAAACACTCACGATGCCGGTCAGCGACTACACCCTTCGAGGTCATCGCTGCCGGCATTGCTTTTTTGTCTCAGTCCTGACTAGACTCGCCCGGGCGCGCCAGTGCGCGCGGTCACTTCCGATTTCAGCGCAGGAACAGGATTCCCCCGCTGGTGCAGGGGGTCGCAGCCGTTTGCACACGAGCATCGCGCGCCGGGCAAGAAGAGGGAATTTGGTCCTTGATGGGACGAGCGCAAGCCGCTCGAAGCCGAAAGAAAACCAAGGTCAAAAAATCAATACGGCATCGGCATTTCAAAGCTTATACACAAAGGGCCGGGAGCAATCCCAGCCCGCTTGTGTTTGTGTGCTCGATTCTGCCGAATTCCGGCCTTGCGGAGTTAGAGGGGCTGCACGTCGGCAGCTTGCCAACCCTTGGGGCCTTTTACGACATTGAACTGCACGGTTTGGCCTTCCTGCAGACTCTTGAAACCACTTGAGTTGATTGCAGAGTAGTGCACGAAGACATCCTCGCCGTTCTGGCGCGAGATGAAGCCAAAGCCTTTCGCGTCATTGAACCACTTCACGGTACCTTGTTCCATTTTCCTTGAATTTCCTGATTTGAATTGCGCTGGATGAATCGGAGCGACCACTGGCAGAATCTTGCTTGGTTGGGCGAGTTACTGCACACGCCCGGTTCTGTTCTAACGCTGGGCTCAGTATACCATCGCTGTCAAAATGCGGTACTTATTTCTTCGCACGCGGTCTGCGGCGCGGCCTGGAATGTCGCAAATGTCTTTATTTATGCTAGTTTAGCTGCCAGTCGCGGGTTGTGCTAGTGTGGGAGCCGATATGGTCAGCGACCCAGCAGATGGTATGCTCCGGCGGGCTATTAACGCGCTGGAGGCGGAGTTCGCCCATTTGCCTGAGCACCTGATTGCTTTGGACGAAGAGGCTGCGGACCGGGTTTTGGCCCTCACAGCCCACCGTCTGGGCGACAATTTCCCCTATTTTCATCCCCTTTATGCCGGACAGATGCTCAAACCTCCGCATCCTGTGGCGCGGGCAGCCTATGCGCTGGCGATGAAGATCAATCCCAACAACCACGCCCGGGACGGCGGACGGGCCAGTTCCGCTATGGAAGTGGAGGCGGTGGAAGCGATTGCGGCCATGTTCGGCTGGACACCCAAAAACGGCGGCTATCTGGGCCATCTCACCTCGAGCGGGACCATGGCCAACCTGGAGGCGCTTTGGATGGCCGGTCTGCTCGCGCCGGGAAAGCGCGTGGTGGGCTCCGAACAGGCGCATTACACACACCAGCGCGTCTCCGGCGTGCTGCGCGTACCCTACGCCGCTGTTGCCGCCGACGAGCGCGGGCGCATGGACCTCAATGCGCTGGAAGCCGAGCTGCGCAAAGGAGACGTGGGTACGGTGGTGGCCACGCTGGGTACCACCGCCCTGGGCGCGGTCGATCCTCTGGACGAGATTCTCAGCCTGCGCGCGCGGTACGGTTTCCGGGTGCATGTGGATGCGGCCTATGGCGGCTATTTTGCGCTGATTCCACAGGATTTGGACGAGCCGGCGCGCCGCGCCTTCGCAGCCATAGGCGACTCCGACTCGATCGTGATCGATCCGCACAAACATGGCCTGCAGCCCTACGGGTGCGGCTGCGTGCTCTTCCGCGACCCGGCGGTGGGCCGGTTCTACAAACACGATTCTCCCTATACTTACTTCACCTCGAAGGAGTTGCATCTGGGCGAAATCAGCCTGGAGTGCTCCCGGGCCGGCGCCGCGGCCGTGGCGCTCTGGGCCACGCACCAGCTTTTGCCGCTCACTCACGGCGGCGAGTTTGCGCGCGGACTGGCAAGCGGCCGAAGAGCAGCCAGGGAGCTCGACCGGCGGCTGCGCGCAGATCGGCGTTTTGTGTCCTTGCTCGCCGGCAAGCCGGAACTGGATATCGTGGTATGGGCGATGCAGGCTCCAGGCGCAAACGAGGCCGGCGAGCGTGCACAAGCGGCTTTCGATGCATGCGCCCGGCGCGACCTCCACCTGGCTCTTGTACAATTGCCGAGATTCTGGTTTGGGCAGCGGGACGGCGACGCAAGCGACGCGATCAAGTGCTTGCGGTCGGTGCTGATGAAGCCGGAGCACGAGGCGTGGCTGGACCGTATCTGGGAAAGGCTGTCCGCGGCTGCAGACGAGGTCCTGGAAGGATCAGGCGGGCTCGCCAAAACCGGCTGATGCGGCTCGCCAAAATCGAATGGTCGGTTCGGGCCCATGCGAAGGTTGGGGCGTTAGCATAAAAGTAAATGTTTTCAAGTCTAAAAATTGAAATCGCGCGGACGGGGTGGGAAGAGAGAATGCATGATCCGGCAGAGTTTCGCTCCCTGCACCTGGATCGCTTTCAGGCCGAGCCGGCTCTCTTTGCCGCGCCGGGACGCGTGAACCTGATCGGCGAGCACACCGATTATGCCGAGGGGTTCGTGATGCCGGCGGCCATCAACTTTGCCACCCTGGCCGGCATCTCGCCGCGCAGCGACGGAAAGATCGCCATCTACTCCGAGAACTATCGCGAGGAAAGGACCTTCGATACTTCGGCGCTTCCCCAGCAGGGAAGCCGGCACTGGAGCGACTATCCGATGGGGGTGGTCCACATATTGGCCGGCGAGGGCCACGCCATGCCCGGCTTCAGCCTGAGTCTCTGGGGCGATGTGCCGCTCGGCTCCGGGCTGTCGAGCTCGGCGTCAGTGGAAGTGGCTACGGCTCTGGCGGTTGAATCGTTGCTGGGTGTCCATTATCCCGGACCGGGGTTGGCCAGGCTCTGCCAGAAAGCAGAGAACCAGTTTGTCGGCGCCAGCAGCGGGATCATGGACCAGTTCATCTCCGTGAACGGGAAAGAGAACCACGCTCTGCTGCTCGACTGCCGCGACCTCAGCTACAAACTGGCGCCCATTCCCGATTGCGTGGCGCTGGTGATCGCCAACACCATGGTGAAGCATTCGGTGGCGGGCGGCGATTATCCCACGCGCCGGCGGGAGTCCGAGTCAGCCTGCGCGGTGATTGCGCGGCACAGGCCGGAGGTGAAGTTCCTCCGCGACGCGACGCTCGAAGACCTGGAACGATGGGGTCAGGAGATGCAACCGAAGGCGTTGATGCGGGCGCGGCACATCATCAGCGAAAACCTGCGCACCGTGGCCGCGGCCGATGCGCTGCTGCGGGGCGACCTGAAGGAATTGGGACGGCTGATGGCCGAGGCGCACTGGAGCTACAGTCGCGACTTCGAGGCCAGCTGCGCAGAAGCCGATGCCATGGTGGAGCTGGCTCAGGATTTGCCCGGACTGATCGGCGCGCGGCTTACCGGCGGAGGCTTCGGCGGCTGCACCGTCAACCTGGTGGAGCAAAAGGACGCGGAGGCATTTGCCGCAACATTGGGCGAACGGTACACAGAGCGCATCGGTATTGTTCCGCAGATGTACATCTGCCACGCTTCCGGCGGCGCGCACCGGGTTGCCTGAGACGGACAGGCGGGCGCGCGGCAGACGGCTGCTGTTGAAAACGCCGCACAAATTGGACGCGACGGGAGCGCAAGTGAGGACGGCCGCGCCGCATCTAAGTAAGCGGGCACGCGCAGTTTTCCCACTCCGGTGGGTAGGTACCTGCGTGTTCCCATCCAAGCTGTCGGTAACGCTTGAGTGGTAGGGAAGTGAGGGGGCCGCTGGAACGGTTCCTTGCTAAACTTGGGATGTTTCCTCCGCAGTGTGCGGAGGGGCCGCGCGGTTGTGTCCGGCGCATTGGGGTTGGAAAGATAAAAAGCCGGAACGATGCCCGCAGCAGTGTCCGGGATGAAATTGGCTGAATGAGAGTCCCGGCGCGGATGCGGAAGCGCGACGGAGAATCACACGCATGCAACCAAACTCGGTAAAGCCCTTTTCCTACGAGAATTCTCCTTCTTCGGGCCACGTCGCTTACTTCTCCATGGAAATCGCCATTAATCC
>JASHTS010000115.1 GCA_030040425.1 Acidobacteriaceae bacterium | reverse complement strand
GCTGGGCGGCGCGCTGGCGCTGATGATCTTTTTTGCCTTCGCCATGCAGTGCACGTCGACGATTGCCGTGGTGCGGCGCGAAACCAACGGTTGGAAGTGGCCGGCGGTGCAGTTCTGCTACATGCTGGCGCTGGCATACGGCGCGGCCTTCGTGGTGAATCACCTGACCATGGCGCTTATCGGCTGAATCGGAAGCTCCGATGCCTGCCGCAATGAATCGGCGCGTACGCCGCCGTTCCCGGCCTTCGCGGGTCACGCGTACGTTTGCGCCTTGTGTGTGAACGGGCAGAATGTCATTTCTTTGTAGCTGCGCTCCAAGCCGCTTGGAAAAATTGAGATAATTCCTATCAGTTGGTCCTGCCGGACAGAGTTGCAAGACCCGGTCGGAGGGAGGACGATGACGATCGCGCACATCAATCGCATCGCAACCTCGGTTCCGCCGCACGATGTGCACCACGCCTTTATAGCCTTTGCGGAGACGCTGCTGCCGGAGGGCGCCGCGCGCGGTCTTTTCCGGCGCATGGTGCGCATGTCTCAAATCGAGCACCGTTATTCCTTTCTGCAACCGGTGGCCACCGACGACGGCGCGTGGAACGACGCGGCAGGCTTGTATGTGCCCGGAAATTTTCCGCCCACGGCTCGCCGCATGGAGGCGTTCGAGCGCTTTGCGCCGCAGCTGGCGCGTTGCGCGTTGAACAAGCTGGCGCTTCGGGAGAAGGAGCGCTGCGCGGTTACGCATGTGATCGTCACATCGTGCACCGGGCTGTACGCGCCGGGCCTGGACTTCGACATTGTCGAGCACCTGGGTCTCAGCCGCTCCGTAGAGCGAACGATGATCGGGTTCATGGGCTGCTACGCGGCCATCAACGCGCTCAAAGCCGCGCACCACATTGTCCGCTCCGAGCCTGAGGCCATGGTGCTCATCCTGAACCTCGAGCTTTGCACCCTGCACATGCAGGAGACGGACGACCTGGAGCAGATTCTTTCGTTCCTCCTGTTTGCCGACGGATGCGCGGCGTGCCTGGTGAGCGCCCGAACGCCGGGGCTGGCATTGGAAAGCTTTTTTGCCCTGCAGATTCCTGAAACAACACAGCTCATCACCTGGCGCATTCGCGAGCTCGGTTTCGACATGCACCTCTCGGGGCAGGTTCCCGGGGAGCTGCGCCGGGCGCTCGCGGAGCTCGGCGTCCAGATCACGCGCGGAGAGGACCCGCGCGCCATCGATCTGTGGGCAGTGCATCCCGGCGGCCGCACGATTCTGGACGCAGTGGAGAAGGGATTGTGCCTGGATGCGGAGGCGCTGAGCGACTCGCGGAACATTCTGGCGCGTTATGGCAACATGTCTTCGGCGACAGTGATGTTCGTGCTGGAGCAGATCATGCGCCGCGCCCGCCCGGATCAGCGTGGATGCGCCATGTCATTCGGCCCCGGCGTGACCGCGGAAACGATGCTCTTCCATGCTGCCTGACGCACTGGATTTCGGGTCCCGCGCTCAACTCACGGAGCGGATGGATGAGCCATGCAGCCGGGAGCAACTGCGCGGGTGCCTGCGCGATCTTGCCCGCGTGAACCGCTGGTTCCTGGGCTATCGGCCCATCCTCGACTGGCTGGGAGAATGCGCGCCGGCAATGGAAATCGCCGGCCCGATGCGCATTCTCGACGTGGGCTGCGGCTACGGCGATTGCCTGCGGCGCGTGGCGCGCTGGGCGCATGCGCGCCGAATCGCGGTTGTGCTCACCGGGCTGGACATCAATCCCGATGCGGTGTCCATCGCCGCCGAGGCCGACCCGGCATTCAGGATTGAGTGGGTGTGCGCGAACGTGTTCGACTATGAACCGTCCAGGCGGCCGCATCTGATTTTCAGTTCTCTCTTCACGCATCACCTGAAAGACGAGGAAGTGATCGATTATCTCGTGTGGACGGAGGAGCACGCCGAGCGGGGATGGTTTATCAACGATCTCTCCCGCAACGCGGTTCCCTATCATCTGTTCCGCCTGGTTTCGAAGCTTCTGCGGCTGCATCCATTCGTGCAGCATGATGGGCCGGTCTCTTTTGCGCGATCGTTTTCAGAGGACGACTGGCGCAGGCTGTGCGCAGCGGCCGGCCTGGGCGCGAGCGATGCATCGATTCGAAGGTACACTCCGGCGCGGTTGTGCGTGGCGCGCAGAAGGTCGCCATGAACCTGCCATCTGAAGAGCTGGATCATCTTGTCGTCGGCGGCGGACCTGCCGGCGCGATGGTGGCGCTCAGGCTGGCCCAGGCCGGCAGAGAGGTCACGCTGCTTGAAAAAGAGCGCGGACCGCATCACAAGGTCTGCGGCGAATTTTTAAGCGAGGAGGCGGTTGGGTATCTTGCGCGCGCCGGAATCTCTGCGCGGGCTTTGGGCGCGGCTCCCATTCGCTTTGTGCGCCTTCACGCCGGGCCGCGCACGGCGGAGACGAGCCTTCCGTTTGCCGCGCTTTCGCTTTCGCGGCGCGCGCTGGATGCGGCCCTGCTGGACCGCGCGGCGGAACAGGGATGCCGGGTGGTTCGCGGAGCCTGCGCCGAGCGAATCGTCCGCGAAGGCGACCAGTGGACGGCGAGAATCGCAGGCGGCGGATGCATGCGGGCGGGCACGGTGTTTCTGGCCAATGGCAAGCACGACCTCTATGGATGGCACCGGGGCCGCGGCGTGCAGAACGATCTGGTGGGATTCAAGATGCTTTGGCGGCTCGATTCCGCGCAAGCGGGCGAGCTTCGCGATTGGATGGAGCTGTTTCTTTTCCCGGGCGGATACGGCGGGCTTTCTCTGGTTGAGGAGGAACTGGCGAATCTCTGCTTTGTTTTGGTGCGCCCGGCGTGGCGCAAATTCGCCGGATGGGACGATTGTCTGCGCTCGATCTGCGCGGCAGCTCCCGGCCTGCGCCGCCGCATGGAGCGTGCGCAACCGCAGTGGGCCCGGCCGCTGGCCATTTCACCCCTTCCTTACGGTTTTCTGCGCAGGGACCGTTCGCCGCTGTGGTGCGTGGGCGATCAGGCTGCGGTGATTCCTTCTTTCACCGGCGACGGCATCTCGATGGCATTGCATAGCGCGAGCCTGGCGGCGCAAATCTTTCTTGCAGGCGGCACGCCGGAGGCGTACCAACGGACGCTCGCAGAGCAAGTGGGGCGGTCCATGGCTCTAGCCACGTGGATTTCGCGCGCGATGGTGACCGCAACCGGACGCCGGCTTGCACGCGCAGGCACACGAATGCTGCCGGCGCTGATGCGATGGATGGCGGCGTCAACGCGAGTCCCGGCGCCCATGGTGCTTGCAGACGAATCGGGCCTGGCGCCCTGATAATCTCACGCGTCGATCTTGCAGCCGGCCCGGCGCAGAGAAAAAACGAACGGCCGGCAGCGCAAGCAATCTGCCGCGCCCCGGCCGTTCGAGGAGGCCACACTGGTTTTCGTTCTTTCCTTAGACCACTGTCGCATAAAAGCACGAAATTCTACGCAAACTTTGGCCAAGAAAAATGGAAAAATTCTGCGCCCGCGCTCCGGGCTGATCCCGCTTGCGGCGAATCGAGCCGTAGAGGTTGCGTTACCCGGCCGGATCGTAGTTTAGGTTCTGGCCAAGCCAGCGCTCGACCTCCTGCACGCTGATGGATTTGCGCGCTGCATAGTCGGCCACCTGATCGCGGCCGATCCGGCCCAGCGAAAAGTACCGCGACTCAGGATGGGCGAAATAAAGGCCGCTTACGCTCGAACCCGGCCACATGGCAAACGATTCCGTGAGCCGGATCCCGGTATTCCGTTCCACATCGAGCAGGCGCCAGAGGGCACCTTTTTCAGTGTGATCGGGACATGCGGGATACCCCGCGGCGGGACGGATGCCGCGATATTTTTCATGGATGAGGTCGTCGGGGCTGAGATTTTCGCCGCGGCCGTAGCCCCATTCCTCGCGCACGCGTTTGTGCAGGCCCTCGGCGAAGGCTTCGGCCAGCCGGTCGGCGAGGGCTTCAGCCATGATGGCGTTGTAGTCGTCGTGCCGGCTGCGGAAGTGCTCGCAGAGCTCTTTGAGACCGATGCCGCTGGTCACCGCGAAAGCGCCGAGATGATCGCGCAGGCCGGCCGCCGCGGGGGCAATGAAATCGGCCAGGGAGCGGCACGGCTCGCTCTCGTCTTTCTCCGTCTGCTGGCGCAGGAAATGGAAATGCGCGAGCACGTTCTCGCGCCCTTCACCTGTGTAGAGCTCGATGTCGTCGTCAACCGCGCTCGCCGGGAAAAAACCGTACACGCCGCGCGCGGTCAGGAGTTTTTCTGCGACGATTTTGTCGAGCAGCCCGTTGGCCTCGGCAAAGAGCTGGCGCGCCTGCTCTCCCTGTCTCTCGTCGTCGAGGATGCGCGGGTACACGCCTTTCAGCTCCCAGGTGTGAAAGAAGGGCGTCCAGTCAATGAACGGGCGCAGTTCGGCCAGAGGGAAATTGTCGAGGACGCGCACGCCGGTAAATGCGGGCGCGGGAATGTCCTGTTCCCGCCATTCGATGGGTGTGCGGCGGGCGCGCGCCGTCTCAAGAGAGACGAGTTTGACTCGCGGCGCGGCGTAGCTCTTGCGCAGGGCTTCATAGGCAGCGCGGTGCTGCGCGACAAAGGCAGGCTTGCCCTCTTCGCTGAGAAGGCTCGTGGTTACGGGCACGGCGCGGCTGGCGTCGAGCACGTGCACGACCGGCTCGCGATATTGCGGGGCGATCTTGACCGCGGTGTGGGCGCGGCTGGTGGTCGCACCGCCGATGAGCAGAGGAAGCGTGAAGCCCTGGCGCTCCATCTCCCGCGCCACGTGCACCATTTCGTCGAGCGACGGGGTGATGAGCCCGCTGAGCCCGATCAGGTCGGCCTTTTCCGTCCTGGCCCGCTCGAGAATCTTTTCCGCCGGAACCATGACGCCGAGGTCGATCACCTCGTAGTTGTTGCAGGCCAGCACCACGCCCACGATGTTCTTACCGATGTCATGCACGTCGCCCTTCACGGTGGCCAGGACGATCTTTCCCTGCGTCTTTACCGTGTGGCCGGCCGCGGCCAGCGAGGCTTTCTCGGCCTCCATGAAAGGCGTGAGATAGGCAACGGCTTTTTTCATCACCCGCGCCGACTTGACCACCTGGGGCAGAAACATTTTTCCGGCGCCGAAGAGATCGCCCACAATACCCATGCCCGCCATCAGCGGCCCTTCGATGACGGCGAGGGGGCGGCCGAGCTTCACGCGCGCTTCCTCGGCGTCGGCCTCAATGTACTGATCGATTCCCTTCACCAGCGCGTGCGCAAGGCGCTCTTCCACCGGGCCGCTGCGCCACTCCTCGGTCTTCTGCTCAGCGGCGGCCGCTCCTGAGCCCGCGGCCTTCAGCGCTTCACCGAATTGGGTCAGGCGCTCAGTTGCATCGGGACGGCAATTGAGCAGCACGTCTTCGACCAGCTCCTTGAGCTCCGGCTCGATCTCCTCGTAGACCTCGAGCATGCCGGCATTCACGATGCCCATATCCAAACCCGCGGCGATGGCGTGAAAGAGGAACGCCGAGTGCATGGCCTCGCGCACGGTGTTGTTGCCGCGGAAGCTGAAAGAGATGTTGGAAACGCCGCCGCTCACCTTGGCGCAGGGAAGATTGGCCTTGATCCAGCGCGTGGCGTTGATGAAGTCGAGGGCGTAGTTGTTGTGCTCTTCCATGCCCGTGGCCACGGTGAGAATGTTGGGATCGAAGATGATGTCTTCCGGCAGAAAGCCGACTTCGTTCACGAGGATTCCGTAGGCGCGCTCGCAGATGCGGATCTTGTCCTCGCAGGTGGCGGCCTGGCCGCGCTCGTCGAAGGCCATGACGACGGCAGCCGCGCCGTACTTGAGCACGGTTGCGGCGTGATGGCGAAACGTCTCCTCGCCCTCCTTGAGCGAGATGGAGTTGACAATGCCTTTGCCCTGCATGCATTTGAGGCCGGCTTCGATGACTTCCCATTTGGAGGAGTCAACCATAAAGGGAACCTTGGCGACTTCAGGCTCGCTGGCCAGCAATTGCAGGTAGCGCGTCATGGCGGCGACGCCGTCGATCATGCCTTCGTCCATGCAGATGTCGAGCACGTTGGCGCCGTTTTCCACCTGTTGCCGGGCGATGGCGACAGCCTCTTCGTACTTCCCTTCCTTGATCAACTTGGCAAATTTGGGTGAGCCGGCCACGTTGGTGCGCTCGCCGATCATGATGAAGACGCCGAGCTGCTGCGTGAACGGCTGCGATCCGGAAAGGCGCAGAGGCTTGCCGCGCAGTGCGGGAGACGCGGCGGCGACTGCCGAATTTTGAAGCGTGCTCACGCGCGGTTCCCGCTTTCAACCGCGCAGGCCTCTCTTGCGGGCCCGGCATCTGAAGGCGCGCGCCATTTGCGAGGCGGCAGTCCCTCGAGCGCCTGGGCGATGGCGGCGATGTGCTCCGGCGTATTGCCGCAGCAGCCTCCGGCAATGTTGATGAGGCCGGCGCGCGCGAAGTCGCTCTGGAAGCGGGCCATGTCCGCCGGACCCAGGTCGAAGCCGGTCTCCGACAGGGGATTGGGCAGGCCGGCATTCGGGTAACAGGAGACGGGAACATCGGCCTTCCCGGCGAGCTCGGCGAGAAACGGATACATGAGGTCGGGACCGAGCGAGCAGTTGAGGCCGACCGAAAACGGCTTCACGTGCCGGACGGCGGTCCAGAAGGCTTCGACCGTCTGCGCGGAGATCATGGTTTCTCCACCGCGTCCCACGGCGGCCGATATCATGATGGGCAGCTTCTTCCCTTGTTCTGCGAAGACTTCCTGGATGGCCACGAGCGCGGCCTTGGCGTTGAGCGAGTCGAAGATGGTCTCGACGAGAAGCAGGTCCGCACCGCCGGCGATGAGCGCGCGCACCTGCTGCGCGTAGGCGGTTTTGACCTGGTCGAAGGTCACCACGCGAAAGCCGGAGTCGTCCGCGTCAGGAGAATTGGAGAGCGAAACCGTCAGCGGCCCGAGGGCTCCAGCGACAAACCGCGGCCTCCCGGTATCATTGGCGATGCGATCGGCCCAGGCGCGGCACTGACGCGCCGAGCTTTCATTGATCTCCCGCGCGAGGCCGCTGAGAAACGGGTCGTCAATCACCGCCTGATAGAACGCGGGATCCTTGCGGCCGCCGCGCTCGCGGGGATCCTCGACGAAGAATTCGCTCTGCGCAATGCTGGTGGCGCCGAAGGTATTGGTCTCGATGATGTCGGCGCCCGCCTGGAGGAAGCGGCGATGGATGTCGCCGATCATCTTGGGCTGTGTGAGCGAAAAAAGATCGCCGTTGTTGAGCAGGTCTTTCTTCGCATCCCGGAATCGCTCCGCGCGCATGTCCGCTTCTTTCATCCCGTAGGTGCGGATGGTGGTGCCCATGGCGCCATCGAGGATAGCAATGCGGTTCTCCATGATTTTTTCGAGAGGATGTTTGTCTGTTTGCGTCATGTCCGTTCAAAGATTCTGCGATGGGGCCAGCGGAAAGCTCGCCGACCCGTGACCGGCTACGGTGGGAATGAAGACGGCCTACCCTCCAGAATAGCGAATGTGCTGCTGGCTTCCGAACAGAAACGCGGTGAATGCGCGGAGGAGGGGGCTGGGGTGTGCTGGAGGCGCGGTCAACTGTGTCCGGATGCGCGCCCGGGCCCCGAAGAGGATGGCCGCAAGGGGCGATAAACTGAAGACTGGTGGCGAGATGATCGGTTCATTTCGGGGCAGGAAAGAAAGCGAGGCCGCGCCGGACAGTTCACCGGAGCTGAACGCGGCGGCGCCCGAGGAGCGCAAGGCCGGCTTTTTGGAGCGCATGCGGCAGGCGGTTACGAGAACGCGCGAGTCGTTCTCCGCCAAGATTGCCGACATTGCCGCGATGACGCGCATTGTGGATGATAGCGCGCTGGAAGAACTGGAGACGGCGCTGCTTTCAAGCGACCTGGGCGTGCCCACGACCACCGCCGTACTGGACGCGTTGCGCGACCGCGCGCGGCATCACGCGATTGAAGACGGCGAAGAGCTGCGCGCGCTGCTCAGGGAGCAACTCCAGTCCATCCTTGAAGCGCCACGCCGGCCCATTGCGGCGCCGGATGCGCCGCCGAAGGTCACGTTTCTCGTGGGCGTGAACGGCACGGGCAAGACCACAAGCAGCGGCAAGCTGGCGGCGTGGAGCCGGGCGCAGGGGCGCACCGTGCTTTTGTGCGCCGCGGACACGTTTCGTGCCGCTGCGATCGAGCAACTGGAAGTTTGGGCGGCCCGCTCGGGCGTGGAGATGATCAAGACGCGGCAAGGCGGCGACCCGGCCGCGGTGCTTTACGACGCCCTTACAGCGGCCAAGGCGCGCGGGATTCAGGATCTCTTTGTCGATACGGCGGGGCGGCTGCACACCAAATCCGGCCTGATGGATGAGCTGGACAAGATGCGCCGGACCGCGGCGCGGCTGGCTTCCGGCGCGCCGCACGAAGTATTGCTGGTGATGGACGCGACCACAGGGCAGAATGGATTGCAGCAGGCGCGGCTGTTCTCGGAGTCGGCGGGTGTAACGGGCATTTTGCTCACCAAACTCGACGGCACAGCCAAGGGTGGCATCGCCGTGGCTATTGCGCGCGAGCTGAATCTCCCCGTTCGCTTTGCCGGGGTGGGCGAGCAGATGTGCGACCTGCTGGAGTTTTCGCCGGCTGACTTTGTGGTGTCGCTGGTGGGATAATGCGGAGATTCTCTTCCGCAGGACCGGAATGCGAGGGTTGAGGTGAAGAATCGAGAGAAACGCCCGCGCGGTTTGCAACGTGTTGTTGACCGGCTCAGACGCCTGTTCCGGCGCAAGGCGGATCCTGAACCCGAAGATCCCCATGCCTATCGCGTGGCGCCATTGCGCCGGCCGCCGCACGGCCGCAGCGGAGCCGCCGTAGCCGAACTGGACGAAGATTGAGCGCCTCGCTTGCCCGCCCATGAATGACCATCCGGCAAACCATGGTCCCGATCAAGACCTCTCCTGGATGCGACGCGCGCTTGAACTTGCCGCGCGCGGAATCGGCCTGTGCTCGCCGAATCCGGTGGTGGGCTGCGTGATTCTGGATCGCAACGGGCAGGTGTGCGGCGAGGGATGGCATGAGTACGATCTTGTGGATCATGCGGAAGTAGTTGCTTTGAAGGAAGCGAGCCGGCATGCAGGCGAGCGGCTGCGCGGCGGAGCGGCGTACGTGACGCTGGAGCCGTGCAACCATACGGGGCGCACGCCGCCGTGCACCGGCGCGTTGATTGACGCCGGACTGGGCCGCGTAGTGGCCGCCACCGTGGATCCCAATCCGCATGTTGCCGGTCATGGCGTTGAGCGCCTGCGCGCCGCAGGCATGGAAGTGACGCTGGGCGTGTGCGAAGCCGAAGCGCGCCGGCTCAACGAAGGCTTTGCGCGCTGGAGCCGGCACAAACGGCCGCTGGTGCTGATGAAGGTGGCCATGTCGCTGGATGGGCGCATTGCGCCGCCGGAAGGAATGCACGCGACGCGCGAGCCATATTGGATCACCAGCGAGGCGGCGCGCGCCGCGGTGCAGCCGCTGCGCTGGCATGCGGACGCAGCCATGGTGGGCGTGGACACGGTGGTGGCCGACGACCCCATGCTCACGGACCGCAGCGGCCTGCGCCGGCGCCGACCGCTCCAGCGCGTCGTGCTCGATTCCGCGCTGCGCATGCCGCTCGACGCCAAGATGGTGGCGACGGCCGAAAACGACCTGCTGATCTTCACCGTTTCAAACGACGAGGCGCGCGCCAATGAACTGCGCCGCCGCGGGGCACGCGTGGAGGTACTGGCGGCCGAAGCGGGCCGCGTGCCGCTGGGCAAGGTGCTGGACAAGCTGGGCGAGGAGGGGATTCTGACATTGTTGACGGAGACCGGCACGCGGCTGAACACGGCGCTGCTGGTGGCGGGGCTGGTCGACCGGGTGCACCTGTTCGTTTCTCCGCAGATCATGGGATCCGATGCTGTGCCGGCGTTCCGCGGGATGACGAGCTTTGTCCCGCTGCCCCAGGTCGAAATCGAGCGTTACGGCAACGATCTGGGCCTGTGCGCGCTGCTCAAAGATCCATGGCCGGAGGGACGGGGAACAGGGACCAGGGATCAGGGATCAGAAGCTGGGCAATCGAGCCTCGATCGGAAATGAAATGGTTCGCGCTATGCGCGAATTCATCAAGTTTGCGTTCCTGGGGCGCTCGCGCCGGACTGGCGGTATTGAAGTGCTCAAGGCAAACGCGAAAGGCGCATTGCCGTTGGCAATGCGCCCGTCCGCGATAACCGAAAAGAAAGGGCATTTCCGGACCCGAAGAGCAACGGCGTTTTTACTGACCCATGCCTCCGGTGACGGCAACCCCGTTGCTTGCGGATATGGACTCTCTCGTCTTCTTGTCCAGCCGGGAGGTGATCAGGGGCCCGAACTGAACGGAGCGCAGCGTGTATTGCGATCCGTCGGTGTCGAACCTGAGGATCACGCGACTGTCCGTGGGGGCGGGATCGCCGGGATGGATCACCCAATTGAAGCCCTGCGATGGGCCGGTGAGCTGGACGGTATCGCCGAGACGGTCGGAGCGCACTGAGTAGAGGCCCGCGGGGCAGACCTTGTTTCCGACTGTGAAGGCAAACGGCACGTTGAGGGTTACGGCGTGCGCGGCATTCGCGGTGAAGGCCATGGCCGCCACGACAAGCGACGCCATGCCGAGGATACGAAGAGGGAAACGAAGCTTGTTTTGCATTGCAGTCAACCTCCTGCCTGCAAACCAAGCTAGCCGTCTCGAAAAGAAAAGTCGTCAAATTCCCGTCCAGAAATCGTCAAGTTTTCGTGGGCAAATCGGCTCGCATTGCCGTGCGATTCCTGACGGCGGCGAGCTCATCCCGACGGCCTCGCCGCTCGTCCTGCGGCCCCTGCTTTTCGTCCCTGTTTCCCTTTCCGGTGGCGACAGCTTCGCGAATCTCGATTCCCAGCGCGCGCTCGCGCAGTTCCGCGGCCTCCGCATGGGCTTGCCGGTTCGCGGCATGTTGCGCGGCAGCGCGAAGCGCTTGGACGGCGCGCTGCCGGCTGCCGGCGGCTTCAAAATGCGTGGCCATTTCCCGCGCCACGTCCGCCTCCCTGCCCCGGAACAGCTGTCCCAGCCGCTCGGCGATGCGCACGTGCCGCTGCGCGCGACGCGGAGCAGCCTGACGCCGGTAGAGGACTTCGCGATACAACTGGTGCGCAAAGGCGTAGAACGCCGAGCGCTCTCCGCCGGGAAGCTCGTCTTCGCCGGCACGCTCGAGGAAGTGCAAGCGGCGCGCGAGGCCGTCGCACATCTCTTCGGCTTCCGCCTCATCGCAGGCAAGCGCGGCGGCGACTGCCCAGGCCGGGAAGGCGACGGGCATGAGACTGCCTGCTTCGAGTACGCGCTGCTGCTCGGAGCTGAGGCGATCGATTTCGAGCTCGACCATCTGCACCAGTCCCTCGGGAACGCTGCCCTGGGCCTGCTCGAGGGGCGCACGCAATTCCCACTCCGCTGATCCGTTTTCGCCTTTGCGCACCAGGGCCCGCTGCGCGATGAGGTGCTCCACGATGGCAATGGCAAACAGAGGATTGCCTTCAGACCGCCGATGGACAAACTCTGCCAAGCCCAGCGGCAGGGTTTTCTGGGCGAGTTGCGCGCTCAGCAATTCGGCCATCGACAACCGATTCAAGGGTGCGAGGAGATTCTCTTCACCCAGCTTGTGCAGCAGCAAATCCTGCTTGAGCCTCTTTAGCGGAGACTCCATTGCCTCGCTGCGCGGCCGGTAGGTGGCCACGATCATGAGCTTTGTGGGGGCGCGCCGCCGCGCCAGGGCTGCGATCGCGTCCAGCGTGGCACCGTCAGCCCAGTGCAGGTCTTCAAGAACCAGGATGAGGGGCTGCTCTGCCGCTAGACATTCGAGCGCCGTGCAAAGGTCCGCGATGGTGCGCTCCATGGCGGCCGCATCCGCGCTCGGCGCCTGCCCGGTGTGCGCCAGCCATGCGGGCGCCGTGCGCGCCAGAATCCGGCAGGCACTTTCCCCTTCCGGCGAGGCACACAACTGAGTCAGCGCTTCCAGAATCGGATAGTAGTTTTCACGGCTGCCCACCCCCGGCACACACTGGCCACGCGCTAATGATGCGGGCCGCGCCTTTCTCGCCCGCCGGCAGAAAGCATCCACAAGAGCGGTCTTGCCCATGCCGGCCTCGCCGGCGAGAAACAAGACGCGCCGCTCTCCTGAGGTCACGCGCGCAAGTTCGCCCTCGAGCCGCGCGAGCTCCTCGGTCCGGTTGACGAATCCGGCCGGCTCGTCGTGGCGCGAGGTCTTTCCGTTTTCCGAAGCACGTTCGGTTCCGTGCCATTCCGTCACCGGCGCGACAAAGCAATAGCCGCGCTTGGGCAGCGTCTGGATGAAGCGGGGATTGTCCGCGTCGTCGCCGAGCGCCTTGCGCAGCTCGAGCACGTAGGTGCGCAGCACCTGCGGCTGGACGTAGGTCTCCGGCCAAAGGGAGTCCAGCAGCTCGTTATGAGTGATGAGGCGTCCGGGATTGTCGACGAGATACTTCAAGACAGCAAAGGGCTTGGGCGGGAGGACGATTTGCGCTTCGTCCCGCCACAGCCGGCTGTTGGCCGCGTCGAGCCTGTACGGTTCGAATTGCTTCATCCGATGGGATTCTCCGGGGAAACCAGCACCCTTCCTCTGGCAGCAGTTTGAGTTCCAAAAAACGCCGGCCGCGAGACGCGTGCAACCGCAATCTCTGGTGTGCGATGACGATTCGCTTACAATCCGCCTCCGGGCCGCGACTGTCCGTTTTCGAACGGCTGCGTCCGCAGGAGAACGCACCGCGCGCGGTGCATCCTGCGTCCTCTCCACGATCTTACGATGGCAGCTTTGAACTCGTTCCCCGTTGTACCGGCCATTAAAATACTGCCATGTTCACGGGCATCATCGAGCGGACCGGGACTTTCCTCAGCCTGGAGCGCAGAGGCGGCGTGCACCGGATTACCGTGGAGGCGCCCGGTATCGCGGAGCGACTGCGCGAAGGGGACTCACTCGCGGTTTCGGGCGTGTGTTTGACGGCGCTCGAGCCCGGCCCGCGCTACTTTTATGCCGACGTGGCGCAGGAGACCCTCGACCGTACTTCGCTGGGCGCGCTCAAAGCCGGCGCCCAGGTGAACCTGGAGCTGCCCGCGGCGGCGGGCAGCCCGATGGGCGGGCATGTGGTCCAGGGCCACGTGGATGGAACCGGCCTGTTGACGGCGCTAGAACCGGTTACCTCCGAATCGAGCCCGGCGTTTGATCGCAGGACGACCGACTGGACGCTGAAGGTGCGCGTGCCCGAGAACACGCGGGCGTGGATGGTGGACAAGGGTTCGGTGGCCATCGAAGGCATCAGCCTCACGATTGCGGCATTCGATGGGGAGACGATCTCGATTGCGATTCTTCCGCTGACCTACTGGCGGACCAACCTGCATACTCTCAAAGCGGGAGCGCCGGTGAACATCGAGGCGGACGTGCTGGTGAAGCTGGCCGCGCAACAGCAGCGCGGCGGACGGCAAGAATCCGATCTGACCGCGGAGTGGCTGGTGGCGAACGGGTACTAATGGGCCTGCCGATCGAGCGGATGGGGAGAATTGAACCGGAATCCTTCAATGGTGGAAGGGGTATTTCTTTACTTTGTTCGCCGGGACCGAAAGTGCGGTATACTATTGACTGGTTGTTTTGACTGGTCAAAAAATGGAAACGATCCAGGCGTCGGAAGCAAAAACTCATTTTCTTCGCATTCTCGACAAGGTAGAGAAGGGGGAGAGCATAACGGTGAGCCGGCACGGAAAGGCCGTCGCCCGTATCATTCCCATTCCGCCCAGCGACGACGTACGCCGCGAGCGGATCGCGCGCGCGATGGCCAACATTCTCGAGATCCGTAAGAGGACGAAGCCTATTTCAATCGAAGAGATTCTCTTGGCCCGCGACGAAGGACGCCGCTAGAGATGCGCTTCGTTCTTGACGCTTCGGTGGCAATCAGCTGGGCGATAAGAGACGAATCCAACGCCGTCGCGGATCTCGCCTTTTCTGAGCTTCGCACCGGATCAGCGATGGTTCCGGGGATATGGTGGTACGAAGTACGCAATATCCTCGTCGTCAATGAGAGGCGGCAGCGCATCACGCCCGCGGACTCCGATCGATTTCTGAACGAACTGCAACAACTGGATATTGCGATCGATCCTCAGCCCGACAGCCGCGCTGTATTCGATCTGTCCCGCCGCCTGGGCAGGACGGTTTACGACTCCGCTTATCTAGCGCTTGCACTGCGTGAGCGTTTGCCATTGGCGACGCTGGACCGAGATCTTCAAGCCGCCGCCGCGGCGGAGCGTGTGGAGCTCCTGGGGTAACCGGTGGCAGCCGGAAACTCAATTCACCTGGTTAGAGGCGCGGGCAGCGGCGGCGGCGCTTCGACGTACTCGTCGCCCACGCGGGCGAGAATCAGCGCGCGGCGGTCGGTGAGCAGTTTCAGCCGGTCGGTAGTTTCGATGAACTGCTTTTTCTGGTCGGCGGACATTTGATCTGAGGCCGATCCCGAGGCGTTCGTGCCGGCGCTTCCTCCATTGCCAGAGGGTGATGCATCGGCGGGCGTGCCGATCTTGTTCAACTCGTCGAGCTGCGCCTGCAGTTTGGGAATCTCTCGATCGATGAGGACGGGCCGGATCACGGGAGTCTTCGCCTTACCGGCGGCAATTTCATTGCGGTTGTTTTCTTCCCACATGGGGAGAAAGCCGACGTGGCCTAACTCAACGCGGATTCCGGCCGGACCGTAGTCTTTGCGCACGGCGGAGAACAGGCCGATCATCTCGTCGCGCGGATCGCCTTCCGAGTCGGGATTGAGGCCGTCCACGTAGGTGCGCGACTGATTGGAGAGAAAGTTACCCAGCGAATAGAAGATCACGGTGTTGCGACCGTCCTGGGTGCGATAGGTCTCCATCGGCTGCAGAACGTGGGGGTGGTGGCCGACCACGACCGAGGCACCGGCCTCGAGGAATTTGTGCGCCAGATCCACGTCTTCAGGGCGCGGCGCGGGCGAATACTCGATGCCCCAGTGAATGGAAACGACGAGCAGGTCGCACTGGGCGCGCGCGGCCCTGACAGCGGCGAGCACCGTGGCTTCGTCGGCTCCCGGCGCGCCGCCGGACTCGCCGGGATAAGGGAAAAAGTTCACGTGGGGCGCATTGGGATCGTCAGGATTGCGGTTGCCGTTGAGCCAGCGGGTCATGCCCAGCCAGCCCACCTTAATGCCGTGCGCCTCAGTAAAGACGGGCTGGAAGGCCGTAGCCGCGTTGTCGCTGGTTCCGGCAAAGAGCAGGCCAACGTCGCGCAGGTGCTCGCGCGTCTCAGCAAAACCGGCCCAGCCCTGATCCATGGCGTGGTTATTGGCGAAGGAGACGATCTTGATGCCGCTCGCCTTGAGCGCCTGGGGCAAGGCTACGGGAGCGTCGAACAGAAACGGTTTGGTGCCGTGGGAGTGCTCCGGGGCGACGGGGGTTTCCATGTTCACGAAGCCGAAATCGACGCCCTCAAAGACGTCGGCCACATCAGAAAACAGCGCCTGCCAGCCAGCCTCGCCGTCGCCGGCCGCGGCCGCGGCGGCGCGCACCGCGTCGTGGGGGATCACGTCTCCGGAGACGGCAAAGCTCACCTGCGCGAGCTCGTGCGGGTAAGGCGCCACCACGGCGGCATGGCGGCCGGGATGCATACCCGCAAGGAGCGCGAGCCCGGCCACGGCCGCCGCGCCGGCCGCAAGCCAGGTGCGGAGCCGGACGTGGCCCCAAAAGCCGGCAAATCGGCGCGTCTCGGCCTTTGCCCCGGTATTCAGAGTTGCGCGTGCCGCGTCAGGGATTGCCCAGTCCATCTGTTTGCCGCCTCCGGCCCTTTTCCCGTGCGGGAGCGGAATCCAGTTCAGCATACAGCGCGCCCCGCGTCCCCGACGGGGGTTCCCTGAAGGGGACCGGGCTGCGAACGTTCAAGAGAGCGTGCCCGTCTATTGAATGGAAGTTACTGATACCCTTGAAGTGGGGCGTTTCGAGAGCCCTGGCGGCCGGGGGCGCCGGGGCGGCAAGTGGAGCTATGGCGGAATTTGTCATCAAGCTGGCCGATGAGCGCGGCCGGGTACAGGAGCAGGTGCAGACGGCGTCGACGGCCGAGGAGCTGCGCCTGCGGTTTACCCATGCGGGCTACCACGTTTTTTCTGTCCGCGCCCGCGGCAGCATGGGCCGCCGGCGCAAGGTGAAGCTGGAGCCGTTCCTGATTTTCAACCAGCAGTTTCTGACACTTATCCGCGCGGGACTGCCGATTCTCGGCTCCCTGCAGATGCTGGGCAAGATCCAGAAGAGCGCGCAATTTGCCGCGCAGCTCGACGATGTTTCCGGCCGGGTGAAGACCGGCGAGGCGCTCTCGGCGGCCTTCGAGGCGCAGAGCGGATTTCCGCTCATGTACACGACCACTTTGCTGGCCGGAGAGCGGTCGGGCAATCTGCAAGAGGTGCTGGAGCGCTACGTCAACTTCCAGAAGGTTTCGCTCGCGTTCCGCAAGAAGCTGACCACCTCGCTTATCTACCCCTGCGTGCTCATCTGCCTGGTCACCGGGTTGATGACGTTCATGTTTACGGTTGTGGTTCCGCAGTTCGCCCAGCTCTACGATCAGATGGGCTCGAAGCTGCCGCAGATGACGCTGACGCTGCTGGCCTTCGGCACCTGGATGCACCACAATATCGGCTGGCTGGCGCTGACCGCGCTGATCATCGCCGCATCCGCTTATCGATTTTCACTGACCGAGCGGGGCCGGGATTTTGTGGACGGGGCGCGCGTGCGGATGCCGATCTTCGGCAAGATCTGGCTCAAGTACCAGGTGGCGTTGTTTGCGCGCACGCTTTCCACGCTGCTTACCGGCGGCCTGCCGCTGGTGCCTTCGCTGGAAACGGCGTCGCGCTCCATCTCGTCGCGCCGCGTTTCGAAGGCGGTGATGTCCTCGATTTCCACGGTGCGCGAAGGCAAGAGCCTGGCGGAGTCATTGAGCAAAACGGGAGTTTTTCCCGATCTGGCTTGCGAAATGATCACCGTGGGCGAGCAGACAGGTGCGCTGCCGCAGATGCTGAATTCGGTGGCGGAGTTTTTCGAGGAGGACGTGGCCACAGCGCTCACCGCCTCACTCGCGCTCATCGAGCCCGCCATCCTCATCGTCATGGGCGTGGTGGTGGTTTTCATTCTTATTTCGCTTTATCTGCCCATTTTCTCGCTGGGCCAGGTCAGCGGGGGATAAACACAATGGCCGATCCCAACGTCATCACGCTTCCGGTGCCGCTCGCGAGCGACGAACGCGGCCACGCGGAGGCGCTCGCGCGCCGCTATCATGCCGAGTTCGTGGATCTCAAAAACTTCAAAATCCAGCATGAGCTGCTGCGCACGGTACCGGTGGAGCTGATGTTCCGCTACAACTTTGTGCCCATCGAGCAGCAGGCGAACGCGCTGGTGATTGCGGTCAGCGATCCCTCGCGGCTGATGGTGCTGGACGAGATTGCCGGTTTGCTCGGGCAGCGCATCGTGGCGCGCGTGGCCACGCTCTCGCAGATCACGGACCTGCTCAAGAAGACCGAGCAGTCGCAGCGCGTGCTCGACGAAGCCAGCGAAGGCCTCACTTTCGACGTGGTGACGGGCGAAGAGAACTCCGACGAGAACATCTCCATCGAGAAGCTGACCAGCGAAGAAGACATCAGCCCCATCATCCGCCTGGTGGACACGACCATCTTCACCGCGCTCGAGCGCCGCGCCTCCGACATTCACATTGAGACGCTCGACGACTCAGTGAATGTGAAGTACCGCATCGACGGGGTGCTGCAGGCGGCCATGGCGCCGATCGCGCGCGAGCACCACGGGACCATTCTGGGCCGCATCAAGATCATGAGCGAGCTGGATATTGCCGAGAAGCGCGTACCGCAGGACGGCCGCTTCCGGGTGCGCTACAAAGGCCGGCTCATTGATTTCCGCGTCTCCATCATGCCCACGGTGCACGGCGAAAACGCGGTGCTGCGCGTGCTCGACAAGGAGTCGATGAGCGAGAAGTTCCGCAATCTCACGCTCGACGTGGTGGGGTTCGCCGAAGAGGATCTGCGCCGCTTCCGCCGCTATATCCGCGAGCCCTACGGCATGGTGCTGGTAACCGGACCCACCGGATCGGGCAAGACCACCACCCTCTACGCGGCGCTCAACGAGATCAAGAGCGACGAGGACAAGATCATTACCATCGAGGATCCGGTGGAGTACCAGATTCGTGGCATCACGCAGATTCCGGTAAACGAGAAAAAGGGCCTCACTTTCGCGCGCGGCCTGCGCTCCATTTTGCGCCACGATCCGGACAAGATTCTGGTGGGCGAAATCCGCGACCAGGAGACGGCGCAGATCGCCATCAACTCCGCGCTCACCGGGCATCTTGTTTTCACCACCGTGCACGCCAACAACGTGGTCGACGTGCTGGGCCGCTTCCTCAACATGGGCGTCGAAGCCTACAACTTCGTCTCCGCGCTCAACTGCATCCTGGCGCAGCGGCTGGTGCGCACCATCTGCGACTACTGCGCGCGCACCGTGCACTATACCGACGACGAGCTGGCGCTGAACGGCCTGGAACCGGCCGATTGGCGCGGCTTCGGCTTCCGCGAAGGCGCCGGCTGCATGGAATGCGGGGGCACGGGCTATCGCGGACGAACGGCGATTCACGAGCTGCTCGACCTTACCGACACAATCCGCGAGATTATTCTCGCCAAGAAACCGACTTCGGAGATCCGCAGGGAAGCGCAGAAAGAAGGCATGAGCTTTCTGCGCGAGTCGGCGCTCGATCGGGTGCGCCGCGGACTGACTACGATCAAGGAGATCAACAAAGTGACGTTCATTGAGGCGTCGAGGTAAAGGCAGGGAACGAGGAAACAAGGGAATTAGGGAGCAAGGGAGCGAGGAAGCAAGCGAACGGTGGAGCGAGAAAGCAGGAGAATGGATTCGGTCTTCAAGAAGAGCGCGGTGGGCAATCAGCCGGGCGGGCGTCCGCCGGCAGCGGTGGAGATTACGCCCGAAGGCGTGCTGGCTGCGGTGCGCCGCGCCGGCTCGGATTCTCAGGATGCGCTCGCCTACGCCTTCGCGGCC
>JASHTS010000114.1 GCA_030040425.1 Acidobacteriaceae bacterium | reverse complement strand
CAGAGCTGCTTCTTCACCATCACGGCCGACTTCGCCGGGACATTTGCCGGCGTGGCCTCAGGCGCCATGAACATGTGCTGCCAGATCGGCGGCGCCGTGACCGCGTCGCTCACCCCGCTGATCGCCGCGCACTTCGGCTGGCAGGCGTCCTTCTCGACGGCCACCGCTTTGGCCGTTCTCGGCGGGCTGGCGTGGCTTGCCGTGGATCCGGGGGAACGGTTGGCGTGTCGAGGGAGCTGACTGAAATCCTGCTCTCCACCCTTGGCGCAAAAACAAATGCGCGCCCAGGATGGGGCGCCCATGTTCCTGCTGTACCCGCGCTCCCGTGATTTGCGCTCCTGTCATTTGGCAGAGGGCTTTGCGGCCAGCCTGGCGCGCCGCAAAGCCGCCCAACCCTCCTTGGTGACCTGGCGGGCGCGGCCCACGGCCAGCGCATCGGCAGGCACATCTTTGGTAATGCACGAGCCGGCGCCGATATACGCTCCGTCGCCAATGGTGATGGGCGCAACCAGGTTGCTGTCGCTGCCCACAAAAACGCCTTTGCCAATCAGCGTGCGATATTTGTTCACGCCGTCGTAGTTGCAGGTGATGGCGCCGGCGCCGATGTTCGCCCCTTCGCCAATCTCCGCGTCGCCCAGGTAGGCGAGATGGTTGGCCTTGGCGCCTTTGCCCATCCGCGTCTTCTTCAATTCCACAAAATTGCCCAGATGCGCCTGCTCGCCGATCTCGCATCCGGGGCGCAGGTGCGCGAACGGCCCGATCTCGGCGCCGGCCGCAATGCGCGAATCTTCGAGCACGCAGCTCTGGCGGACGAGAACCTGATCGCCGAGGACGCAGTTTTCGATCACCGAAAATGAGCGGATGCGGCAGCCGCTGCCGATCTGCGTGCGGCCCAGCAACTGCACGTAGGGCTCGATCACCGTGTCGCGGCCGATCGTCACTTCGGGATCGATCACGCACGTTTCGGGCCGGACGATCTTCGCTCCGGAGAGTGCTGCCGGTTTCGCGCCGGCCATGGCACCGGGCCTCGCCGCTGCACGCGAATTTGCCGCAGGTTTCTTTCCAGCCGGCTCTCTGACCGCACGCTTGGCTTGGGTCGTCATCTGTTTGTCTCCCGCCGTGCTTGCGCTGCGTGGGTGCGGCTTGTGGGGACTTCGCTGCGCAAAGGAACAACGGCTTTTCCCATTATCCACTCGATGCGCCATTCTCGATGCGTCCCCGCCGGCGCGTCCTTGAATGGGCGCACCCGCGATGCCCGGCGCATCCATGCTTCTCGCCTCGCGGTCTGCGCCCATGGCTATAATGAGGCCACGCGCGTTGCTCCACTGCGGAGAAACGATGTTCCGATTGCCGATCCTTTGGCTGTTGGCCGCAGCCGGCTCGTCCCTCGCTGCGCAGACTACTCTCACCGTCGCTCAATTCGAGAAATCCTTACCGGCGCTGCACGCCATGCACGACAAACAGGCTGCGCGTGAGCTTGCCTCGACGCAGCTCACGGAGCGCGCCAGCCTGGAACGGGCGGCGCACTGGCAGGCGCAGATGCCCGGAAAACTCTCTTCGCAGGCGCTTACCACGCTGGTGGACGCTTCCGCCTTTCTCCACCCTCCCGCAGAGGACACTCCCGCCACACCGCCGCCGGACATCGACACACAAAAACAGATCCTGGAGCGAGCTGTCGATACACTGGCGAAGACCCTCCACAAGCTGCCCGACTTTTATGCCCTGCGCACCACCGGACACTTCGAGGTAGCCACGCCGGCGCAGTTGCTGATGCAACAGCAGGCGCTGGCTCTCGACGGACAGAATCAAGAGGGGCTGCTGTCCGCCGCGCCGCGGAGGCCGTACCTTCCGCATCATGAGCTGGGCCCGGTCGACCCCGCGGCGGCCAAAGGTGCACGGCTCTTCTTCATCGAGAACGGGCAGCAAACCGTCACCTACCGGGATGGAAGCGAAGTTGCAAATGTATCCCAGGGCGCGGGCGGCTGGCCCGCAGTTTTCCTCGGCCTGGAGACGCGGGGTGAATTCGGGCCCATTCTGCACATGGTTCTTGAAGACGCGCTGGAACGGGGAGTGACCTGGAGCCATTGGGAGCGGGGCTCGGCCGGGCTTCTTGCCGTCTTTCGCTACGCGGTGCCGAAGGAATTCTCCCACTACGAAATCGACAGCCGGTCAGGCAAGCCGCCGGACTTTCCCGCCTATAACGGCGAACTGGCCATCGATCCCCGGAGCGGCGCCATTCTGCGCATCGCCATCCAAGCCGTTCTTCGTGACGAGACCGGAGTGCCGGTCGATTCGAACGTCCTGGTCGAATATGGTCCGGTGGACATCGGCGGACGCACCTATACATGTCCCATCCACGGAGTCGCGATTACCAGAGCGGAGGACCTGTACGCTACGCGGCCGGAGTATCTCAACGACATCACCTTTACCGGATACCACCTCTTCCGCGCCGAGGTGCGCATATTGCCTTCGGCGCAGTAGTGCGCGGCGTACCGGTCCTCGATTGGGCAGGCCAACGAATCGGGCGCGAGGGAGCGCGGAAAGAGAAATCCCATCGCCCGGCCGGCGATGGGATTTCTCGGGATTGCCGTTTCTGCCGCCTGCCTTCTTGCATCAGGATGCAGCCCCGGCCATGAAGCCCAGGTAGGCGTCGGTGCCGAAGTTGGCGAAGTTGGGAAACACATCGGAGACCTGGCTATTGGAGAGGCCGAACCACTGGGCGAGCGTGCCTGCGTATTGCTCCACGGCCGTCGTGGGAATCAGGCGCCCCGCGCCCACGTCGTTGGCCTGGTTGACGCCGACCACCGGGTACTGCCCATACATGTTCTGCCCCTGCACAGCGCCTCCCATGACAAAGTGATGGCTGCCCCAGCCGTGGTCGGTGCCGTTGCTGTTGCACGTGAGCGTGCGCCCGAAGTCGGAAATGGTGAACGTGGTCACGTTGTTGCTCAGTCCCATCCCCACCATTACCCCGTCGAAGTACTCCAGGGCCGCGCCCAGCTGGGTCAGAAGCTGGGAGATAATCTGCGCCTGGTTATTGTGGGTGTCGAAGCTGCCCAGCTGGACATAGAAGATCTGGCGCGTCACGCCCAGGCTGGCGCGGCCGGCGATCACGCGGGCTACGGTCTGCAGCGAGGCGGCCAGCGGGTTATCGGTGAGCATCTTCGTCACAGGGTCCAGATACTGCGGCGGATTGGCCACGCCGCCCGCGCCCGCCGGGGCCATGGCGGTGGCCAGGATGGCTTGCGCCTGCATGGAGCGGTTGATCACCACCTCGTATTCCTGCGCGAAAAGATTGGTCTCTTCGGCAGTGAGGATGGAGTTGAGCGGATTGGTGGCCGCGGGCGAGCCGAAGGGCGGACTCTGCAGGCCGTAGATCGGAATCGGGCCGGCCGGCGTCACGTTGAGCTGGAACGAAGTCTGTCCGGCGAGAAAGAGCGCGTTCCCGGCCGTAGAGATGCAGGTGAACATGGAGTTCGAATTCATGTTCATGCTCTCGATGGCATCCGCCACGGCGCCGCCCCAGCCAACGTGCTCGCCGCTGCCCAGGTTCGAGGCGATCGCCTGCCACGCCGCCGTCTGGTCGAAGTGCGAAAACAGCGAATCGGGCAGCACCACGGAGTTCGCGTCGATCTGCGTCTTGGTGGCCGGCTCTACCAGCGTTCCCACGTTGGCGATGATGCCCGCGCGGCCGGCGTTGAAGATGTTCTGCACGCCGCTGAGGTACGGATTCAGCGCGAAGGTGCGGCCGGCCTGCGGCGTCTGCAGCGTGATGGGCAGCAGGTCTGCCAGAGGATAGGCGAGTCCGGGCGCACCTTGCCGCGCCTGCACAAACTGGGCATAAGAGTCCGTGTCGGTGGCGATGACCGCGCCGTGGCCGTCGTTGCCGCCCTGCAGGTAAACGCAGACCAGCGCCTTATAGTCCGAGCCCGTCGCCTCCTGCGCCATCGCCGCCATCGAGTTGAGCTCGAGAAAGAACGGGCTCACGTAGAAGCCGGCCATCGAGGCCATGGAAGCGGTGCGAAGAAACTGCCGCCGGGTTTGATGACATTTGCACATGGCTTGCTCCTATTCCTGCGCGGCGAAGTCGGGCGACGCCACGGTGAGATAAATGGCCGTTTGCACGCGGGCCAGAAGCGCGGCATTGATCGCGTTCTGATCGCCGGAGGGGATGGGAATGGAGGCAACGGCGCTTTCAATCTGGTTATAAAGCGAGGTGCTCATCTGCCCGTACATCAGCAGCAGGTTGAGGCGGTCCATCAACTGATCGGGTGTGGCGGCCAGGCTCATCTCGGTGGCATAGGCCGAAAAGACATCCGGCCCTCCCTGCGCATTGCCGCCGATGGAATTCTGCAGGTAGTTGATGTAGCCCACCACCGTGGAGACATTCGTCATCTGCATCTCCGGTGCCACCAGGCCGTCGGCGGCGATGGGCGTGGCCGGAGGAACATAGCCGGGAGCGAACCAGTTGAAGACCGTGGGGGAGCGGAGCCACATCTCGCCCAATCCGTAGATCGGGTCCTCGGTCGTGCCCAGGTCCCAGGAGCCGGTGCGCGACTGCGCGGTGAAGGCCCGCGCCCACTCCGTGTAGCGGAGCAGGGCCTCGCGCACCTTGCCGTACTGCGGATTCGTCTGCGCCGTGGCCGTATCGCGCGCCTCGGGGTCGAGCAGGATGGCCGAGATCACCGCCTGCAGGTTGCCGCGCGTGCCGGTTCCATCGTTGATGAAAACCTGGGCCACGCGGTTCACGTAGGCGGGGCTGGGGTTGCTGGTCACCAGGTGCTGGATCATCTGCTTCGAGAAGAACGCCGGCAGGTTGGGATGGTTGAACAGCGTGTCCAGCGCGGTCTTCAGGTCGCCTTCGGCGTCGGGCGAACCGGACGCGGGAATGGTGACCCCGAGGAACTGCTTCTCGACCGTGGAGTGGTGGCTGGGATAACTCTGCATGGGCAGCAGCTCTTCGCCAAAGCCGGGCCCCACGTAGAGGCAGCAGTTCGACCACGCGTCGTCGGAGTCGTCGCCGGGCACGTTCCAGCTGAAACCGGTGAAGACCGCGGCCAGGCCCATCACGTCGGTGTTCGAATACGTGGCGATGGGTTGGCCGTTCGAGCCGATCTGCTGCGTGCCGTCATTGTTGAGCTGCCACAGGCCGATGGTGAAAAGCTGCATCACCTCGCGCGCGTAGTTCTCATCGGGATCGGTCGTGGCGTTGCCCTTGTCGTTCATCAGCATCGACAGGAACTGGCCCATCATGGGGCTCAGGGTCACGTCCTGCAGCAGTTGGCGGAAGTTGCCGAAGGCGTCGTTGCCCAGCATGTCGTAGTACCCCGCCTCGCCGCGGGGCATGCTCTGGATGGCCGTCGAGTTGTTGCTGGAGATCACGAACAGTTGCGAGAGCGCATACTTCACGCGCTCGCGCAGCTCGTCGTTTCCGGTGAGCGCCTGTTGCCAGAACTGCGACTGCACAATCCACTCGTCCTGGTCGTTCTGCACGAACAGGGCCGCATTGCACTGCAGGTTGCCGGCGGCGCAGGGTGGGTTGTTGACGATCAGCGCCTGCTCCACGGCTGGTTCTTCCGGCGTCTCCGGAATGGCGAACTGCTGGTTGAGCCACGCCTGGTAGCCGATCATCGACAGGTTGTGAATGTCGGCGTCGGTGGGGCCGAAGGTCGCCTGCTCGAGGAAGCGCGCCGCATCCTGCGGCGAGACAATCGGCGTCGGCGGCGTTCCCGAGACGGTGGCGATCAGGTCGTCCGATTCGGCCGGGCCGGGCGCGGGATTGAGCACCTGCAGATCGAGATTGCCGGGCTGCGAGATGTCTACCGTGGCCGAGAGCTGTGTGCCGCTCGTAAAAGTGGTGGGCACGGCTGCGCCGTTCACCAGCACCTCCGCGCCATTGATGAACTTCTGCCCCGTAAGCACAATGGAGCTGGACGTGCCCGGCGCGAAGGAGCTGGGCGTGGCCGCGGTGAGAATCGGAATGGGATTCATCACCGAGATGTTCTGCCCGATGGAGACCGTGGGATTGTCCACGCTGGTGATGGTGAGCAGAACAACATTGCTGGGCGTGGGCACCACCGCCGGCGCGGTGTAGGTCACATTGCCGTTGCTCGCCACCACGGTGCCGATGGTTGCGTTGCCGCCGGTAATCCCGTTGATCCCTACCGTGACCGCGGGATTATCGGTTCCATTGACAGTCAGCCCGAAGCTGATCGAATTCGATACCCGCACATCGGTGTCGCCGTTGGTGTCGAGCTGCAGAACCACCTGTCCCGGCCCAACCTTCAGCGGAATCGGCGGCGCGCTGGCCGATCCGGGATTGGGATTGGTCACGGTCAGCGGATAAGTTCCGGGGGTGGGCTCGGCAATCTGCGCCACCAGCTCCGTGTTCGAAACCCAGGTAGTGGGGATGGCCGCGCCGTTCCAGCTGATCTGCGCGCCGTAGACGAACTGCGATCCGTCCACGGTAACCGTCGTTGTGCCCTCGGAGAAGGATCCCGGCGCGACATTGCCCAGAACGGGCACCGGATTCCAGATCTCCAGCGAAACCGAGCCCTGCGGTGCAGTCGGATATTGATTCGAGGTGCTGGTAATGGTCACCGAGTCAGGTGCGGGAATCGCGGCCGGCGCGGTGTAGAGGCCTGTGCTTGAGATGGTGCCCACCGTCGAGTTGCCGCCCTGCACGCCGTTCACATAAAACGTGAGCGGCATGCCGGCGGAAAGGGACTGCCCGGTGAGCTGCATGGTCTGGTTCACGCGCACGCCGCTGGTGGGCGCTGAGATGGCCGCGGCATCCGACAAATTCCCCAGGTTATAGGAGTTACAGCTGGTCAGTAAGGAAGCTGAAAGGAGGAGAGACGCCCAATAAAACCCGCTCCTGGGCAGAGGATCGCGCGCGCACACCAGTCGCATAGATGCTCCTAGACGGGTGGATTCCAAGGAACTTAAGGCGCGTCAACACACGTGCAGTGCGCAAAAAATGCAGTGAGATGAAGTTTGAGCATATCCAAGACCCCGGGGGGAAGCAATCCGAAATGCCCTAAACGGGTGACCGGAGTAACGTTCCGGTCATGTGCCGGAAGCTCCCGGCAGTTGGCCCAGGCGCCGAGGCCATTCACATCGGCTCTTTTCGGATCGGCACCCTCCAGTATGACTGGTCGCAGGTTACAACCGGATGAACCCCGGTGGCGTTCGATCACTGCGCGTGCCAGGTCATGTCGACGCGAACGGGAATCTCGTTCTTTATCGGGACAGTCAGGAAGGACGGCCGGTCGATTTTGAAGTCGGAGCAGGTAAGAGGGATGGTCCCCGTGATGCGGACTTCGCTGCCTTCAGCGGTGCGCTGGAAGGGGATCTGCTTGTAGTGCGCGGTCTGGCCGGCGAACTGCACCTCGAGATCGGCATGGATCCACGCCTCAGCGATCTCCGCCTGAAGAAAATGCGCCCGCACCACGATCATGGGATATTGCGCGCCCCGCGTGGACTCGAGCATGTGCAGATCGCGATTGGTGTCGCCGGAGTCGAAGGATTTGACCGGCACGGCGATCAGGAAATCGCACCCGCCGGCGTGGCACACGCCTTTGCCGCGCGCGCCGTGGCTGGTGCCGTCCACCTCGTGCATGGGATGCGACATATGGTAGGTGAGCGTGGATTGATCGGCGACCCATTGCGAGTCGGTCTGGGCAAGAATCGGCAGCGGGGCAAGCAGGAGCGCAGCGAGAAGAAGCCTGTTCATCATCTCTTCCAGAATTTGAGGTGAATGGGCCAGGAGACGGCGACAATGGCGGCGCCGTAGGCGATGGCGGTGGTGTAGGCCACGGCGCCGTGCGCAGAGGCGATGCCGTGCACCTTTTCGCCGTTCTGCTCCTGCTCGAAGGCCATGGCGCCGAGAATGGGGGTAAGGATCATGCCCGGCCCGTGAACGAACGCCAGCGCCTCATGCAGGCGGATGGCGCCGTGCTTCCGCACGCCGGGCACCCTGGGCGCGAAGATGGCGAAATAAGCGGTGGAGAAGTAGAGCGCGGCAGTCGAGCTGCCCAGCGCGGCGTGAAGATCGAGATTGGCGTTGGTGGGCTCGGTGATGGTCTGTCCATTCCTTCCCTTCGCTTTGGCCATGGGGCCGGTAATCAGATCGGCGGCCAGGGGCGCCACGGTGATGAGCCCCAGGCGCTGGTGAATCTTCAGCATCTCGGTGCGTTTGTCGAGCATGGCCTGGAGTTTGGGGTTGGACTGCGTCTGCTGCGGGCCGAAGCCGAGGTCCGAAAGCGAGGGCTCCGCGGGAGCGGTGGAAGCCGGCGCCGGCGCACTGGGCAGCGATTGCTTCGCCGCGGCGGTCAAAGTCAGGTTCGGCAACTGCCGTCCGCCGCCGGTGCAGTCCAATTGTTTTTCGAGCGCGGCAAAGCCCTCGGCAGTAACGGTCACCGTGCAGGGGCCGGGTGCGAGGCCGGGCAGCGTGTATTTGCCTGCGGCATCGGTAGTGCCCTCTACCGGCCGGCCCGCCTGCATGTTGCGCGCAGAGACCTTCGCATTCGGAACTGCCTTGCCCGCTGCATCGGTGACCGTTCCGTAGAGAACGGTTGCCGCTTGCGACGAGGCGATAGCGGGGAAGATGAGCAACGGCAGAAATGCGATCGCGAAGAGTGCGCTTTGCGCCGCCGTCTTGTCCATGGATGATTTCTCCTCGCATGCGAAGGTGCAGCTTTGCTGTCTGGCCCGCACTCCACCCCTGCGCCCCTTGCCCGATTTCACCTGTAAGACGAGCGAATCCCCTTTT
>JASHTS010000113.1 GCA_030040425.1 Acidobacteriaceae bacterium | reverse complement strand
GCTCCATTACCAGGCCTGCAACGACAGCGAGTGCCTCCCGCCCAAGACCATTACCGTCGCCATCGACGTGATCGGGAAGTGAGGGCCTTCTGCAATCGGCCTTCAAATCCCAACCTGGGATTCGCCCCTCGCACAAGCGGAACACGGTGGAGTTGCGGCCGCCCGGTTGCAATCATTGTCTGGACTGTCGAAGATTGATGTGTGAAGCGTATCACCCACAACGCACAGGAAAGCCGTGATGCCGCTCTCAGTCGGGACACGCGCGAGCACAGCCAGAACCTGAGCGAAACGGCAGGCGATGATACCCCCCGGACAGAGACCTCACCCACCGGCAGGAGCCGCGGCGCGACCTCAGCGAGATTGTGGGGACCTGGGTGGAGGACCCCGCTTTCGATGCCGCAATAGCCGACCAGGACGCCGATCGCAATCGATAGGGTTGGATCGCGGCTCTCGTGCTCGAGCATTTTCTCGTGCTCCATGCCCGCGACGCCCACTTCGAAGACCTGCCGCAGCTCCCGCGCATTTGACCGGCGTGAGGCCATCGGATCAGTGTTCGAAAGTCGGAGTGGGCATGCGCTGACTCGCTGACCTGCTGACTTGCTAACTCGCTGCCTTCTTCTCGATCTTCGCCCACGTGTCCTTGAGCGCCAGCGTGCGGTTGAATATTTTCCTGTTTTCAGACGAATCCGGATCCACGCAGAAGTAGCCCACGCGCTCAAACTGGAAGCGCTCTCCGGGCCGCGCGCCGGCCAGCGACGGCTCGAGTTTTGCGTCGCTCACGATCTCCAGCGACTCGCGATTCAGATTATCGAGAAAGCTTCCGCCCTCCGGAAAATCGCCGGGATCGGCTTTGCTGAACAGCTTCTCGTAGAGCCGCACCTCCGCCGGGAGCGCGTGCGCCACGCTCACCCAGTGGATCGTCGACTTCACCTTCCGCCCGTCGGGCGAGTTGCCGCCCCTGCTCGCCGGATCATAGGTGCCGTGCACCTCCACCACGTTGCCCGCCGCGTCCTTCACCAGGCTCTGCGCCGTCACAAAATACGCATTGCGCAGCCGCACCTCCTTGCCCGGCGAGAGGCGATAGTACTTGGGCGGCGGCGTCTCACGATAATCGTCCTGTTCGATATAAAGCTCGCGCGAAAACGGCACCTGCCGCGTCCCGGCCGCCGCATCCTCGGGATTGTTCGCCACTTCCACCAGCTCCTCTCGACCCTCCGGATAGTTGTCGATGACCAGCTTCAGTGGCCGCAGCACCGCCATCGCCCGCGCCGCGCGCCGGTTCAGGTCGTCGCGCTGAAAGTGCTCCAGCATCTCGATGTCCACAATGCCATTGGTCCGCGTCGCGCCCACGCTGGTCACAAACGCGCGGATCGCCTCCGGTGTAAACCCGCGCCGCCTTATGCCGCTGAGCGTGGGCATGCGCGGATCGTCCCACCCGCGCACGTGTCCCTCCTGCACCAGTTGCAGCAGCCGCCGCTTCGAGAGCAGCGTATAGGTCAGGTTGAGCCGGTCGAACTCGATCTGCTGCGAAGGAAAAATGCCGAGCTGTTCGATGTACCAGCGGTAAAGCGGCTGATGATCCGCGAACTCCAGCGTGCACATCGAATGCGTTACCCGCTCAATCGAGTCCGACTGCCCGTGCGCAAAATCGTACATCGGGTAGATGCACCACGCATCCCCCGTGCGATGGTGCGTCGCATGCACGATGCGGTACATCGCCGGGTCGCGCAGGTTCAGGTTGGGCGAGGCCATATCGATCTTCGCGCGCAAGACCCGCGAGCCGTCGGCAAATTCGCCCGCCTTCATGCGTTGAAAGAGGTCCAGGTTCTCCTCCACCGTCCGCTTGCGATAGGGGCTCTCCTTGCCCGGCTCCGTCAATGTACCGCGATACTGCCGAATCTCCTCGGCCGAGAGATCGTCCACATACGCCTTGCCATCTTTGATCAGCTTCAGCGCCCACTCGTAGAGCTGGGGAAAATAATCCGACGCGTAGCAAAGCTTTTCCCACTCGAAGCCCAGCCAGCGCACGTCCCTCTGGATCGACTCCACGTACTCGGTTTCTTCTCTCTCTGGATTGGTGTCGTCGAAGCGCAGGTTCGTCTTTCCGCCGAACTCATCTGCCAGTCCAAAATCAAGAAAAATCGCCTTGGCGTGCCCGATGTGCAGATACCCGTTCGGCTCGGGAGGAAAGCGCGTCTGGATGGCTGCATCGCCGAACTTTTTGGTGCGCACATCTTCGGCGATCATCTCGTGCAGAAAATTCGAGGGAGCGTGAAGTTCCGGGCTTTCTGTATGGGAGGTCGTCATGACTGCCATCCCCTATTCTTGCATGGAACGGCGCGGCTCATCCGAGCGATGCAGACTTCTCGAGCGCCTGCCCGATCCGCTTCAGGCACGCCTCCCGTCCCAGCACCACCAGCGTCTCAAACAGCGGCGGCGCGTTCTTCCGCCCGCACACGGCCACGCGAATGGGTTGAAAAGCCTGCCCCGCCTTCAATCCCAGCTGCGCTGCCGCCGCACGCAGTGCCTTATCCAGCGAATCGTGATCGAAGCTCGCGACAGCCAGCACCTCCTTCGCCGTCTCGAGCACGCGGCGCGCCATCGCCGCATCGCCCTTCTGCGGAATCAGCTCCGCCGGATCGTAGGGCGCCAACTCGTCGACAAAGAGAAAATCCGCCGCCGCAACCGCCTCGCGCAGCAGCTTGATCCGCTCGCGGATCAGCGGCGTGACTGCCAGCACTTTCTCGCGCGGCGCGTTGAATCCAGCTTGCTTGAAAATCGGCTCCAGCTCCTGCGCCAGTTCCTCCACCGGCAGCGCCCGAATGTGCTCGGCATTCAGCCACACGGCTTTGTCGTCGAATGGAACTTCCTCCGTGAAGTTGATCACCGCGTTGGCCCGGTTCACGCCTTCGAGCGAAAAGAGCCCAACCAGCTCCTCGAGGGTCAAATACTCCCGGTCGTTCTTCGGCGACCACCCCAGCAAACAGAGAAAATTGATAAATGCCTGGGGCAGAAAGCCGGCGTCGCGATACGTGGTTACGCTCACCACCGGCCCGTGCTTTCTTTTTGACAGCTTGCTCCCGTCCGGAGCCACCAGCAGCGGCAGATGCGCAAACTGCGGCATGGAGAAATTGGGAATCGCGACGCCCAGCGCCTCGAAGATCAGCAGGTGCTTGAACGTATTCGTCAAATGATCCTGCCCGCGAATGATGTGGCTGATGCCGAGATCGGCGTCGTCAAAACAACTGGCAAGATGATAGGTCGGCATCCCATCCGAGCGCAGCAGCGCAAAGTCCTCCACTTCGTCGGCCGGCTTCGTCTGCTCGCCATAGACGCCGTCCGCAAAGCGCAGCGTGCGCGCGGCTGCTGCGCCGGAGCCCCGCGGCACGCGATAGCGCAACGCGAACCGCTCGCCTGCCGCGGCGCGCCGGTCGCTCTCCTCGCGGCTCATCTCCCGCATGCCCGGATTGAAGAGCCACGCGCCCTGCACCCCCGATGGGTGCTCATCGTCGGCATGCGCCGGCGTAAAGTCGCGATACGCCAGCCCTCGCGCGAAGATCGCTTCGGCTGCCTTCCGGTGCAGCGCCAGACGCTCCGATTGCCTGTACTCCTCGTCCCAGTTCAACCCCAGCCAGCGCAGCCCGTCGAAGATCGACTGCACGCTGGCCTCGGTGTTGCGCTCCACGTCCGTATCGTCGATGCGCAGCACCATCGTGCCATGGTTGTGCCGCGCATAAAGCCAGTTGAAGATGAAGGTGCGCGCGCTGCCCACGTGCAGAAAGCCGGTGGGCGAGGGCGCAAAGCGGACGCGCGGCGAGGTGCGCGCGGAAGGATTCTCATCGGGCATCGGATCGATTGCTTTCCAGGTTCGATGCTAAAGCATGCGCCCCGGAGCGCCCGCCGCCCATCCTTCGCGGAGAGGAGCGCGGAACCGCCCACTCTATGCCGGCGGTGTCTGCGGGGGATGGGGCGCCTCCGGCGGAAGCGGTGGTGGCTGCGGTGGCCAGTACGCCTGCACCGGCGCCGGAACCACCTTCCACTGCGCAAACGCCAGCACGTACAGCAGGATCAGCGTGCCCAGCGTGGGCATGATGCACAGCAGCGAAAGCCATGGCGTAAATCCGGCCTTCTTCAAAACGAACCAGCAGGGAATCATCACCACCGCAATGCTGACTGCGATGATGATGGGAACGATGACCAGAAAGGCGCCCAGAATGCGCCGTATCATCTCAGGGTTCAACTGATCGGGATTCTGAAGCAAGAGCGCAACGGCATGCATGGCGAGTCCTCCGCGGCACGAGATGAATCTGCGTGCAAGCGTACAGGCTGATCCCGCGCGTCGCAACCAGATTCTGCTCAATTGTCACTCTCAGGAGCCCGCCGCCAGCCATCGGCGCGCGTTGCCGCGATCCACTCTCGCTCCCTTGCTCCCTCGCTCCCTATTCCCTGCTCCTACGTAATATCCTCCGTGTCGTACACCGGATCGACCGTCCGCTTCTTCGGCACCCCGTGTACGGAGGCGAGCAGATCGTCCACCACGTCTTCGAGCTGTTTCTGGCTCTCGATCACCTCGCTCATGCGCTTCAGCTCCTCCGGCTCCTGCACCCGCTCCACCAGCGCCACGGCGTGGCACTGGGCCACATGATCCAGGTTCATCCCCTCCGGAGTCTTCGCTTTGATGCTCACCTGGTCGAGGTTCACGCCCAGCAGGTCGGCTACGCGGGCGCGCATCTCGCCCGCGATGGGCGCAATTTTGGGGCTGGCGAGCACCAGCGTCGTATCCACATTGACAATGCGAAAGCCCGCATGCTGCAGCTCTTCGAGGGCCAGGTTGAGAAAAATCGCCGAGTCGGCATCCTTCCATCGCGGATCGCCGGGCGGAAAAAAGCTCCCGATATCGCCCGCGGCCACCGCACCCAGCAGCGCATCGGTGATGGCGTGCAGCAGCACGTCGCCATCGGAGTGGCCGGCCAGCCCCTCGGGGTGCTCGATCGTCATCCCGCCCAGGCGCAGCGGCACGCCCGCCTTGAACGCGTGCGAGTCCCAGCCGATTCCAATGCGTAGCTCCATCGTCTACCGCGCCTGTTTTAGACTTTGTTCGCCGACTAACTTCACTCTTCTTATCAGGAACCGAAAACGGCGGCCGCGGAACTTCGCACTCCGGCTTCAAGCGCCCGGCTCCAGCTGCGGCGCAGGTTGCCAAGCGCTAACTCCGCTAACCCCGCTAACCTCGCAAGCTCCGCTAACCCCGCTGTCTCCGCTGCTTCAGATAGAACTCCGCCAGCTCCAGATCCCCGGGCTGCGTAATCTTCAGATTAACCTGAGAGCCGGGAACCACCGCCACCGGCAGCCCCGCGCGCTCCACCACTGAAGCCTCGTCCGTGCCCACAAAGCCGTCTGCCGTGGCTTCCGCAAAAGCCTTTTTCAGCAGCCCGTAACGGAAACCCTGCGGCGTCTGCGCCATCACCACGTATTCGCGCGGAATGGTCGCCGTAATCAGCGCTCCGTGCGCCGTGCGCTCCACCTGCTTGATGGTGTCCACGGCCGGCAGCCCCACAATCGCCGCGCCGTGCTCGGCTACGGCGTCAATGGTGCGCTCAATGGTCGCTGCATCGATCAGCGGCCGCACCGCGTCGTGCACCAGCACAAGGTCGTCGTCGCCGGCCGGCAGTGCAGCGAGGGCGTTGGCCACCGACTCCTGCCGCTTCTCGCCGCCCTCCACCACGCGCACGCGCCCTTCGAAACCGTGCTCGCCGATCTGCGCCTGCACGCGCTCCATCTCCGGCTTGCGCACCGCCACAACGATCGCCGTCACCCGCTTCACCGCGGCAAAGGCGCGCAGCGAGTGGATCAAAATGGGCGCGCCGTCGAGCTCGAGGAACTGTTTCGGCGGGATCCCCGGCGGCGGGTTTTGCTCGTTGGGGTTCCTGGGCTGCGCTCCGGCCATCCGCGTTCCCAATCCCGCGGCCGGCAATATCGCGAACACCTGCATACCGGGTGGAGTATAGCACCGCGTATTGCACCGCGCCGGGTGAAACAAGGGCGCGCAATTGCAGTCTTTTCCATCGCTGGCCAGGTCGTCCTGGAACCCGCCGGCATGTCAACTGAGAGCGCTTGCGTGTATTCTGACCAATTCCCGTTTGCGCCGGCGGGGAGATTCGACGCATCGGAACTTACCGATCCAGCTGAAGCCGCCGCAGCAAATCCCGGAACCGCGGATCGCCCCGAATAGGATCGTAGATCGGGTCCACTTTGATTTCCACCACCACATTCGAGTGCTCCGCATACGCTTTCTCGAGGAGATCGAGGACCCGCTCCTTCTGCCCGGTGCCCGCATAAGCCACCAGGAACAATGCGTACCGATCCGGCCGCAAACCAAGCTGCTCAAGTTTCGCCAGGGCCCCGCTCGCCTCTTGAGCGCGGCCGGACCGGCCGTAGATAGCCGCCTCCAACGCCCACTGCCATGGCGCATCTTCCCGCGGCGCCTCACGATCGACCTCATCGCTTGCCTGGTCATACCTGCCCAGTTGCACATACGCAGGAACCATCAAGGACCGTGCATGATCGAATGCCGGGTCCAGTTCGAGCGCAGAGCGGCATTCCTCGAGCGAATTCTCGTATTGGCGCGAGTAATACAGGATCGTTGCGCGATCGGTGGCGATAATCGGCGACAGAGGATCGAGCCGCTGTGCCTGCGAACTTTCCTTCAGCGCCTCGTCGAAACGGCCTTGCCAGGAGAGGAACTCCGCATACCACTGGTGCGCCGTCGGGTATTGCGGGTCGAGCTGAATTGCACGCTCAAATTCCTTCTCCGCTGCCGGCCAGTCGTAATCGTAATTCTCTTCAATCAGGGCCAGCGAAGCGTGAGCCTCGGCCAGACCGTCGTCGAGCTCGAGAGCGCGCAGCGCCGCCGCCCGCGCCTTGGGCATGAGCTCGTTTTGCGGCCCAATGTACCACGTAGACATCAGGCCGAAGGTGTCCGCCAGCCCGGCGTAGGCGCGCGCGTAATTCGGGTCCCTATCGATTGCCTGCTGAAAGTAATCGGCTGCCTGGCGGAATCCTTCCCCCGTCCTTTTATTCCAGAAGTACCGGCCCTTCAGATACAGGTCGTAGGCTTCATACGACGTGGTTCCCGGCGGGTGGGCAGCCGCTGCCTGCGCCGCTTTGATCCGCCGCCCGCCCAGGCTCAGTTCGATTTCGTTCGCGACTTCGCTGGCAATCTCGCCCTGCAATTCCAGCAGGTGCCCCAGATCTCGATCGTACTCCCGCGCCCAGACGTGGCTCTGGTCACTCACCTGGATCAGCTGCGCCGTAATCCGCACCCTCTCCGAATCCCGGCGAACGCTGCCCTCGATGACATACTGCACTCCCAATTCCTTCCCGATCTGGGGAATCGATTCCTGCGCGTGCTTATAGCGCATGACCGAAGTCCGTGCGATCACCCCGAGATGCGTGGGATCGAGGTTGCCGAGCTGGCTGATCATCTCCTCCGTCATCCCGTCGCTGAAGTAATCCTCCTTGGGGTCGCCGGTGAAGTTCTCAAACGGCAGCACCGCGAGCATGATTTTTGACTCCGGCTCTGCAGTGCCGCGCCGTGAATGCCAGAGCCAGGCTGTGAACCCGGCAATCAAAACGAATGCGGCCGCGGCGAAGGCAATGACCGCCCACTTCCGCCGTGGGGGATTCTGCGGGGGCGCTGCAGTCTCGGAGCTGGTTCCTCCGTTGTCCGCAGCCATCGGCGCTTCGCGCTCCTGCGCCTCGATTGCAGATTCTGTAACCGGAACCACAAACCGGTAACCCTGTCCTTGTACGGTGAGAATGTAACGCCGGTCGCTCGTCTCGTCTAACGCTTTCCGCACCATGAAGATGGTCTGCGTCAGGTTCGACTCTTCTACGAAGCTGTCCCGCCAGACCGCCTTCATCAGATCGTCCTTGGTCACGATCCTCCCGGCGTTTTGAACCAGCAGGAGCAGGACGTCAAAGGCCTTTGGGGTGAGCGGCGTCGTTATCCCCGCCCTCTTCAAGATCCGACTTTGTGCGTCGAGTGAGAACTCGCCGAACCGGTACAAGTGATTGGTCAGACTGGGCATAACCAGTTCTTTTAGAGATTTTGAGAACTTTTGAGCCCCAATTTTTAAGACATGTGAGGCGCATGCGGACTAGCTTTTGCCTCGGGGTCGGCAGAGCGGCTTGAACCAGGAAGACAGAGGGAATCTTACCACGATTCCTCCTCGATCCCTGGAGCGATGCCCGCTTTCGATTCCCTTATGCAGATGCCAAATTAATTTCTTTCCTTTGCCTGACGGCTTGGGAACTCGGGGAGGGGCAGTCGATGCAAAGCCTGGCGCGGCGTTTTCGCGGTATCAGATACATATCTCGATTGTGGGCCATCAAGCCCGGCCGGCTGGTTACACTGAGCGCGATTTTGGTTGCAGGGGCCATGCTCTCGGGAATCGCGTCGCTCAAAGGCCAGTTCCCTTCAATTGTGAGTTTCATACCCAATGGAATCTTGTTCCCCAACGCCAACGGCGCATCGCAGACCTATAGCTCCAACGGCGGCGGGATCAATCTGACGGGTCCGTTCTTCCAGAGCATGGGAACCAACGGCCGGACATGCGGAACATGTCATCAGCCAGGCGACGGCATGTCTGTTTCGGCGGTGGATGTCGATCTGCGGTTCCTTCTGACGCAGGGCACGGACCCCATCTTCCGCACCGTAGACGGATCGAACTGCGATCACAACATTGACGTTTCGACCGTCGAAGGGCGCAGAGCCGCATACAGCCTGCTTTTGACGCGCGGGTTGATCCGCATTGCACTGGCCGTACCGGCGAATGCGAACTATGTTGTGACCAACGTCAGCAACCCCTACGGATGTAATGAGACCGGTACTATCTCGATGTACCGCCGGCCGCTCCCCGCCACCAACGTTCGCTTCCTGAGCGCCGTGATGGTCGATGGACGCGAGTCCTCCGCGGCAACAGGCACCACCAAAATTACCTATAGCAACTATCCCGCTTCGCTTGAGAGCGACCTGGCGCACCAGTCCGTGGACGCCACGACGACCCACGCGCAAGGAGACGGAACCAGGCCCACGCCCGCGGAACAACAGGAGATCGTGAACTTCGAAATGGGTCTGACGACGGCGCAGTCGTTCGATTTCCGCGCCGGCGCATTGAATTCTCAAGGCGCTGATGGCGGCCCGCAGCCGCTCGCGAGCCAGCCATACTTCATCAGCATGAACTCCAGCGTCAATTTCCTTCTGCCGCAGCTGGAGCAGCCGGGAGGCCTCGTCACGCCGGGTGACGGGCAGTTCACGCCGGCGATTTTCAATACCTTCAATGCCTGGCAGAATCTGCCCGCCAATGACCCGCGAGCGGCCATTGCGCGCGGCCAGGAGCTTTTCAATTCGTTGCCGATCAACATCACCGGCGTAGCCGGAATCAACGACGATGCCGCGGCAGGCGGCCTGGTAGCCGGCGGCCTTCCCTCGCTCACGGGCACCTGCGGAACCTGCCACGATACGCCGAATGTCGGCGACCACTCCTTTCCCACACCACTCGACATCGGCACCGGCGATCCCGACCCCTCGAATGCGTCTGCCAATCTCGGCGGGCTCAACATCGCTTACCTGCCGAAAATTACGGTATGCAAGATCGACCCGGATACAGGGATGGCGACGAATGTCTGCAAGACCACGTCGGACCTCGGCCAGGCTTTGATCGATGGCGACTTCGATCATGTCGGCAAGATCAAGGGACCCATCCTGCGCGGGCTCTCGGCGCGCGCCCCCTACTTCCATAACGGCTCCGCGCAAACTTTGCTGGACGTGGTCCGCTTCTATGAAACGCGATTCGGCTTCACACTTACATCGCAGCAGGAGTCGGACCTTGTTGCATTCCTTGGTTCTCTCTAACCTTCAGGCTTGCGTTTACGGGCGGTCCACGAAAAGCATCTCGCTCGAAGCGCGGAAGCCTTCCTTTTCGTACACCGGCCGCCCGGCCGCCGAAGCGTGCAGCGCGGTCACGCGCAATCCGCGCCGCCGGCTCTCGCTCACGGCCTCCCGCACCAGCGCACGCGCCAGCCCGCGCCTGCGATAGGCGGGCTCGACCCAGAAGTTGAGCAGGTAGCCCCGCGCTGTCTCCGTGGGATCAAACGGGTGCGGCGGCCAGTCCAGCTCGAAAAACCCCGCCGACGCTGCAATCGCACAATCCTCTTCGACGATCCAGCCCACGTAGCGGCCCTCCGTCATCATGCGCTCCAGCCACGGCGTGAAAGTCGGGGCCATTTGCTCCAGCGTGTCCGCAGTTCCCAGGCCGGCCTCGGCAAACATGGCGCGCCGGTGCGCCGTGATCAGCGCGGCATCGGCAAGCGTGGCCAGGCGTGTGGTGGGCATGAAATGAATTATAGAAAGCTTCGTTCCACCCCAGGCGACCGGTGGTCAGGTATGCTTCCATCCGGGGAGAAGTGGGTCGTCGCATCCTTAACTGAACAGAGGTCCTGCTGATGAAGCAGACTTTCGCCGCAATGATTCTGGGTGGCACAGGCCAGGTCGGTAGTGCAACCGTCGCTGCGCTGCTCGCAATCCCGGAGTGCCGGGAAGTGGTGATGATCACCAGAAAGCCCGTTGCGGAGTCCGCGCGCGTGCGCAACATCGTTCTCGATACCGGCGCTCCTGACTTCAACGATCGCGCCGCCGCTCTCGCTCTCGAGGTGCTGAGCCAGGGGCCGGCCAGCGCCGTAACCTGCGTGGGCGT